>DATJAQ010000134.1:0-10057 GCA_035516075.1 Terriglobia bacterium | reverse complement strand
ACCGCGACGCTTCGACCTGCACTACAACTTATATAAGGAGGATGCTTGTGAAAGACCTGCTGAACAATTTGAAGGCCCCGGCCAACCGCCGCTCGTTCATGAAAACGGGACTGGCCGCCGCCGGGACAGCGAGCGTAGGCGCCGGGCTGCTCTCGAGCGGCCTGTCGCTTTTTGGCGAAGGACTCGAAGTGAGCGCTGGCTCGCTCACCAAGGGAGACGAGGCTATTTTGCGGTTCCTGTCGGCCGCGGAAATCATCGAGACCGACTTATGGCAACAATACAACGAGCTCGGCGGCATCCAGGACGCCGAAGTACCCGGGGGCAGTGGCAATGCCACCTACACCGAGGCCCTCAGCCAGCTTGACGAAGACATGGACCAGTACATCCACGACAACACCGAAGACGAGATGAGCCACTTCGAGTTCATCAACGCTTACCTGACAGCAAAGGGCGGGCAGAGCGTCAACCTCGACGCCTTCCGCACCTTGCCGAGCAGCCAGGCCACCGGGGCTCAGCAGATCGGGCGGCTCACCAATCTCATGCAGCTCACCGTCGACACAAGTTTCTGGACTCGCTATCGCGATGGCGGCCATAATCCCGATCTCGATCCCAGTTTCGCGTTTCCCCAAGCAATCCCCGATCTGCACCGTGGGCAGTTTCCTGCCATTCCCAGGAGCGACGCCGATCTCGCTCCGAACGACCACATCCAGGCCATCGCCAACACGGCGGGGTTCCATTTTGCTTTCATCGAGCAGGGCGGGACGAGCCTTTATCCCTCTCTGGCTCAGCGCGTGACCAGTGTGGAGGTGCTGCGGATCTTGCTCAGCATCGGCCCCACCGAGACGGCGCATTTTCAGACCTGGCATGACAAGGCCGGCAACTACATCCGTCTCACGGACACCACCAACGGTCTGAGGTTTCCCGAACTCAACGGGCGCTCGGCCCTTGGGGAGGATTTCCAGACTAACTTGATCATGCCGGAGCCCTGCCCATTCCTCAGCCGGAAGTTCCCGGCCGTTTCGATCGTTCGTCCGACGGAGACCACGGGAGCAGCCATGGGCGCGCTCAACGCGCTGACGGCCGACGGGCTCTTCATCGGTCAATCGGCTGACTTCTTCGCACAGCTACAGCAACTCGCCGCTGAGGCCGATGCGGCCCGGCGCGGGCAGTAGCAGTCTCTGATTCCGTCGGGCAGCTTCACTCGGCGCCCATCCCGGCGAACTACGAGAAAGCGCGCAAGCGTACCGCTCGCTTCACGCAAGGGCCGGACAAGGTGGGACTGTCCGGAGCTTCCGAGGCTTCGACGGCGCCTCGGAAGGCTTCGGGCGGCCCCGCTCCCCCAGCCCAACACATTTTTGGGAGGTCTTCACCATGTTCGATGGCTTGCTCCAACCGACGCACCTTATTCTCATCCTCGGGATCGCTTTGCTCGTCTTCGGTCCCAGGAAACTGCCGGAGCTCGGACAGGGCCTGGGCAAGGGGATCCGCGGGTTCAAGGACGCGCTACGAGGCGCCGGCGAGGAGCCGGCTCCTGGCGGAAACAAACAGCGGCCCAATCTCTAGGGATCGCTCGGCGCGACGTTACTCCCTCGAGAAACCTACGGTTCTTTGCCGGGCTCCCAGGCTGGAAAAACGGAGCGCTTGAAGGTTGCAAACTCTGTCCTTGCCCGGAGCGACGGGGACTGAGGTATACTCTCTGCCGCGTCAAGACCCAGTGAGGACTGTAGCTCAGACGTATGGCGAGCGAAGTTACTCCGGCCAGCCAACCCGCGCGCCTGGTTTCGATCGATGGCGTAACGGTGCGCGCCGATACGGCTTACACCGATAGCTCAGGGCGCGAGCGCAACGACTTGCGTGAGCGGGTGGAGTGCGCCGTCCAAAGTCTGCGCGAAGCGCTCGGACGGGTTCTCGAGCCGGGCGAGACCGTGCTCTTTGCGGCCCGGGCGGACGTTCGGCCCGGCGTGCTCGAACAATTGACGGCGGGCTACTACATTCGCTTTTACAGCCGCGTGACGCTGGTGCTCACCAACACCCGGTTGCTGTGTTTCTTCGTGAACCGCGCGGGCGGTTGGTTGCGTAGCCTGCGCGTGGTTCGTTGGGGCGACCTCGACAAAGCAAAGATCGCGCTCGGGATCAACCAGACTCTCGAACTCAGATTCCGAAGCGGAAAGAGCGAGCGCTTCTGGCGCTTGAAGCGCGCGGACGCCAAGAAAGTCATGCTGCTGCTGCCGGCACTGGTGGCGGAGGGCGGAGGCGGAGGTTCACCCGGAGCAGAGTGGTCTGCCCTATGCCCGGGCTGCCTGGCCGCGCTCACACCTGGCGAAGATCGCTGTGCCCGGTGCGGAATCACTTTCAAAAGCGAGGGGACGCTACGCAGGTGGGCCCTCTGGATGCCCGGCGGAGGCTATTTCTACGCCGGTCAGCCCGCCGCCGGCGTCATCCATTTCCTGGCGGAAGCGTATTTGATCGGACTTACTCTCTGGGGGCTGTACTCCTGGCGAAACCCGCCGGCGAGCCCGAACGGCGCCCCGGGCGATCCAGCAACCTACTTGATCTTGGCCGTCTTCTTCGGCGCACTCCTGGCCCTGGAGAAGTGGTCTACCCTCCACCAATGCCGCCGACTCATTAGCTATTTCATCCCAGAGAAGTAGGCCGCAGCCCTTTGGGGGTACCGTAGCCTCCGCCGCAACACCCAGAGCGCAACCGGCTGGTGGAGCTGCCTTGGAGGCCGGCCGCTTCCGAGATGTGAATGACCGGATGGCCGACGCCCATGATCGAACCTCAGTAGGTCCCCCTTCCACGGCTGGGGTTTCGAGAGCCCGCGAGCTGCTCCCGAGAGGGCTTGACAACCTTAGTAAGATGGGTTAATATACCAGCCTTCATTAAAGACTGAGGCATATTATCCCGGCCGGGGCCCGAAGCCGCGGCTGGCGCAGGCAATTGATGCCGTTACGCAAGTCCCCTCGACTCACTCCCGCCCTCATCGAGGCCAACCGGCGCAACGCCCGCAAGTCCACCGGGCCGCGGACCTCCGCGGGCAAGCAGCGCATCGCCCAGAATGCGGTGCGGGATGGGTTCTACGCCGGGGGATTTCTGGAGTCGCTCAGCCGCCAGAGCCTCGCGCGCCAGTTCGACTTCAGCCGCCTCTACGCGGCGCTCGTCAAGGCGATGTTTAAGGGCCCGGAGACCACCGTGCGGGTGCTGCCGGTGGCCATCGGGATATGGAGGGCGAAGCGCTGGGCCGAGCGGCAAGTGCGAAAGCCGGAGTTTCGCCGCTGGGTGGCGGCTCACGGCGGTTTTCTGCCGCCGCCCTTGCGCCTGCTGCGCTCGCGCAAAGGTCCCCCGCACGTGACCGTGACGCTCTGCCTCCGCCCCGGCCGCTCGGCAGCGTGCGGCGGAGTGGGCCGTATGGTGCAGTGGGACGGCCGCGGCGCGGTGCACGTGGCAGTGTTGATCTATCGCTCGGCGGGGGACGGGTTGCGGCGATTTGGCGTGGCGCCCCAGCGGACGGCACGCCTCGTGGCAGCGGCCCACCCGAACGAGCCGTCTGATGCCGGGCCGGCAGCGGGATTGGGCGGGCTGGGCGGGCTATTCGGGCGCCTGCGCCGCTACGTTCGCTGGGGCAGTTCAAAGCCGGAATGTGGAGTGGAATGAATGGCTTACCGATTTGCACCCCGGCCCTTGAGGCACCTCGAACGGCCACGGTGCGGCGGGCGGACCGTCGCCCTGCCGCCGCCAGCCCGCCTGGATGCGGCGCGAAAAAGCCGGAATGTCCTTTGGTTTCAGAGGTTTGAGGATTTGCACCCAAAAACTCGAAACGGGCAGTTCAAAGCCGGAATGTGCAACGTTTGCTGCCACTTGCGGGTTTGTAGCCTTGGCGCGGTTGCGGCCCCAGCCGGCCCGCCGGCGCTATTCTGCTGCTTTGTTTGGCCGGCAGCCGGACGTATAATGCTAGCCGCCCAGTGGCAGGTGGACATCTTATGGGAGGTCTTTCCATGAAACCTCATCGGCGAGCCCCGGCGAGCGCGGCGGCTCTCGTAATGATCGCAATGGCGGTGATGGCGGCGCCACCGTCGTCGCGCGGACAGGCTATCGACGGAACCCAGCAGCTTACCAAGCGCGTGGTGGGGGACTACGGCTATTGGAGCCGGGCCCAGGATCCGCCTTACAGCTCGGCGCAGATTCCATTCCACAAGCTCACCCAGATCAATCACGCCGGGGTCAGCTTCGATTCGACGGGTGCCCTTAGCGTGCCGTACGGATTTCTAGAGCCCGAGCTGATCCAGAACGCGCACGCCGCAGGCGACAAAGTGCTGCTGCTACTCGGCGGGGACTTCCCCGCCCTCGACAACAACAATACCGTCCTCACCACCCTGGTGCAGAACCTGGAGCTATTCATCGACCACAACGGGTACGACGGCGTGGATATCGATTGGGAGTATCCGGCCAGCGAGTCGGACCGTACGGCGTTCTTCAATTTGATGACCCGGCTGCGCGCCGTCCTCCCTTCGCCGCAGTATCTGATTTCCGCCGACGTGGCGCCCTGGGGCGGCAGCGCCTACGGCTTTTCCCAAGTGGAACCGCTGCTGGACCAGTTCAACATCCTCATGTACGACTGCGCGGGGCCCTGGACCGACGACGGCCAGCTCAACTCCCCCATCTTCCCCGATCCGCACGACCCGGAGCCCTGGGAGTGCGAGCCGGGAGGCAGCGTGAAGGAAGCGGCTGACATTTATCTGGGCAGCATTCACCTGCCGGCTGACAAATTGAATATGGGCACGCCGTTCTACGGCTACTATTACACAAATTCTGACGGACTGTGGGGCCCGTGCAAAGCCTGCAACAATACCGTGCTCTCCGAGAACTACGGAACCTACATCAAGCCGCGCATCAACCAGGGCGGCTGGGAAACCCGCTACGACCCGATTTCGCTAGTGCCTTACATGGTGAGGAGCAACGGGAACCAGGGGTTCATCACCTACGACGACCCGTTTTCCACGTTTTACCGGGTATGGTATTCGGACTGGGAACGCAACCTGGGCGGGACCTTCCTGTGGTCCCTCGATGCGGATTACGACGGGCATACGCAAGACCTGCTCGACGCGATGTATCACGCCAGCCTGAAGCAGACGCCTTGAGGGGCGTCGCCTGGCCGCGAACCTCGGGGCCCGGCCTCAGGCCCCCTCACCGGAGCAACGGCTACGAGCGCAGTTCCGCGCGCGAACGGCGGCTCGACGGCCGCCCCGCCCGCCGCGTCACTCCCAACGGTGACGCCCGTCACTTCCCCAGCCGTGGGTTGATTCATAGTGGGACTGGCGAATGCCCCCGGGGCGGGCTCGGTGCTGTCACCTCCGCGAGCCGTCCAACGTACGCCCCGGGGTAACTCTCGGCTGGGCCGGGCGTCTTCGAAAGGCGTTCTCGCCCGAAAGGGGACCATGCGATGAGCAGCGATCATGCCACCTTCACAATCCTGGAAGAATCCCCCGAAGAGGTTGCGGCGGACAACATTCGTGACGAGGTGGCGCAGGCGCTCGAGCCTTACAAGCTGTACCAGGTTAGGCCCTTCGACCACGACGGCCCGTTCCCCGGGAAGCTGGAAGTGATTTGGTTTCCCCGCCACAAGCACATCGCCTTGTGTTGGGACCCCGAGGCTGACGTGACTCGCCTGATCGAAGCCCGTAAATGGTGGGGCGGCGAAGAAGAAGAGGCGGACGTGCGCTGCCTGACCGACGGCATCGAAGAGTACCTCAACGAACACGATCGCTTCGCTGCCGAACAGAACTATCGCCACGCTGAGCCGCACCTGCGCCGGGCTACCTAAGGCGCGGCCTGTGGCCTTCGGCAGCTTTGCGCGGACTCGAGTTCGCTCGCCCGGCGCTGCCCAGACCTCCCCACTCAGGGCTTTCCAAATCCGCGAAATTCCGCCAGCGGCTGCGCCGTTCCCATTCTCGCGCCGATGTACTTTGTGACGAACGCAGGCTACCGGGGCGCCGCCTGCCGCGTCATCTCCTCGCGGACCAGGCGCAGGTTGTTGCGCGCTTGCGAATGGCCGGGGTTGAGCTGCAAGGCCCGTTCGAAGTCCGTCTCCGCCTCCGCCAACTCGCCTTTGCGGGCCAGCGCGCCGCCCAGGTTGTTATAGGCGTCGGCGCTGTCGGGCGCGAGTGCCAACGACTCACGGAAGTCGCGGATGGCGTCGTCCAGGCGGTTTTCGCCGGCCAGCACGGTACCCGCCGCGCCCAGCGCGCGGGCCAGCTTGCCGCGCGCGCCGGAGTCATCGGGCCTCAGTTGAACCAGCCTGCGGAATTGCTCCGCCGCCGCCGCGAAATCATCTCTCTGCAGGAGGCAGTTCCCGAGGTTATAAAGCGCGTCCGGATCGTCCGGTTCCAGGCGCAGAGCCTCGCGGTAGTGGGCGCTAGCGGCGGAAAGGTTGCCCTGCGCTTCGAGCGCCGCGCCCCAGCCGTTCTCGGCCGTGGCGTCCGTGGGCTGGGCGCGCGCCGCCTCGGCGAAGTTCGTGACCGCTTCATCCAACTTGCCTTCGCTGGCGAGAGCGGAGGCGAGATTGTAGTGAGCCACAAAGTCGTCCGGATACTTGGCCAGCCAGTGGCGCATCATCGCTTCCTGAAGGATGATTCTGGAGTCCTTGCCGCCAATCTCCGCTTGGCGCGGCAGCACCTGCACCCAGAGGTGACCCATTTCGTCGGTGGCCCGATTGCCCGCCACCACGCGGCGGGGCGGGGTGAAGGGATTGCGCGGATTCCGTTCCGTGTTGTCGTAGGTATAGCGCATGTGCAGCACGCTGCCTCGCGGCAACACGACGGGCCGCTTGTAACGGTAGACGCCCTGCCAGTCGAGGTTCCAGTGCTTGATCCAGATCAACCATTCGCGGCTGCCGTCCGGCCTTGTGGCCCAGCCCTCGAGGTCCGTGCCCAGATAGTGAGCGTGCGGGTAAACGCCGAGCACCTCCACGTCCAGGGGAAGCGTGAAGCTGTCCGTCACCGTGAAATTCGGATCGCCCGCCGGAATGTCGAGCTTCCCATCGCGCTCAAGTTGCAGCAGCATGGGATGGTACACGGGGGGCATGTCGGTGAAGTACAGGCCTACGGAGGCCTGGAGCGTCTCCGGCTTTCCTGTGGGCTGCATGTGCATGTTGAGCACCAGATCGGTTCCGGGCTTGAGCGCCCAAGCCCTGCCGTCCGGCTCCACGTAGGGCTGGCTGCCCGGTTTCCAGAACAGAAAATGGCTTTCGGGATCGAAGCTCTCCGACTCGGTGCGAACATCCATGCCAGAGAAGCCGTCGCCAGGGTGACCCTCGAGGCGCCGGCAGGAGCCGTTGGGATCCACCAGGATGTTGGCGTGGTGGAGCGCCTTCGGGTTGCCGGGCCGGATCTCGATGGCCTTCACGTAGCGCGTGGTAGTGACCGTTGCCGGCACGATGAAGTTACGGTAGACGTCGACGCCGGTGGCCGCGAGGTGATAGGGCTGGGCCATGGTCAGCACCAGGTCCGGCTTGCCAAGCTGCCATCCGGGAGTGAAGCGGGGCGCGGGCGGGAGGTCGCGTGAATCGCCTTCCGCCTCGCCCTGCGCCACCCAGCGCGCGAGGGTTGCGATTTCTTCGCTGGTCAGGCGACGTTCGCCGGCGAAGTCGCCGTAGCCGGGCTCGGGGAGCCACGGGGGCATGAAGCGGCTGGCCGTTACCGTCACGATCTGCCGCGCATGCGTACGCACGTCTTCATAGGTCAGGAGATTAAAAGGGCCCGCTTCCTCCGGCCTATGGCAGGGCGCGCAATTCTTGTTAATGATGGGCGCCACATCCTTGCTGAACGTCACGCGTCTATCGGGCGGGCGCGGCAATGCGGGACGTGCGGCCGGACTCGCAGGAACCAACGCGAGACGGAGACCGAGCACGGCAGCCGCAGACAGCCCGGCGGCACCGAGGTGGACGGCACGTCTCATGGCAGGTCCGAGATGTAACAGCCGATCGCGCGGGTGCTGGCCACCGCCACCGGTTTGCCGGCGAGCGTCGCCGCGAGGGCGTCCGCTAAGTCGTGGGTGGTAGCGGCAGGGCGCGTGACGCCGAAATCGACGTATTGGTTGTCGATGCGGCCGCGATACACGATGCGCTGGCCCGTCACAACTACCACCGCCTCCGGAGTGATATCGGCACCCGTCAGCTTTACCAGCTCGTGGTGCGGATCGCGCAACGCCGGGCAGTCAAACTGGAAGTCGCGATCATGGTTCAAAATAGCCGCGGTCGTAGCCAGCGCGCTGGGATAAACCAGCCAGAAAGCGACCCCGCGCGGCGTGAACTCCTTGTGCAAGCGGCGAATTAGCGGGGCGTAGCGGTTGGTGACGGGACAGTCCGTGCGGACAAAAATGAAGACCGTGGCGCGGGCATGTCCTTGGAAGGGATCCACGAGCCGGCCGTTCGTATCGAGCAGGTGCAGCGTCGGCTGTGCTGCCCCCGAAGCGCGAACCGCGCCAGTCAGCATAACAGCCCCAAGAAAGAGAAGAGACAGGGGCGCGAGCGCCCGCTTCGCCGCCGCGATTGTGTGTATCAGGACCCTCACGAACTTTCTCCCCTGCAAGCCTAGCACTGCCGCTGCCCTCCGGCAAACCCGGTCTCGAGGACCGATTCGCAAGCGCCGGGCGTGCGTCGCGTACGGGTGCTGACTGGCAGAGCGACGAGCGACCTAGTCGGGCCAGCCCGCCGCAGGGCGGATTTCGCGCTTGACTCTGGAGCTAACTCCAGAGTGTATCCTTGAAGCGTATGGGAAGGACAGGGATCCTGATTGGCAAAGTCTCTGAGCGAACCGGGCTGAGCGTGGATGCCATCCGGTTCTACGAAAGGCGGGGCCTACTGGAGCGCAAGGAGCGAAGCGAGGGCGGCTTTCGTCGGTTCAACCCGAATGACGTTCGACGGATTCATTTCATCCGCCGGGCACAGCGCTTAGGGTTCTCCCTTCCCGAAGTCCGCGAGCTACTGATTCTGCAGCACGACGAGAACGGGGCTTGCGGCCACGTGCGCGACCTGCTGCTGGCCAAACTCACCGATGTTCGCAGCAGGTTGCGGGGGCTCGGCGCCATGGAGCGGCAGCCCACAGAAAGCCTGCGACAGTGCGAACGGAAGCTGAGCGCCGGGGAAGCGGCGCACCATGGGCCTTGCCCGGTGCTCGAAGAAATTGCCCGTCGAGGCTCCGATGAAGGTTGAGGTTCTATATTTGGCGGGCTGTCCCAACTATCTGCTCGCCGTCGACCGGCTCAAGGCCGTTCTCCGGCAGGAAGGATTGGCGGTTGAGGTGGGCGAGATCGAGGTAAAGGATAAAGCGGAAGCAGAGGCATTGAAATTCATCGGGTCGCCGACGATCCGAGTGAACGGACTCGACATCGAGGATGGCTCCACATGCGTACCGCAATCGGGGCTCGGCTGCCGTCTGTACTCAGGCGGTCTGCCGGCCGAGGAAATGATTCGGAAGGCTTTGAGAAACGCGCAGGGAGCTGTGAAACGTGGCAGAACCTATCCGGAAGGATGACCTTGTCGCCGGGTCCGGCCGCCATCGAGGCGCGCGCACGGCGATCGCCAGTGTCGCCGCGACTGGGAGCGTGCTCGCCGCATCCAGTTGCTGCTGGCCCCTTCTGCCGTTCGTCGCTGCTGCAGGGATTGCCGAGAGCTCCACGTTTCTCACTGTTGCCCGACCGTACCTATTGGGGGCGTCGTCCCTGTTCATCGCTTATGGGTTCTACCAGGCCTGGCGGGCGAAAAAGTGCCGGCGCCGACCGAGCGCGATTGCGTCCGTGCCGCTGTGGACGTCGACGGCTTTCGTTGTGATAGCGATCTTCTTCCCGCAGGCCCTGGCAAACGCGGTGGCCAGCCTGCTGGCCCGGTGAACAAATGAAGCTCAGATACATGTTGAGTGCAGTCCTTGCCGCGGCTTTGGCGGGCGGGATTGTGCACTATTACGGCGGCAGCAAGGTGCCTGCCGGCCAGCCTCCGCTTCAGGCTCTCACACCCCAGAGCGTCGCTGGAGTCAAGAGCGCCTTCAACGCCGCGAGCGACGAC
>DATJAQ010000133.1:0-20095 GCA_035516075.1 Terriglobia bacterium | reverse complement strand
GCCCGGCGCCCTCTCCCTGTAGACTCCCGGAATGATTCTTTCGCGTTCGGCACTGTGGCTGGCGCTCGCCGTGGGCCTCCCGGCCCTTCCGGCGGCGAATGTCCCGGCTCCGACGGAGGGCGACTTCGTTGTACACAACTTCCACTTCAAGGACGGCGAAACGCTCCCCGAGCTGCGCCTGCACTACGCCACCCTGGGCGCGCCGGCGCGCGACGCGGGCGGCCGCGTGACCAACGCGGTGCTCATCCTGCACGGCACCACGGGCTCCGGGCGGCAATTCATGTCGCCCGTATTTGCGGACGCGCTCTTCGGCCCCGGGCAGCTTCTCGACGCCTCCCGCTACTTCATTATCCTGCCCGACGGCATCGGCCACGGTGGCTCCAGCAAGCCGAGCGACGGCCTGAAGGCCCGTTTCCCCCACTACGATTACGACGACATGGTGGCGGCCCAACACCAACTCCTCACCGAGGGCCTGGGCGTGAACCACCTGCGCCTCGCCATGGGCACTTCGATGGGCTGCATGCACTCCTGGGTGTGGGGCGAGACTTACCCGGACTTTATGGACGCTCTCATGCCGCTGGCCTGCCTGCCAGTGCCGATTGCGGGCCGCAACCGGGTGTGGCGCGAAGAGGTGATGGACGCCATCCGGCTCGACCCGGCCTGGAAGAACGGCGACTACGCCGTTGAGCCGATCCAGGGCTTGCGCTCCGCCCTCTACGTGCTCTTGATCGCCACCAGCAGTTCCCTTCAGTGGCAGAAAAACTATCCCACGCGCGACCAGGCCGACAAGTTCCTGCACGATTTCATCGAGGCGCGCCTGCCGCATTACGACGCCAACGACGTGATTTACGCTGTGGATGCTTCGCGCAACTACGATCCTTCGCCGAATCTCGAAAAGATCAAGGCGCCGGTGATGTTCGTGAACTCCGCCGACGACTTCATCAACCCGCCGGAGCTCGGCATCGCCGAGCGCGAAATCAAGCGCGTGCCGCGCGGCAAGTTCGTCCTGTTGCCCATTTCGGACCAGACGCGCGGCCATGGAACGCACACCGTGGCGGCGGTTTGGAAGCAGTACCTGCAGGAGCTGCTCGACGAGTCGAAGTGAGGAGTCAGGTGTCAGGTGCCAGCTTTCAGGTGTCAAGGATCTTGGACGCCAGGCCCGCGCACGGCCGCCAGCCCGGCTGCCGCAGCCGAGACCCGGCGCGCAGACCGCGGGGGGAGTTGGGTCGCCGCAAATCTGACACCTGACACCTAGCACCTGACACCTGAAGCCCCGCACCTCGCGCCTCACAAAGAGGTACCCATGTTCATTCCTCAGGTCTACGGCGTCGCCCTCGTGATGATGGTGCTCAGCATGCTCTGCTGGGGAAGCTGGGCCAACACCCAGAAGGCGGTGGGGAGTTGGCGCTTCGAGCTTTTCTACTGGGACTACGTCGCCGGAATTCTGCTTTGCGCGCTGGTGGTGGGCCTCACCTTCGGGCGTACCGACCCTGCGAGCCCCGACAGTTTCTTCCAGAACTTGGCCCAGGCCAGCCACTCCAACCTGCTGCTGGCGTTCGCGGGCGGGGCGGTATTCAATCTCGCCAACCTGCTGCTGGTGGCGGCCATCGCGGTGGCCGGACTGGCCGTGGCGTTTCCCATCGGCATCGGCCTGGCGCTGGTGATCGGCTCGGTGCTGAATTATGCCATCACCCCCAAGGGCAATCCGCTGTTGCTGTTCGGAGGTGTGGCGCTGGTGACGGTGGCCATCGTGCTCGACGCGCTCGCCTACCGCAAGCTTTCGCGGGACCGCGGCGTCTCCACCAAGGGCATCGTGCTCAGCCTGCTGGCCGGCGTGTTCATGGGCATCTTCTACCCCTTCGTGGCCAAGACCCTCACCGGCCAAGGCCACCTCGGCCCCTACACGGTGGCGGCCGTTTTCGCCGTCGGCGTGCTGGTGAGCACCGTTCCTCTGAACTACACCTTCATGCGGAGGCCCATCAGCGGCCCGCCCGTGCGCTTGGCGGACTATTTCACGGGGCGCACGGCCTGGCACTTGTTCGGGGTCCTCGGCGGCTTGATCTGGGGCGTGGGGACCATTTCGAACTTCGTCGCCTCTTACGCCAAGATGGTAGGCCCGGCCACCTCGTATTCGCTCGGACAGGGCGCCACGATGGTGTCGGCCGTCTGGGGGGTGTTCGTCTGGAAGGAATTTCGCGACGCCGGGCCGGACGCCGTCCGCCTGCTGGTGCTGATGTTCCTCTTCTTTATCGCCGGATTGGCCTCGGTGGCGCTCGCTCCGATTGTCGGCTGAGTCGGCCCGCCTCCCGGCAATTAGGTGGTACCGGCGGGCCGACTCTCTGTTTTGGGCATTTTGTCGACTGCCGCTCAAAATAAAAGACTTATGGAGAGCGCGTTGGCGGCGAATGAATGGAATCGCCATATCGCAGCCTATCGCCAATGAAATGAGCACGTTAAGCCTTGTAATTCGTTTTGCGATTTTTCGTTCATCTCGTTCAAACGAAAGCACATCGAGCGTCCAATTCGTTTTTTCGATCCCGCGCTCCCCAAACTTCGTTGAACCGCCCACGAACGAATCGTTTTGGCTTTTTCGTGGGTATCTCCAATGCAATGAACCACTTAAGCCTTGTAAATTGTTTTGCGATTTTTCCTCTAAACTACTCATAATAAAAGACATCTCGTGTCGAATTCGTTTTGGAGGCCGCTGTCGCCCGTTTTGCGGCATAACCACTCAGTCCGGACCACCTCGCGACCCCCGCCAACGGGCTGCGGACAAGCCGTTTCCGGACGCGAGCGGGCTCCTGCCATCGTTCCTGCGTCTGGGTACGCCGGACCGGTCAACCCGGCGGCGCCACGCCGCGCGCCGAAGAAGCCCTGGCGGCCTCGCGCGCCGCCCAGGCCACCTTGAGGCGTTCCCGCGCCTTGGCCAGCATCCGCTCGATCCAGCTTCGCGGCTCCTCGACCGGCGGGGCGGGCTTGCGACTGCGAGTCGCGCGGCGCCGCGGCTCAGGCTTGCCGCCAAGAGCCGCCAGGCGCGCCTCGATGCTTGTGCGAACGAAGTAAGGCCCGCGAAGGCCCGGGCCTAACACGCGCTCCAGGCGGCTGCGCCACTTGCGGTGGCGGTCGCGGACGGCGCCCACGAAAAGCTGCAGCAGTTCATCGATTTCGGCGTCGATCTTGCCGGTGTCCGGTGCGACAGCTCCCACCGCGCTTCGGAGGCGCCGCCGTTTCCGCCACCACACCTCGGCGAGGCCTTCCACCACCACGCGGCTGCGGTCGTCGTCGGGCTGGAGCCAGCCGATCAGGTCGCGGTGCAGCCGCCGGAACTCGCGCACGTCCTCGCCGCGCGCCTTCAGCTCGCGCTCCAGAGGCGCCGGGCAGAGGTCCTTGCGGCGGCTGTTGAGCGCGACACGGCGCTTGCCGGCAGCCGTGTGGGGCCCGGTGCGCCGTTTGCGCGCGGCTGATCGTCGATCCCGGGCGGAGAGCTTCGCCCTCGCCGGCGGCTCCGCCGGCTGCAGAGCAGGCGGGATGGCGGCGGGCGCGACCTTCGGATTCATGACGGGCATGTGGCCTCTCCGACAGCGTTATGTACTCGCTGTGTAACTATTATCCTTAAGTAACTAAGGGCTGTCAACAGAAAAAGTTCGCCCGTGTCGCGCGAGGTTAGGGGGCGGGCCACACGGCAATCGCCGAGGCCTCTGAATTGGAATTCCCTGAAGCCTGTGGGTTTGAGGAACCTAAGCTGACACCTTAGATTACTCAAAGTAGACGACGCCCGATTCCGTTCAGGAGCCGGCCCGGCTCAGGATGTGACAAGCGATTTGATGGCGCGGCGAATGCCTCGCCGGGGGAAAACGCGAAGCCGCCGCCCGTCTCCCGCTCGACGGAGCCCGGATTACGGGCAATCTGATATACTGACCCTCGGAGGCTGCCGAATGGAAGCGGTGAAAGTGGGCAAGCGCGGGGCCATTATCGTCCCGGTCAAACTGCGAAAACGGTACGGCATCGAGGAAGGCATGCTGGTGGCCGCCGAGGCGCGCGAAGAAGGCATCTTGCTCCGCCCGGTTGTGATGGTGGCCGTCGAAAAATATTCGCCCGAGCGAAAGGCGGAGTTCCTCCTTTCCACTGCCACAACCCGGCAAGACTACAGGCGGGCGCGAAAAGAAGTGACCAGGATGGACCTCGATCCGGATGCCATCCCTCACCGGCCGCCCAGGTAGCCGTGAATGGCTCCTCGATCGATGGACCGCCTGTTTCTCGACGCCAACGTTCTCTTTTCTGCCGCCTACCGGCCGAACGCGGGCCTCCTTCACTTCTGGAAACTAAAGGACGTTGTTCTGTGCTCCTCGCGCTACGCCTTTGAAGAGGCGAGAGTCAACCTCAGCGAGGAATCCCAACGGGACCGGCTGGCGAGGCTGGCCGGCGCCATCCAGTTCTTCGAGGTGAATCCGCGCGAGCTTCCTCGGGGAATCGTCTTGCCGGATAAGGACGTGCCGATTCTGCTGTCCGCGATGGAGGCGCAGGCAACGCATCTCATCACGGGCGACGTTCGGCACTTCGGAGTCTATTTCGGCAGGATTATTCAAGGCATACTCGTTCAGCCGCCGGCGGACTATCTGGAGAAACGCAGCTCCCGGCGTTAATCGACCGAACGAGCCAGACTTGGCGCAGGTCGAGCGCTCCGCGTCGCACGGACTCAATCTGGACGAGCCGCAATTGCAGCGCCCGCTACTCGCTCTCTAATTCGTCGCCGGTTTGCCTGAATTGGCGGCCGATGGCTTGGCGCCCGGCACCTGCGCCTCGCAATTGAGCGCGGACATCTGCTTCGCCACGATGTCGCGCACCACTTCGCGAATACGGTAATTTCCCGGCTCCACCTGAAAACTGGTCTTGAGGTAGATGCCGGTGCCGGCGAACTTCTGGAGAGTCTCGTCCTTCAGGTGAAGGTCAAACGACTCTTCCTTGCCTCTCACGTATTTGCCGTCGCGGTCGAAGAGCGCGGTATCGAACGTCAGCGTGTTCACGCTGCGGCCGGCTTCCTGGCGGAATTGCAGGTCGCGAACGTCCACGTGGATCACCACCGTGAGGGTGGAGGGCGGCTGTACGAGTTTCCCCGTCTCAGCGCTCACCTCTGCCGGCAGCACACGAATCTCGTCCTGGGAGAACATCAGCTTGTCGAGCTGGTCCTGGCCGGGGGCCTGCTGGGCCAGCGCCTGCGTGGGGTCGAAATATCCGCGCCGAGCCTCGATGCTCCACGGTTTCTTGGTGTTGAGGCTCACCTTGAGGGTATGGAATTTTCCGTCCAGCTTGAAGTCCGCGGGGGAAAAGCTCAAGACGTAGGCCACCTCGGGAGCCGCCGCGGTTTCGTGAAAGCCGGCGTTGAGGTCGTTGCTATTGTGAAAGAACACCCCTCCGGTACCGCTGCTGAGGTTGGCCAGAACGTCGCGGGAGATGTTCTCGCCCATTTGATACATGACGTCCTTCTGCGCTGCCAATTCGGGGTGGCTGAGATCTTCCGCTTGCCGCGGCATCCACGGAACCAGCCCAACGGCGTCGATGGCACTGATCACGACGTCGTCGCGGAGCGCGCCACGGATGAGAGCTTCAATGTCGTCGGAGCGCGTTTCGGTCAAAAAGCCGGGTGAGACCAGCACCAGCGTGCGCTGGCCGGCCATGGCGGCCAGGCGGTTGATAGCGGCCGCGATCCGCTCGAGCGAATCTTGCGCCTGCAAATCGGCCATTTGCCAAATCTGGGCGGATTCGTACCTCACCCGGTCCTGAACCTCGATTGTGCACGCCGGGGTGTTGTTGTCCTTGGATACGCAATCGCAGTAAAGCCCATCTCCCACAGCGATACCCGTCGCCTGGCGATCCCGCCGCTGATCGATCAGGTAGGCCTGGTACTCGTCTATCGACGGGCAGTCGTTGATCTGGGGCAGCGTGCGCGAGCGAGGCGCCACGCGAAACAATGCATCGTGGAGTTGGTCGCGGTCGCTGGTGAAATCAAGATCGTCCTGGTGGGACGCGGTGAAAAGGGCCACGCGGTCAGCGGTCCCCACCTCGGTGGTTACGTAGCGCCAGGCGGCGTTGCGGGCCCGTTGCACCGCCTCCGTCGGCAGGTGGAGGTCGTCGAAAAAGAGTCCCACGAAGCGCTGGGGCGGGGCCGCCGCATGCGCGACGGCCGTCGCCGCGGGGCCGGGCTGCGCTGCCGCAGGCGCCGCTGCTGGGGCCGCCGCGTTGCCGGTAGTCGATTCCACGGCGAAGCCGGAAATCTCTTGAGGCTTACCGTTGTCGAGCACCCGGAAATCGATTTGCGTAAGGTTGCCGACGGTGCGGCCTTCCGGGTCGCGCACCACCACCCGCACGGTGACCAGGTTGCGCTCGACTTGAATCCGAAACGGCGGGGGGACCTCGTTGCTTCGCACTTCGGGGGGATTGGCAGTCTGTTGAGCGCGCGGTGTGCGCAGGCCAGGCGCCGAGACGCACATTCCCAGAACCGCCAGGCACAGACACCGGTAAGCCCAGCGACGAAAATGACGGCCGGCGATGGAAGACGGATACACTGCCGCTACCCGGGGTTAGTATACTCCGCCGCCGCGGGCCGGCGCGGGATCCGTCGCCGGCTTCGGGGCACTTGCCCGCTCGATTTGAGCGTATTCTGCCTTCGCCTGCCGCAAGACTGGGACGTTGGGATCGGCGTTTTTCCAGAGTGTGAGGAAGTCCTGGTAGGCGGCGCGCGCCTTGGCAAGGGCGTCTGGCTGTGGGGGCGCCGCTGGTGGGCGCCCTGGCTGGGTGGGCTCAAGAACCGCCCCCACGCCGGCTTCGAGCGCGTAGGCGCGGCCCAGGCCGAGGCGGGCCAGGGCGCCGATGGGCGCGTTCCCGACCAGGCCCGAGTGGTCGAGGATCTTTTGAAACTCGGTCGCAGCCTCGCTGCCCCGGCCCAAAGCCAGATCCGCCTTACCGCGCACGTAAATCGGGTAAGCGGTGACATTTAGGGTCCAGAAGAGCGTGGGAACCCCCAATTCGTGTGCGGTTGCGGGTTGCAGCAGCTCGACAGCTTGCGCCGCGTTGTGACGCTGAATTTCGCAGGCGGCGCGAATGGCGGGCAGCCAATAGCCGTTCAGACCCGTGTCCACGGGCGCCTGGCGGTGGAGTTCGTCCGCAAGACCTTCCGCCCGGGCGGCATCGCCGGCCTGTGCGAAAGCCAGGGCGGCCAGGATGCGCACCATTTGTCCGGGGGCCAACGCCAGGGCCGCGGCGGCCTCGCGGCGGGCCTGCCCCGCATCGCCAAACTCCGCTTCGCGCAGGGCCCCGGCCGCCTGGTAGGTGGCTGCCGCCTCCTCGCGGCCGTCTCCGCGCGACGATCCGACAGCCCGCAGTGTGTACTCGCGAGCCTTCGCGAGATGGCCGTAGTAGGCTTCGGTATCAGCTTGATGCTCCAACAACTGGTCCTCGGCGCCGGGGTGGCCCATCGCTGAAGCCAGCCGCTGTTGCATCTCCGCCGCGTCACCCCGCAGAAAGGCGAGCTGGTAGAGGAAAATCTGGAGGGCGGGACTGTTGAGCCCTCGCGCCTGCGCCTGCTCCAGCACGTGGCGAGCGTCGTCGAAGCGGTTCAAGGTGAGGTAGGCGTTGGCCAAATTGGTGTAGCTGGCCACTCCGTTAGGGCCCAAACGCAGGCCCTCGCGGCATTCCTCCAGCATCTGGTCATGGCGCCCCATCGTGTTGTAGAGGCTCCCGAGCATCACATGGGGCCCGGCGTCCCGCGGGTAGGTGCGGCTCCACAGTTCATACACCTCGGTGGCCTTATCCAGCTCGCCCGTAACGTAGCAGTAGTAGTGGCCGTCGATAAACAGCCGCTCGCGCTCGCTCACGCGGTCCCGCAGCTCGTACGCCTTCCGGGTGGGCGCATTCGCGCGGCTGGCCTGGTTCAGGTTGGAGTACATGTTGCCTACGCGAGCCCAGGCCATGGCGAAGCTGGGGTCAAGCTGGGTGGCGCGCTCGAAGAACGGCAGCGCTGCGGCGTCGCCCTGTTCGTAAAGGGCCTTGAGGCCAAGGCTGTCAACCTGAAGCGCTTCCAGCGACGCGGTGGTGGCTTTCTCCACGGGCGCGTCATATTCCTGGATGCTGGCCAATGACTCGCCCAGTTTGCCCCGCATTTTGGTGGCGGCCTCGCCCAGCGCTTGCAGAACGTGCTCGCGGCTGTCGGCCTCCACCAGCGCGCTGGCCAGCGAGTCGCCGCTCTGGCAGTTCAGGGCGTTGAGGTTCAAAACATAATGGCTCCCCAGGGTCGCGATGGAGCCGAGCAGCATAGCCTTGCTCGCCGTCCGCAGGCACACCTCGCGCGCCACGTCCTCCGAGAGCCGCGTATCCCGCGGGCGCCCCATGTAGCGCAATTCCTGGCTTACGTGCTCGTCGGACAGGGCGTTCAGGAACGGCGACTGCTCCAGTTGCACCCGCAGCGCCTGCTTGAGCGTGTCGTCAAATACCTTCTCGCCGGTGGTGTTGTTGAAATCCGCCAGGACGATGGTGTCCTGTTCGGTCAGACGGCCCGCCTGCCCGTGGCGCGACGCCAGGTAGGCGCCGGCGGCCAGCGCGATCCCGAGCAGCGCGGTGGCTACGACGCGCCAGTGCCGCTGGCCGAGTGCTGGGATTCGGGAGGCAGCCTCTTCCGCCGGACTGCCCTCGCGGGCGTGGCCGCCGTCGCCGGGCGACGGAGGGACTGCTGCTGCGGCGCGCCCGGCGCTTGAATCGCGCTTAAGACGCTTCAAGTCCGCGAGCAACTCGGCAGCCGACTGATACCGCACTTCGCGGTCTTTCTCCAAGGCGGTGAGGATGATTCTCTCAAGCTCCGGCGCCAGTTCGTGACTGAGTTCCCGCGGCGGCTGGGGCGCCTGGGTGAGAAGCGCCGCCAGTACATCGGCCGTGGTGCTTCCCCGGAAGGGCTGCCGGCGCGTCGTCATCTCGTAAAGCACCGCCCCGAAACTGAAGAGGTCCGTTCGGGCATCGAGCTCCTCGCCCCGGGCCTGTTCCGGAGACATGTAGGCCAAGGTCCCGATGGTCACCCCCGGCCCGGTCAGCGGGTCATCGGCGGTAGTCCCAGTCGGGGCGCCCTGGGCAGGCGGGACTGGGGTGGGGCTTCGCGCGGGCGAGAACACGCCCGCTTTCACGCCCAGCTTGGCGAGACCGAAGTCCAGAATCTTCGCCTGCCCGCGCGTGGTTACGAAAATGTTCGAAGGCTTGAGGTCGCGATGGACGATGCCGCGCGAGTGCGCCGCGGCCAGGGCGTCGGCGATCTGAATGGCGAGATCCACCGTCATCGAAGGGCTTAGGGGACTGCTGTCGATGAGATTCTTGAGCGTGCCGCCTTCGAGCAGCTCCATGACGATAAATGGCTGCCCGCCGAAGTCGTCGATGTCGTGAATCACGCAGATGTTGGGATGGTCCAACGCCGAGGCGGCACGCGCCTCGCGTTTGAATCGCTCGAGCGCCTGCGCGTCGGGGGCGGGCGGAGATGGACGCAACCCGTGACCCGCGCCGGCCAGAAACTTCAGGGCCACCATGCGGCGGAGGCGGGTGTCCTCGGCTTTATACACCACCCCCATGCCGCCCTCGCCCAGCCTGGCGACGATGGTGTAGTGCGAGACGTTTCGGCCGATCAAGGGGTCGTTTCGGCCCCGCTCGTCGGCAGCCCGCATCTGATCCTGCGCCGGCGCCGTGGTGTCGCCCGCGCTCAAGGGACTTAGCAAGTCGGTGGTTTCATGCGGTGACGACTCCATCGTGCAACCGCCAGGGCAGATTACCCTCTTTAACCCAAGGCTATCACGTCTGGCTGGCATTTACTAATCAACTGCGCTGACCAAGCGGGCGCCGCCGCGGCGTTGTGGAGTCGCTCCAATGGTTTCATTGTCACATTCGCGAAGTGAATGCGAAGCCGATCAACCCGTCACCGGTACGCTTCGAGCTTCGCCTCGATGCGGTCGTGGATCCAATGCGGGTCCCACCACTCGGTGGGGTTCACCGGGACGCCGTCCACGAGCACTGTGAAGTGCAGGTGATCGCCGCCGGCCAGGCCCGTGGCGCCGCTCACTCCGATCTGCTGGCCGCCCTTCACCCGGTCGCCGGGCTTCACCAGCAGCCGGCTCATGTGGCCGTAGAGCGTTTGCACGCCGCAGCCGTGGTCAATGAGCACGGCGTTGCCGTAGATCCCGAAAAACTCCGCCATCGCCACCACGCCGTCGTTGGCCGCCTTCACCGGCATGTGCTCCACTCCGGCCAGGTCGAAGCCGAGGTGCGTCTGGTGATCCACCGTCTGCCCGTTGTAGGTATAGGTGCGGTAGTCGGCGAAGAACGCCTCGGTTTTCGAAGGCAGACGGGTGAACGGCTGGGTCCATAGAAAGGTGGGCGCGGTCTGCTTGCCGAGCTCGAGCAGCTTTTCGGCATCGATCTGCCGCAGGCGCCCGTTCACCTCCAAAAAATTTTTCAGCGGGCTGCCCTGATCGTCGAGGCCGGGCGTCTCGCTCATGATAGGCGGCACCACGCGTTGGATGTAGGCGTCGTCGAGCGCAATGGTGTCGGTGTGGAATTTCTTGGGAAAGACGCGGTAGCTGAAGCTCGCCACCGCCTGGTTGCCGGCGTCGTCCCGGGCCACGATGCGGGCGGGCGTGCTGGGGTCGAGGTCCCAGGAGTAGGCGAAGATTGCGAGGCGCGTCTCGGGCAGGGAAGGCTTTACCGCGAAGCTCGGGAAGAAATACTTGCCCACTTCCACGCCGGACTCCACGGTGCCCGGGGTGACGTGAAACACCACCATGTCGCAGCCGCCCTGGTTGATGTAGTGCTGGGTGGTGAGCACCTCGATCTGGGGCGGAGTGAAGCGCACGGGCAGATCGAGCGTCAAGCGGGACTCGCCGCCGCGGAAGAACCGCCCCCAAGAGTCGTTGCGCGCCGTGATCGCAATCGTGGCCTTGCCCTCGCTGAGGCGGGGGATCAGCTTGCGGTTAAGCGGGGCCGTCCAGCTAAGAACACTCTCGGGATGGGACCAGAACTTCCACCAGCGAATGGGGCTCGAGCCGGTGCCGCTTTCGACGCTGAACACCACGTGCCCGCCTTGCGAAACCTGCAATTCAATGCGCCGCACGTTGTGACGGGCGTCGCGCGCCTCAATGGAGAGCGCGGTGCTCTGGCCGATGCCCCGGGGCTGGTTCTTGAGCGTGATAACGGGACCCTGGTTCTGCAACGCTTTCCAGCCCACCACCAAGATGACGATGAGCGCCACCACCGCCAGAAAAATAGCGCCGCGTCCCACGCCGGCGTCGCCCCGGCGAGCCCCAAACTTCTTGTGCAAAGTGGTTCCTCCCTTTTGTGCGCCCCATCTTCCACCATACTGAAAGCGCGGGGCGAATCTCAAACAGAATCCTCTCGGTGCGGGCGCAGCCTGGGCAGGGGATGGAGCTGGGGTGCGTAGGGGCGCGCACTTGCCCCTTGCGCCGCCCGGGTTCGCCAGCGGGTGAAAGAAGGCAGGCCGTAGGATGCGGTGCGGGACGAGGCAAGGCGGAGAGTGCGCGAGGCCGGCAAACGTTGCCCTCAAGGGAATCGTCGAGACGGTTCTATCTTTATCAGTAGCAACGACTTGAAGCGAGTTCCCGGCCGCAGGACGGCGCCCGGAGGATGGCCCTTACGGTGGCAAATATTATCTTGACAAATCGTACTTCTGTGATATGCATAGATGGTTTCGTGGTGGAGAACGTATCGAGATCGGAGCCAACTGCGCCACCCTCATGAGTGGGCCATTGCGGAACGGGCATCCGATTTTCGAATGGGGAGGAAAGTGACGTGTCGAGGAAAATGAAGCTGCTTGCCTGCTCGATAGGGTTATTGGCATTCGTTGCCGCGCTGCCTGCCACTTCGAAGGCGAGCACAGTTATTTACAGCGACTTTGGATCAAACAACAACTATGACTGCTGCGAAGGCTACACCATCTCCGGTTCCAACTCAGTCATCGGAACGGCTTACAGCGACGCCATGCTTTTCACTTCCGGCGCGAATTACTCTGTCACCCAGCTTGACGTGGCCGTGGGCTATGTGACGGGCACGAATGGCGCCCAGATCAGCATTGCGGAGGACAATGGTGGAATTCCCGGGACGTCCCTGGGAAGCTGGGCCGTTACCGGATTGACCACGTTCGGCAACTGCTGCGATGTGGCGACCGTCAGCGGGATCACGGGAGTCGATTTGCTCGCAGGTTGGAACTACTTTGTGGTCGTTGATCCAGGAGGGTCTGACACCTGGGATGCCTGGAACCTCAACACCGTCGGCGCTATCGGACAACTCGATCAATCGAACAACGGCGTCTGGAACCAATACACGGGCAGCACGCTCGGAGCCTTCGACGTGCTTGGGAATCCCTCGGGTACGACGCCTGAACCGGCGACGCTTCTGCTGCTCGGCACCGGGTTGCTGGGTATCTACAGCCGCCGCCGGCGCAAGGTCTAGCATTTACACGAGCTGACGAATCGCAGAAATTCGAGACGGCGCCAACTCCCTCCTGGGGCTGGCGCCGTTTTGTTTCCGGTCGGCCTCAGACAATTTGTTCACCCGCCGGACCGCAGGTTCCGAGAGGCGTCCTCCGCACTTTGGGCGGAGACGTCTTGCGGGGCGGGTCAGGTTCCGCCGCCGAGGCGGTCGGAGCCCGCCCTGGAAGCAACGGCCGGCTAAAGAGACCATCCTTGGTTTGGCGCTCATCGAGCGGCGCTGCCGAAAATAATCCACGGAAATGACTTGACACCGCAGTACTTGCCGGAGACGTGGGATTCGGTGTCGGCCCCTGGGCATCGGCAATCGAAAATCGACAATCGTCCGCCCCGAATCCCAAGCCTTGTGTTAAGATTATGGCGAATAAAAGGCGAATCAGACCGGGGCCGCCACCCCTGGCAGAGTGAACCATGCCACGCGATGCGCAGGCGCTCGCCCGCAGCGATAACACCACGGTGCAAGGCGCCATCGAAGAGATTCGTGCGGGCTTCAAGGGCTCCGCGCGCTCCGGCGGCGTTACCGCCTTGAAGCACCTTCCGGCGCGCGAGGCGGAGCTGGTGCCGTTTCCGGACGCGCTGGCGCCCGAGCTGAAGCGGGTGCTCGAAGCGCGCGGCATCCATCAGCTTTACTCCCACCAGGCTGAGGCCTTTCGCCTGGCGCGCGAGGGGAAGAACCCGGTGGTGGTTACGCCCACCGCCTCGGGCAAGACGCTCTGTTACAACCTGCCCATTCTCGACGCGCTGGTGCGCAATTCGGACGCGCGGGCCCTGTATCTGTTCCCCACCAAAGCGCTCGCCCAGGACCAGCTCACCGAGCTGAATCACTTCGTCGCCGAGCTCGGCGACCGCGTCCGCACCTTCACCTACGACGGCGACACGCCGCAGGACGCGCGCAAAGCCATCCGGGCGTGCGGCAACCTGGTGATCACCAATCCGGACATGCTGCACGCCGGTATTCTGCCGCACCACACCAAGTGGGAGCGGCTCTTCGAGAACCTGCAGTACGTGGTAATCGACGAGCTGCACTATTACCGCGGCGTGCTGGGCAGCCACCTGGGCAACGTACTGCGCCGGTTGAAGCGCGTGGCGCGCTTCTACGGCAGCCGGCCGCAGTTCGTGTGCGCCTCGGCCACCATTGCCAACCCGGCCGAGCTGGCCGCGCACATTCTGGAAGAGGATGTGGCGCTGATCGACCGCAACGGGGCGCCGTCTTCGGACAAGTATTTCGTCTTCTACAATCCGCCCGTGGTGAATCCGCAGCTCGGCATCCGGCGGTCTTACCTGAACGAGTCGCGGCGCCTGGCGCGCACCTTTCTCGAGCGCGGCCTCGAAACCATCGTGTTTGCCAACAGCCGCCTCGCGACCGAAATTCTGGTGACCTATCTCAAGGAGGATTTTGCGCGCGCGCCCGGCGGACGCGACGTGGTGCGCGGCTATCGTGGCGGGTACCTGCCGCTGGAGCGGCGCGAGATTGAGCGCGATCTGCGCGCGGGCCGACTGCTGGGCGTGGTGGCCACCAACGCCCTCGAGCTCGGTATCGACATCGGCAGCCTCGACGTGGCTCTGCTCGCCGGCTATCCCGGCACCATCGCTTCCACCTGGCAGCGCGCGGGCCGCGCCGGGCGCCGCGAGGGCACGTCCGCCGCGGTGCTGGTGGCCTCGAGCGCGCCGCTCGATCAGTTTATGGTGCAACATCCCGAGTATTTCTTCGGACGCTCGCCGGAGCACGGCTTCGTGAACCCCGACAATCTCGAGATCGTGCTCAACCACCTCAAGTGCGCGGCGTTCGAGCTTCCCCTGACCGAAGACGAGCACTTCGGGCCGCTCGATCTGAAGACGCTTTGCCGCCACCTGGAGGAGACCGGGTTTCTTCATCACACGGCCGGCGCCTGGCACTGGGTGTCGGAAAGCTATCCGGCGGATGCCATCAGCCTGCGCTCCGTGTCGTCGGACAACTTCGTGATTGTGGATAACACGGCCGAGGCGCGCGTGCTCGGCGAGGTGGACTTCCCGAGCGCACTCAGCACCCTGCACGAGAAGGCGATCTACATTCAAAACGGCGAGCAGTACCACGTGGAGCGCCTCGATTACGACGACCGCAAAGCGTACGTCCACCGCGTGGATAGCGATTACTACACCGACGCGATCTCGTACACCAAGATCACGGTGCTCGAGAGCTTCGAGAGCTCCGGGTTCGAGCGAAGGAGTCAGAAGTCAGAAGTCAGAAGTCAGAATGAAGATGAAGTGGAGACCGAGTCCCGAGTCCCGACTCCCGACTCCCGACTCCCCACCAAGAATCACGGCGAGGTCCACGTGAACACCCAGGTGGTCGGCTTCAAGAAGATCAAGTTCCATACTCACGAAAACGTGGGCGCCGGCAATCTGACGCTGCCCGAACAGGAAATGCACACCACGGCCTGGTGGCTCACCCTGCCGCACGATTTCCTGAACGCGCTGCCTTATTCGAGCACCGACCGCCTGGACGGCGTGCGCGCGCTCGGCAACGTATTCCAGGCCATGGCCATCCTGCTTGTGATGTGCGACGCGCGGGATTTGGGTGTGGCAGTGGGGGAGAATTCCAGAAGCGGAAGTCAGGAGTCAGAAGGCAGGAGTCAGGAGTCAGGAGTCAGAAGTCAGTCGTCAGATGAAACCGTTGGCGTCCTTCCACACTCCCAATTTCAACCAAAACGGAACAACGGACCACGGACCACGGACCACGGACCAGGGACGTTCTTCGAGCCCAACGTCTATCTCTACGACAAATATCCGGGCGGCATCGGGCTGAGCGCGCCGCTTTACCGGCTGAGCGCCACGCTGCTTGAGAATGCGCGCCGGCTGATCGAGAACTGCGATTGCGAAGCCGGCTGTCCTTCCTGCGTGGGACCGGCGGGCGAGATCGGCGAGAACGGCAAAGAAGTGGCGCTGGCGATTTTGCGAACGATTGGGGCGACGGAGGCGAGACAGCAGGCTTCCTAAGCGCGTTATGAACCTGGAGGAGAAACTTCGCCAGCTCCGCCAAGCCGCTGAAAAGAGTAGCGGCGACCGGGAGCTCGAGCGGCAGCTTGAGTGGCTGCAGCGGCGTACCCCTCCGCCCGTCGCGCGCCCTTTGCCGGCCCAACGCGTGCCGCGCGGCATCGAGCACTACGTTGAAGGCCGGTTGCAGCAGAATGCTCGCGGCGAATACTTCATCGCGCGGCAGGCGCTGCCCTTCGGGCGGCCCTACGGCAAGCTGCGAGTGGGCGACGTGTCTGCGGCTGACCTGGGCGCGCTGCAGCTCTTCCTGGAAGGCAGCGCGCTGCCCGACCCCACGGAGTTGATCTACCTCGACACCGAAACCACGGGTCTCGCCGGGGGCACGGGCACCTGCGCCTTTCTGATCGGCGTGGGCGCCATCGAAGGCTCCGAGTTTGTGGTGAGGCAATTCTTTCTTCGGGATTATCCCGAGGAGAAGGCCGTTCTGGCGGCGCTGGCCGAGGTGCTGGAGGGATATCGAGGCCTCGTCACCTTCAACGGCAAAACGTTCGACGTGCCGCTGCTCGAAACGCGCTTCGCCCTGGCGCGCCAGAAGTCCCCGTTCCGCCGTATGCTTCATCTCGATTTGCTTCACCCGGCGCGGCGCTTGTGGAAGCTGCGGCTGGAGAGTTGCCAACTCACCCGTCTCGAGGCCGAGGTGCTCGGCCTGCGCCGGCAGGGGGACGTGGCGGGAAGCGATATTCCGGGCATCTACTTCGACTACTTGCGCAGCGGCGACGCTCGAGGCTTGCAGCCGGTGTTTTATCACAACGCGCTCGACATCGTGACCCTGGCCGCGCTCGCCACCGAAGTCGCGCGAGTGATTCGCACGGAGTCTGAACCGTGTGAAATGCGCGGAGGTTCGGCAGGTGCGCCCAGCCTCGACCTCTTCAGCCTGAGCCGCATCTTCGAGCGCGCCGGCGATCGCGAGCGGGCGGTTTCCGCCTGCCGCCGGGCACTCGACGCCGGCCTGCCGGCCCCGGTGGAATTGCGGGCGCTCTGGCATCTCGCCACCCAGCACAAACGCCGGGGCGAGTACGAACGCGCGGTCGAACTCTGGGAGCAGATCGTCCGGCGGGAGTGCGATTACCTGCTGGAGGCTCTGGAGCAGTTGGCCATTTACGCCGAACATCGGAGGCGTGACGCGCGCGCCGCTCTCGAGTTCACCGAGCGAGCGCTGGATTGGCTGAACGGCACCCCCTCGCCTGAGAGCGCGGCAGGGGCCGGCTTTACGACGTCGGCCAAGCAGGCGGCGCGGGGTGAAGTTGAGCGATTCACTCATCGGTTGGAGCGGCTCAAGAAGAAAGCCCTGCGGGACGCCGCGCCGGCTCATCTCTCCTTCGCCCGGCCGGGTTGAGGGAGGAGGTGTCGGGCTGAGTGCGAAGGCGCCCGCCGGCGAGCGCTCGATTACGGTTCCTGGTCGCTCTCTGACTTGCTCTTCCACTTGAAGATTTCGTGGCGCCGCTCGGCGTGCTCCTGCCCGGCAACGGTGGTGACAATTTCCAGGTCGCCGACGAGGCGCAGGAAATCGGGGTCGCTGGGCGCGCGCCCGTCGCCGCGTTCGGCGGTGCCGCTGAAGCGATAGTACTTTTCGTGAATCTTACGGGTCTTGAAGTCCACGTGGTCGCCCTGGCGGGTGCCGAGCGCAATGGAATAACTGAGGACCGCGTCGGACTCTTCGCTCGGCTGGGTGACGTCGATGTACCCCTTCAGCTTGCCCTCTTCTTCCAGAATCGCCAGCGTGTCGTCGGGCGAGAGGAAGTGGTATTCGCCGGTGATATCGGGCACGTTCCCGGCAGGCGCGCCTCGGGCGGCCACGGGCGGGCCCGGCGCGAGAAGCGCGGCGGCGAGCATTGCGGTGGCCCCCTGAACCGCCCAGCGCAGGGTGTCGGGTGGTCTCATCGGTCCGTTCTCACTCCCGCGCGCCCGCGGGCAGTTTCGAATGTAGGCTCCAAATGTAGCCTATTGTGGCCGCCACCTGCCTGCCGCCCGTCTGCGCCAGCGGCCTCAGCGGCAAGAGGGCTGGCTCCAGCTCTTGGCGCCGCGATTATCGGCCGCGAGCGCGAAAGCGCGCGAGGGCACGCCCTGCTGGCCGAGCAGCGCCTGAATGGCCTCCACGGCCGGCCGCGCGTCGCCGCGTACGAATGCCAGGATGGCCGGCCCCGCCCCGCTCAGGCACAGGCCGAGGATCTCGGGGTGGCTGAAGCCGAGCACCTCCTTGAGGCCCGGCACCAGGCCCACGCGATAGGGCTGGTGCCAGCGATCGTCGAAGAGTTCCCTCCGAAAATCCGTCCGGCCCGCAAAAAACTGGGCGGCTACCGCGGCCGCGCGCTGCAAGTTGTGCACGGCGTCGGCCCGCGAATAGGTGGCGGGAAGCATGGCGCGCGCATTCTCGGTGGCGACGGCATAGTCCGGAACGACGAGGGCGAACTGGAGCGATTCCGAAACGGGACAGGAAAAGGCGAGCACCCGGCCGTCCGCCTGCACGGCCAGCGTGAATCCGCCTTCCCACGCCGCCGCCACGTTGTCAGGATGGCCTTCGAGGCGCGATCCCATTGAAATGATTTCCTGATCGGGAAGGTCGCGGTTGGCCAGCCAGTGGGAAGCCGAGAGCGCGGCTACGATGGCGGCGGCGCTCGACCCGAGGCCGACGCCCACCGGAATCTGGTTGTCGATTTCGAGGTCGAATCCGCGCTTAACGCCCCAGCCCTGCAGGGTGTCGCTAAGGGTGCGCGCGATCAGGTTGTCGGCGCCGCTCGCGATGCGCTCCGGCGTCTCGCCGCGATACTGCACGGCGATCTCGCGACTGCCGCGCAGGGTGACGCGCACGTCAAGGTAGAGGCTGAGCGCCAGGGCGCCGCAGTCAAACATGCAGCCCAGGTTGGCGCTGGTGGCGGGCACGCGAATTGTAACGCAGTCCGGCATCGCCAAGATGTTCGCTTGAAGCCCTCGCGAGCGTCAAGCCCGAAGCGCCGCCCTCAGGCCTCCGCCGCAGCGAGCGTCAGGCACTGCTCCTCGAACGCCTCGATTTTGGGCCGGATCGTAACACACTCGCCCAGGCTGCCGTTCACGGCGCCGATGGTCTTGAGGCCGTTTCCGGTGATGACGAGCACTAGCGACTCGTCCGGGTTGATCCTGCCCGCGCGCAGCAGCTTTTGCGTTACCGCCACCGTGACCCCCCCCGCCGTCTCGGTGAACAGGCCTTCGGTTTCGGCCAGCAGGCGGATGCCGTTCACAATCTCGTCGTCGCTCACGTCTTCGGCGGCGCCTCCCGAATTCAGGATGGTCTTCACGGCGTAGGGCCCGTCGGCGGGGTTGCCGATGGCCAGCGACTTCGCGATGGTGCGCGGCTTCTGCGGTTGAATTTCGGTGCTGCCCTGCTTTGCCGCCGTGGAAATGGGCGAGCAGCCTGTGGCCTGGGCTCCGAAAAAGCGCGGGCCGGCCGCCGGCACCCAGCCGAGCTGGGCGAGCTCGCCGAAGGCCTTGGAGATTTTGGTGATCAGCGACCCCCCCGCCATCGGCACCACCACGTTCTGCGGCAGGCGCCAGCCGAGCTGTTCCGCGATTTCATAGCCCACCGTCTTCGAGCCTTCGGCGTAATAGGAGCGCAGGTTGACGTTCACCAGGCCCCAGGCGTGGCGCTGCGCGATCTCCGCGCAGAGGCGGTTCACCTGGTCGTAATTGCCGTCGATCTTCACCAGGGTGGCGCCGTACACCTGGGTGGCCACAATCTTTTCGTTTTCGAGGTCGGCAGGGACGAAGATAAACGCCTTGAAGCCGCCCGCGGCAGCCTGCGCGGCCACCGCGTTGGCCAGGTTGCCGGTGGAGGAGCAGCCCACGGTGTCAAATCCGAACTCGCGCGCCTTGCTCAGCGCCACCGCCACCACGCGGTCCTTGAAGGAGAGCGTGGGGTAATTGACGGCGTCGTTTTTCAGATAGACCTCACGCGCCCCCAGCGCCCGCGCCAGGTGCGGCGCGGCCACCAGCGGCGTAAACCCGGTCTCGCGGCCCACGGCGGGCTCGCCGTCAAGGGGTAAAAGCTCGCGATAGCGCCACATGTTGGCGGGGCGCGCGGCCAGATCGTCGCGCCGCAGGTCGGCCCACAGCCGCGCGTAGTCGTACACCGCCTCGAGCGGCGCCCAGCATTCGTCGCAGGCGGCCAGGGGTTCGGCCGCATAGGTGCGTCCGCATTCACGGCACTTCAGATGTAAGAGATAGCTCATCATGCCTCCTTCGAATGATTCTGACTCTCATCGAAGGGTGGCCGAATACAGGGTTGAGATGTTGCCGTTGGAGGGAGGCGAAAACTGAAAAAGCCTCCCGCCGGGATTAGGGAGGCTCAAACTGAATGCCCCTCTCATCTCTCCCGATCATCGGGTGGGAATTAGCACCTGACGTCCCGCCTTGCGCGGAACCGGTTGCCGTGGCTTCACCGGGCCTGTCCCTCAGCCACTCTTGATGAGATTCAGGGTTACTGAATCAAATATTCAATTGTAAAGACTGATACTACCGCCGCCGCCGCGGCGTGTCAAGCACACCTTTCAGCGAATTTCCGA
>DATJAQ010000132.1:0-8013 GCA_035516075.1 Terriglobia bacterium | reverse complement strand
CACCCGATCGCGGCGGCGGCCGCCGCAAAATGGGTCGCCACGAAAGCGCTGGTGGCAAGGCTGCCGGCGGCTAGTGCGCTGCCGGCATTGAATCCAAACCAGCCCACCCAAAGCAGGCAGGCGCCGATGACGCTCAGCACGACACTGTGAGGGGGCATCGGCCGCCGGGGAAAACCCACTCTCTTGCCGAGGTAAAGGGCCGCTATCAGGGCGGAAACGCCGGATGTGATATGCACCACCGTGCCGCCCGCAAAATCGAGGGTGGGGATGCGCCCGCCGAGAGTGGCGTTCAGGAAGCCGCCCTTGCCCCACACCATGTGCGCCATCGGATCGTACACGATGAGGGACCACAGAATCATGAAGGCCACCATCGCGCTGAACTTCATGCGCTCGGCGAACGCTCCCGTGATAAGCGCGGGCGTGATGATGGCGAACATCAACTGGAACATCATAAATGTCTGCTGCGGGATGGTGGCAGCGTAGTCCGGGTCCGGCGCTCCACCGACGCCGTGCAGGCCGAGGTAGCCCAGGCCCCCCAGAAATGGGTTGCCGGCGTGAAAGCAGAGGCTGTAGCCGACGACGGCCCAGAGTACGGTAATCAGGGCCATAAGGGTGAAGCTCTGCATCATCGTGGCCAGCACGTTTTTGCGCCGCACGAGGCCGCCATAGAACAGGGCAAGTCCGGGCCCCGTCATCAGCAGCACCAAGGCCGCACTGGTGAGCATCCAGGCGTTGTCGCCACTCGTCTGAGCCTGGCGCGCCTGTTGTGAGAGATCGTCGAGGCGCTGGCCGAGTGCACCTTGAGGTGCGGCCGAAACTCCGGCGGGCGATGACGACGGAGGGGCTGCCTGCGACGGCGATTCTTGCGAGGAAGCCGAAAATGGAGCAGGGGACTGCTGCGCCGGCCCAGGCCGTGCCGCGCCTAGGAACAAGATCAGGCCCAGCAGGCCGCCAATACCGGTCGTCCGCATGTGAACTCCTCTTCGATGAGTGTGGCCGCCGAGCGGAATCGCGCCCAGGTTCCCGAGTATAACGGGACTTGCGTGCGCAGGCCAATCGAAAGAGTCTATGGAAATGATAACTGTAGCTGGGCGCAGGGTGTTATCTTGGCCGGACGAACAGGGGTTGCGGTGCCATCGGGAGTGGGCTATAGAATGAAGCCTGCCGGGCTGTGCCCGAAGTCGGAAAGGCAGGCGGGTAGCTTATCGGGCAGGCAACCGCTGCCGGCAAGGAGGGAACCGGATGAGAGGTTATGTGCTGATCAACGTGCGTCCGGGCAAGGTTCGCGATGTCGTGGAGGCCGTCAGCCAGTTCCCCGGCGTTCAGCACGCGGACGCCTGTTGGGGACTTCCTGATGTGTTCGCCTATGTCGAGACGGCGGATGAAAAGGCTTTTAACGGCCTCGTTATCGACCATATCCAAAAGCTTGACGGCGTTGATCGCACGGAAACTCACATTGCCGTTGGGTGATCCCAGGGGGTGGGTTGTCAACCGGTCGGCTGCCGGCTCCGTGCCGCGTCAAGTTCCGCGGCTGCCACCTTGGAGTAGCAATCGGGGCAGATGCCGTGGCTGAAGGCCGCTTCGGAATGTTCGCTGATGTAGGCCTCAACCTGCTGCCAATAGTTTCGATCGTCGCGAATCTTCTTGCAATAGGAGCAAATCGGCAGAAGGCCTTGCAGCCGTTTCACGCTCGAGAGCGCCTCTTCCAGTTCCGCCACCCGTCCCGCCAGGGCGTCCTGGAGCGCGAGCACCCTCACACCCACCTGAACGCGGGCCCGCAATTCGGAGGGGTCAAAAGGCTTGGTAATATAGTCGTCCGCGCCAGCTTCCAGGCCTCGGACAACGTCGCTACGGCTGGCGCGGCACGTGAGCAGGATCACGTGGGCTCCACAGTTCTTGGTGCCCTCGCGCAGCCGCCGGACCACTTGTATCCCGTCGAGCTTCGGCATCATCCAGTCCAGAATCACGAGGCGCGGAGGAGTCGCTCCCTGGAGCACCTCCCAGGCTTCGGCCCCATTCTCAACGGTGGTACACCCGAATCCCCAACGCCGGAGCGTGGCTTCGAGAACTCGGCGCGACAGGGGGTCGTCATCCGCTATCAGGATGTTCAGGGGCATAGTCTCGAGGCCTCCGTCTCGAGCTCATTTGGAGATTCCAGCTCCGGGTTTCGGCATGCGAGCTGGAAGGGCGCCGTGAAATGGAACGTGCTGCCCTGGCCGGGCTTGCTCTCCAGCCAGATGCGTCCACCCATCAACTCAGCAAGTTGAGCCGAAATACTCAGGCCCAGGCCGGTTCCGCCATATCTGCGAGTGGTGGAGCCGTCAGCCTGCCGGAAGGCCTCGAATATTAAGTTCTGCTTTTCGGCCGGGATGCCGATTCCTGTATCCTGGACCGCCACATGAAGCTGGACGCCGGCGCCACTCACCGACAGGGACTCGACGTCGATCGCCACCCATCCCTCGTCCGTAAATTTGATCGCGTTGCTCACGAGGTTCGCGACGATCTGGCGCAGGCGCACCGAGTCCCCCACTAGACCATCCGGTACGTCCGGACGCACCTGCCAGCGCAAGTGGAGGGCGCGCCGCTCAGCTCGTACTTGCAAAGGCCGCAGCAGTTGTTGCAGTTCGTGGCGCAAGCCGAACTCGACCGCCTCTAAGTCGAGCTTCTGGGCTTCGATTTTTGAAAAATCCAGGATGTCGCTGATCACCTGGAGTAACGAATCGGCCGATTGCTTGGCCAGCTCGAGGTACTCGCGCTGTTCCGCGGTCAGTTCCGTTTCGAGGGCAAGATCGGTCATGCCGATGATTCCGTTCATCGGGGTGCGGAATTCGTGGCTCATGTTGGCCAGAAATTCGCTCTTGGCGCGGCTGGCGGCTTCCGCCGCGTCGCGCGCCCGCTTCAACTCCTCCTCGGCTCGCCGCCGCTCGGCGTTCTCCGCCCGCAGGGCTTGGTTGGCCACGGTCAACTCCGCCGTGCGCTCCTCGACGCGGAGTTCAAGCTCGTCGCGGGAGCGCCGCACCGCTTCCTCGGCCTCCTTGCGCGCCGTGATGTCCTCGGCCAGTCCTACGATTCGATCCAGACGCCCTGCCGGGTCGCTGATGGGAAAGGCGCGGTCCCAGATCCAGCGCACCGAGCCGTCGGGACGGAGCAAACGGTACTCGAGGTCGGGCCGCAGCGGGTCGGCGAAGTGCCCTCGAACTCGTTCACGGTCATCGGGATGAACAGGATCCAGCCACGCGCCTGGGTTCAGGAGAAGGGCTTCCCGGGACTGGCCCCAGACGCTTTCGTAGGCTGGGCTCGCGTAGATCAGCCGGTGGTCACGCGCATCGACCATCCAGAAGACTTCGTCGATGTTCTCGGCCAACTGGCGGAATTGCTCCTCGCTTTCGCGCAACGCTCCTTCGGCCCGCTCGCGCTGGGCGAACTCCTGGCGAAGCGCCCGCGTCCGCTCTTCCACGAGTTGCACCAGTTCCTGCTCGCGGACCTTCAGGTGACGCACCCGGAGACGGTAGGCGCCCATGGTCGCCAGAATGAGGGCCAGCGCGCAGATGAAGAAAAACCAGTTCGTCTGGTAAACGTGCGGATCGAGCGTGATTGCCACGGATGTCGCGTTTCCACTCCAAGCGCCTTCGCTGTCAGAGGCAGCCACCCGGAAATGGTACGTACCCGGGGGAATGTTGGTGTAGTACGCTTCCCGTCGGGTGCCGGCTTCCACCCATTCACGGTCGAACCCCTCGAGTTTGTAACGGAAGCGGATTCGCTCGGGCGCGACGAAGGTCGGAGCGGTGTAATGAAACTCGAGCTCCCCTTGGCCGGGCGCAACACGAACGGACGCCTGGTCGTCAAACCTTCGTCTGTCCACGAGCACGCGCTCGACGACCGCGCGCGGCGGAGACGCGGTGGAGCCCAGGTGAGCAGGGTCAATCGCGACGACGCCCTTCATGGTTGGAAACCATAGCTTGCCGTCGCGAGCGAGTGCGCCGGCCGGCTGAAACCCTCCGTTGCATTCGCCGCTCTTCATGCCGTCGGGCACGCCGAACGGCATCGAAACCACGCGCACGGCTCTGCCAGGCGCCGGCGTTTCTAGGGCATTCTTTCGGACCTTGAAAATGCCCCGGTTCGAGCTCATCCACAGGTTGCCCAGTCCGTCTTCGAGAATTTCAAAGACGGTGTCGTCAAACATTCCGTTGCGAGTCGAATATACCGTGAACCGGCCGTCGTGGAAGCGCTCCAGGCCTCCTCCATTGGTGCCGATCCACACGCTGTTCTCGCGATCGGCGTAGACGCACCACACGACGTCGTTGGCGAGTCCGTTTTGGGTAGTGTACGCTCTGAATTTTCCGTTCTCGAAGCGGTTCAACCCGCCGCCGCCCGTGCCGATCCACAGCACTCCCTGAGAGTCCTCGGTGATCGCCTGAACGTTGTCGCTGGAGAGACCATTCGCCGTGGTGTAGGTGGTGAACTGGCCGTCCTTGAACCGGCTCAACCCGCCGCGGGTACCCACCCAGAGGCTTCCGGCCCGGTCCTCGTAAGTGGACATCACAATATCATTGGGCAGCCCATTTCGAGTGTTATACACCGTGAATCGGCCGCCTCGAAGCCTGCTCAGACCCTTGCGTGTCCCAGCCCAGAGGCTGCCATCCGAACCTTCTGCAATCGAGAACACCAGATTGTCAGCGAGACCGTCGCGAGTGGTATAGGCGGTAAACCGGCCGTCCTTGAAGCGATTGAGCCCTCCTCCGTTCGTTCCGATCCATAAGGTCCCTTCGTGATCTTCAAAGACGGGCAGAACGACGTCATTCGAGAGGCCCTGGGCGGTGGTGTAGGCGGTCACGGGACCGTTCCAGAGGCGGTTCAGGCCTCCGCCGGCGGTCCCAACCCACAGGCTTCCCTCCTGGTCTTCGTAGATAGCCCAAACGCTGTCGCTTGAGAGCCCCGAGCTGGATGTGTAAGCCGTAAACCGTCCATCGTTCCAGCGGTTCAAGCCGCCGCCGCCGGTTCCGACCCAAAGACTGCCTTCCGAGTCTTCGAAGATCGACCAGACGGCGTTGCTCGAAAGGCCCTCGCGGGTGGTATAGGTTGTGAATCGGCCGTCGCGCAGCCGAGCCAGGCCGCCCCCGTTGGTTCCGATCCACAGCGAGCCTTCACGGTCGGCAAGAAGGCTTCGCACATAGTCGTTGGGCAGTCCGTCCTGCGTGGTGAAGGTGGTGAACCGACCGCCCTGGAAGCGCGTAAGGCCACTGTGCGTCCCGATCCAGAGACGGCCTTGCGGGTCGCCCGAGAGTGCGAAGACCGAGTCGTTGGGTAGGCCGTCCCGATGGCCGTAAGTTTCGAAACGCCCGTCCGCCATGCGGTCGAGACCGCCACCATCGGTGCCGATCCAGAGCGCTCCTCGAGCATCCTCGTAAAGCGACAGCACCGAGTCGCTGGAAAGGCCTTGGTGCGTTTTGTAAACCGAGAACTGTCCCTGCCGGTATCCCACCAAACCGCCGCCGTTGGTTCCAATCCAGAGGTTCCCTTGCTTGTCCGCCAGCAAGGCGAGGATCACATTGCTTTGGATTTGCGGGGTGTTGTTCTTGCTGAACACCGTGAAGTGAATGCCGTCGAAACGGACCAGGCCTTCCTCGGTTCCTAACCAGAGGTAACCGTCCGGAGTCTGGGCGATGGCGAGGGCGGAGTTTTGGGGCAGGCCCGAGTCTGTTTTCCAGACCTCGTGAGCGTACTGGGTGATGGCTTTGTGGGGATCGAGCGCCGCCCGGAGGCAGATCGGCGCGATCGCAAAAGTCATCGCGAGTGCCAGCGAAAGTCTCAGCGCTTTGGGCGAAGTCATTGTGAAACCGTCCGGGGTTCGGGAGACGGGGACGGCAAGCCCGGACCCGCTCCTCCATCCGTACTGAGATGCTATCGGCCGCACAAGAACGCTTCTTGAGCCTGGCTTTAGCGGCAATTCGGGCGCCGGCTTCAGGGCCTGCCCGGCATCAGGAGTGACACTCCACCTTCGGAACTTGCGGCCTGCGGGTACCGAAGTACTGGAGCCGTGACTCAAGAGTACGGGTTGGGTGGTCGAAGACAGGTATGTGAGGCTTCGCGCCCGCGCCTGGCGCGAACAGAAACACTGGAAAGGGGAAACGTCCATGACCAATGTGGGGTGGAAGGGATTGAGATTCATCGCGGTGTTGGGGGTCTTCGCAGGGACGGCCTTCGGCCAGCGAGCCGTGCTGTCGCCTGAACTGGCCGGTGCACAATCAAGCTCGAACGTTGACATCATTGTGCAATTCAAGGCACCTCCCGCTGATGCCGATGACCAGAGAGTTCTGAGATGGGGAGGCCTGTTGCGGCGCAGGCTGAGCCTGGTGAAGGGCGGCGCGTACACGGTGCCGGCAGCCGCTCTAGCTCGCATCGCGGCCGATTCTGGTGTGGCCTATGTTTCCTCGGACCGGCCGGTGGCCGGAAAGCTCGATCTCACCGGCGCTGCGATCAACGTCAGCGCGGCATGGCAGGCCGGTTGGGACGGCTCGGGCGTGGGTGTGGCGGTGATCGACAGCGGCATCAGCTTTCATCCCGACCTGCAGCGGGCAAGCGGCGGCCTGCGCCTGGTCTATGGCCAGGACTTTACGGGCGGCGGAACCCAAGACCAGTATGGCCACGGCGAACACGTGGCCGGCGTCATCGCCGGAAGCGGCGCAGCGTCCAGTTGCGGCAACTGCTTTCGAACCTTCCGCGGCATGGCGCCGAACGCGAATTTGATCGACCTGCGCGTGCTCGATCAGAATGGCGAGGGCACTGACAGTGAGGTGATTCACGCCATCTCGACGGCGATCAAATTAAAGGATCAATACAACATTCGCGTCATCAATCTCTCGCTCGGCCGCCCGGTGTATGAAAGCTACACTCAGGATCCTCTCTGCCAGGCCGTCGAGGCGGCGTGGCGCGCGGGCATCGTGGTGGTGGTGGCCGCCGGCAACGACGGCCGCGACAACTCCTTCGGCACGTCCGGCTACGGCACTATCGCGTCGCCAGCTGACGATCCCTACGCGATCACCGTAGGCGCCATGAAGGCGGAGGGCACGCCAAGCCGTGGCGACGACCTCATCGCCAGCTACAGCTCGAAGGGACCGACGGCCGTGGATCAGATCGTGAAGCCGGATCTCGTGGCCCCCGGGAATCTGGTTGTCTCGCTGCTCGCGCCCGGCACCGCACTCGCCAGCGGATATCCCTCGGACCTGGTGCCGCTCGCCTACTATCAGTACACGCCCAGCGGAGCCTTCTCCGGCGGTTACCTCGCCTTGAGTGGAACCAGCATGGCCGCGGCCGCCGTCAGCGGAGCTGTAGCCGATCTGATCGAGGCTCAACCCTACCTCACGCCCGATCAGGTCAAAGCCCGGCTGATGAAAACGGCCTACAAGGTGTTTCCCGTTACCAGTACTGCCGTCGATCCGGTGAGCGGCAACGTTTACGTGGACCAATATGACCTGTTCACGGTCGGAGCCGGCTATCTCGATCTTCAGGCCGCGCTCGCCGACACCAGCGTGGCCGTGGGACCGGCACTCTCGCCCACCGCCGCGTGGGACCCGGCCTCGGGGAACGCCAGCCTGGTTCCGGCGCCCTCGTCGGCTTGGAACGCCTCGCCGGATTATTCTCTGCAGTCCGTCTGGGGAACTTCGACGCTCGTCAACGGCACCAACATTCTTTGGGGCAACGAGACCGCGGAATGGGGCACGCCGGTGGGCAGCGATCAGTCGGTTTGGGGAACTCAGTCGGTGTGGGGGACTCAGGCAATCTGGGGTACTCAGTCCGTCTGGGGCACTCAGTCTGTTTGGGGCACTCAGTCCGTCTGGGGTACCCAATCCGTGTGGGGCACTCAGTCGGTCTGGGGAACCGGCGTGCTGACGAACGGTGAAAAGTAGCTCATGGCAAACGGGGCGGAGTCCCGCCATTCGGGTTTTGGCACGGACTTCACTTTGACACGAGGAGAGAGCGGGGTGGCGGCGCCCGTCGGGCCGGCGCTGTCCA
>DATJAQ010000131.1:0-12677 GCA_035516075.1 Terriglobia bacterium | reverse complement strand
TGTAGTATGATCGTGGAATGAAGGTCGGAATTCTCCTTGTAACGTCTGCAATTATGCTGCTGTTCGCGCCTGCGGCCGGCGGCGCAGGGCCCGCGTTGCGCAAAAAGGCTCCCCCGCCCGGCGATCAGACGCTCCGGTCGCTGGCGGACCAGATCGGCTTCAAGATCGGCGCGGCGATTGCTCCCATGCCCTTCCGCCAGGAGCCGCAATACCAGGAAGTGCTGGCGCGGGAATTCAACTCCGCCGAGTCGGTGACGATCTTCAAGCTCATGGAACCCCAGGAAGGCGAATTCAATTTCGCCGTCATGGACCACGAGATGGAGTTCGCGCGCCGGAGCCGCCTGACGCTCTTCGGTGGACCGCTCATCTACAAACCCTCCACTCTGCCCCCGTGGATGCACAAGCTCTTCTGGACGGAAAGCGCGCTCGACGCGGTCACCCGCTATCACATCGAGAGCCTGGTGCGGCACGCCGGAGGCAGCTACGCTGCCTGGGAGGTGGTGAACGAGCCGCTCACCACCGCCAACCGCCCCTGGGGCACCACCTTCAGCCGCGAGGAGTACATTGCCCGGGCGTTCCGCTATGCGCATGAAGCCAATCCCGATGCCGTGCTGCTGCTCAACCAGTCGTTCGGGCGTTCGGGCGTCGATCAGAACCTGGCGAACCAATTCTTCGAGCTGGCCGGCAAGCTGAAAGCCCGCGGCGCGCCGCTGAATGCCGCCGGCATCGAAATGCATCTCGAGATGCAACTACTTCGCCCCGGCTACCTGCAGGAGTTCCACGAGTTTCTCTCCCACGCCCAACAAGCGGGCCTGCAGGTTTACGTCACCGAGATGGACGCCTATCAGGGTCCGCCTGGCGCTGTTTCCAACCCCATGGAGCGCCAGAAACAGGTGTATCACGACGTGCTGGCGGCGTGCCTGGAGAGCGCCGCCTGCAAGGCTTTCTACACGTGGGGCGTCTCCGACCGGCACAACATGTACCAGAATCGCCCCGAGGACCCCCGGCCCGACGCCCAACCGCTGCCGTTCGACGACAACTACCGGAAGAAGCCCGCCTATTACGGAATGCTGCAAGCGCTGCAGGAAAGGGTGTCAAGAACAAAATGAAACCCGCTGGAACGAATAGAATTCAGGGGGCTGCCCTCGCGCTGCTGGCGGCCACGCTGGCGGGAGCCTTTGCCCTGTCGACGCCGGCCGCCCAGGATGTGAAGGAATCGGTACCGGCTGCGGCCGCCGTCCCAAAGGCTCCCGCTCCTTCGGATTCGGGTCCCGCCCTGCGGGAAGTAGCGGACTCGTTCGGCTTCCACATCGGCTCCACGATGCAGCCCAAAATCCTCGACAACCCGCTCTATCGCGAGACGCTGGGCCGCGAGTTCAACAGCTTCATTTCCTTCGTCTTCATGAAACAGGTCGAGCGCGCCCCCGGCCAATTCGATTTCAGGGGCATGGATCGCGACATGGAGTTCGCCCGCGCCCACCATCAGAAGCTCTTTGGCGCCACCCACGTCTATCGCGCCGGTGTGGTGGCCCCCGATTGGCTGGTTCCAAGGCACTTGGGCAACTTCGGCCACTCCAAGGAGGAGTTCGATCGCTATCTGAAGGATTACATCGGCGCCGTCGAGCGCCACGGGGGCGACACGTACTTCGTCTGGGAAGTGGTGGGCGAGCCGCTCTCGAACCCTAACCAGCCGTGGCAGGCCGTCTTCGGCCGCGACGAATACATTGCCAAAGCTTTTCGCTACGCTCGCGCGGCCAATCCGTCGGCTCTGCTCGAACTCAACGAGACGTTCGGGCAGGGCGGCATCGATCGCGGCAAGTGCGACGAATTCTTCGACCTGGTCCAGCGGCTCAAGTCGCAGGGCGTGCCGATTGACGTGGCCGGCACCGAAATGCACCTCGAAGCCCAGGAATTGCGCCCCACTTACCTCGACGAACTGCGCTACTTTCTCGTCAGGGCGCGGGCCACGGGCGTGAAGGCTTACATCTCGGAAATGGATGTTTACCAGGGCCCGCCCGGGATGTTCCCCGACCCCATGGAGCACCAGCGGCAGATCTACCACGACGTTGCGGCGACGTGCCTGGCCGACTCGAACTGCATTGGACTCACGGTTTTCGGCGTCTCGGACATCCGCTCCTGGCTTCAAGCGAAGTATCGCAATCCGCACCCCGATGCCAAACCGCTTCTGTTCGACGAGCAGTTCCACAAGAAGCCTGCCTACTTCGGGGTGCTTTCCGCCCTCCAAGAACGCGCCGCCGCAACAAAGGGAGCGGCGGACGGCCGCTGAAGTTGGCGCCGGCGGGTTGCAAATGTGGTATAGTGTTGCTGGAGTGGTCAGATGGTTGCGAAAGCTGGCCGCGCTCGTTCTGGCTGCGGCGCTGCTGGAAGCCGCAAACTTCGCGGTGCGGGACTGCCCCACGGGCCCGGACGCGGTTGACAACTGCCTGTGGCTCGGCCTGCGGGGGCGCCTGGGATTGCCCGCCAGCAAGCTGCTGCGGGCGGGTTTCCTGGAGGCTGTCGGACTTACGATACTGGCAAGTCTATTGCTGGTCTTGAGTTCCGTCTGGCCGCGCCCAGTTCGGCCGTCATCAGGAGGTACCCATGGATCCCCCCCGCTTGGGATCTGAAGATCCGATGAACGACGATGCTCTGGTAAGAGTTGAACGTCAAGTGCTCGCCGCCGTCTGCCGGGAAGCCTACGAAGGCTCGGTGCGCGATAGCGCTCGCGAGCTGCTCGCCGGCTACGAATGGCGCGACGCTGCCCACCAGGCCGTGTTCGACATCGTGATGAAGTTCCCCGACGCCGCCTCGGAAGTCCTCCGCGAGCAACTTCCCGCCAAACTAACCTTGCGCGGCTTTCCGGACTTCGACTTCGATTCACTGTTCGAGCTCTCCATTCCTCCCGACGCTGAAACCGAGCAGTGGATGCGCAAGCTCTGGGGCGTCAGCCACACCTGCTAGCGCAGATGCCGTCCACGCCTTGGGGGCACCGGAGGGGCCAATTCTGCAACGCCTTCCCAGGCTCTCGGCGCCGCCAGCCCCAGCGTCCCGCCGTAACGTCACTCTCCTTTAACACTGGCGGCAGGAACCGCGGTCTGGTCCCTGCCACGCCCGCCTTTGAAGATCTCGCTGAGGGGAGGCGTCTCGCCGAAGTGCGGGTCGTCGATACCCAAAGCCTCGAGCAGAGTGGGAGCGATTTGAATGAGCCGGATGCGGTGCAGATCGACTCCGGCCCTGATGTCGGGCCCCCAGGCGATGAAACCCGACTGCAGCCCGGGCCGCGAAGGCAGGAAACCGTGAGAACCCTGCCGGTGTTCCAAGGGCTTCACCAAGTCGCCGATGGCCGCGTCGGTGAACTCCGCACCGTCGGGCGCTTCGAGCGCCAGGCCGGCCTGCGGATCAGCGCCCATTTCGCGCAGGGCGTTGCGGTTAAACTGCGCTCGAATGAGATGCTGGTCGAGCAACGGCTGGAGGGCGGCTTCGACCTCCGTGCCCAGCCCCGAGCCGCCGGGCCAGTAAATGAAAAACGAGCCGTCATTATCCACGGTTGCGATTTTGCCGCCGACAATCTCGCCTGCTGAATTGAGCGTGAGCAGTCCGGCCCGTGCCAGCGGGATGTTGGGCCTGATCTGCCGGTCGATGGGAAGAAACCCGTGGTCCGAGACCACAAAAACATCCGTCGAGCCCTCGATGCCGGCGCGCTTCAGGGCGTCCAGCACCTCTCCGATGTGAACGTCGGCGCGCTCGAGCGCGGCCAGCGCTTCCGGACTGCCGGGACCGTGGTTGTGTTCAGCGCTGTCCACCGCCTCGAGATGAAGAAGCGTCAGACTGGGCCGATGCTCGGTGATAAGGTAGCAAGCCAGCCGCGCACGGTTCTCGTCATCCTCGCTGCCGCGCTTCGGAAGGCCCAGCGCCAGGAAGACGTCCAGGAGGGTCAGGGGTCTAATGAAGTGCGCAACGTAAAACGCATCCGGAGCCGGCGTGCGGGCTGGATTCCAAATCTCCGGCACGTCCCAATCGATGCCCGCTCCGGCCGTCACCGGCCAGGCCACGGACGCGGCCGTCAGGTGGTGACGCCGAGCCTCGTCCCAAAGCGTGGGCGCTTTGATGTCCCGGGCGAACCAGAACCAGTCATTTGGATTCTTGCCCGCCACCCTCGACGAAAGGTTGGTGTAGATGCCATGCCCGGCGGGCATGAGGCCCGTAACCAGGGTGGTGTGGGCGGGATACGTGAGCGTGGGATAAACGTCTTCGACGGCCTCGGCATAGCTCCCTTCGGCCAGAAGGCGGCGCAGGTTTGGCGTGCGCAAGCCGGGCGCCGGATTCATGTAGTATGCTGAACCCATTCCGTCGACGGAGATCACCAAGACGTGCGGCGGGGCGGCGGGCCGTGGGAATTTGCTCGCGATGATCACACCCAAGACCGCGGCGGCAAGAACGAGGAGGATTACCGCCAGGGCGCGACCGATGTTCGAGCGGCGGCGGGCGACGGCCAGTGAATGTGTCCAGTCTCGCTCACGCCGCAGAGAAGGGTTGGTCATGGGTGTGATATGAGCGCGTCGGCTCCAGCCGTGGCGATGGACACTCCAGGGGTCCGAACGGATCTTGGGCGTGTGCTGACGGGCCTAGAGATCGCTGCCGTTTTCGCCGGCGTGTTACTCGACATCTGGAGCTGGCAGTACGCGCACCCACGGCTCTGGATGGCCCTGCTCGCGGCCGTGATCCTCAGCCACTTGGTGCACCGCGATACGCTGCACAGCGTCGGACTGGCGCCCGCGGAGCTTCGAGCGAGCGCGGAACTGGTGCTGCCGATCATGCTCCTCTTCTACATTCCCCTCGTCCTCTTCGGGTTCGCGACGGGCCGTTTGGGACTTATTTTTCCCGGGCCGCGTTCGGGCCTCTACTTTGTGAGCTACGCCGGCTGGTGCTGTTTCCAGCAGTACGTCACCCAGGGGTATTTTCACAACCGGCTTCTGGGCGTTTTCCGCAGCCCGCATGTCAGCTCGGCGCTGGTCGCCCTGCTGTTTGCCGCGGTCCATCTGCCGAGTCCCATCCTGACGGCCGCTACGGCCGTCGCGGGCTTCATCTTCTCGGAGGTCTTCGCCCGCCACAGGAACATTTGGCCCTTGGCGCTGGCCCAGACGGTGGGCGGATTCCTGGTGGCCGTGCTCGCGCCTCCGGCGCTGATTCACAACATGCGGGTGGGTCCGGGGTACTTTTTCTGGAGCCTTCGGTAGCGTACGCGCCCAGAGGCGAGCCGAGACACCGCGGGCCAAGGCTGCTCGGGGTGAAGGCGAGTCATTCAAGCCCGATCTCTGCGCTCCTCAAGGCGCCGTGCGGCCCGGGGCTTGACCGGGGGACACGCCAAGCTGCTGGCGCCGCGATTCGATGTAACCCGGCGAGCGTTCGGCCATCCACTTTTCGTATTTGAGGGCCAGCTTTTCGAGATTGGCGTAGAGATGCGGGTTTTTCGAGCGCTCGCGGAGGCCGGGGACGATCACGCTCGCCTTCGCCCAAACCAGCCAGAATTCTCCGTTGTTTTCGAAGAAGAATTGCTCCTGAATCAAACCGTGGTTGACCACCGAAGCCGCCATGTCCCAGTAGGTGATCGTCATCCGGAAGAAGGCGCTTTCGTCCGTTCCCGGCGCGCAGCGTTGCTGAAACTCCTCGGCACTGGAGGCGTGAAATTCGCGGATGAACCAATCGCGCGCCCGCCGCAGCCTTTCCTCGCGGCGCAGGTCATAGAGCCGAAGGAGCAACTCGGCGTCATGGTGATCGGGATTTCCGTGCATAAGTTCCTCGCTGAAGAATTGGCGGAGCCCGCATCAGAATCTTAGCATGAAGCGCGCGTCGCGCTCTCCGTCGGGGATTGCAATCTCCCTGTGCTTCTGGGCCTCCTGCGGTCTCCAACCCGTTGCGCCTGTCAAGCCTCGGCTTTGCTCGAAGCCATGATCTCGGTGAGCAGCGCCCGCACGTGGTCCTCGGCAAGATCGCGAGCTTCGCGGTAGAGTTCCACACCGGCGCCGAACGGGTCGGGGATTTCCCACTCCACCCGACGTCCCTTGAACCGGGGCGGCAAGAGGCACTCCACTTCGCCGCCCATGGTGACCACCACGTCCATTCCGGCGGCGGGCACGTCCTCCAGGCGCTTCGACCACTGACCGTCGAGTGAGATTCCTTTCTCCTGCATCACAAGATAGGTGTAGGGCGCGATCCAACCGAGCGGGCTTGAACCCGCGCTCCACGCAGTCACTCTGCCCTCGCCGAGTTGATTTGCAAACCCCTCCGCCATTTGGCTGCGGCAGGAGTTGCCCACGCAAACGAACAAGACCTTCGTCACCGCGGCGCTCCGGAGTCTTCGATCAGGCGTGCGTCCCGGGCTGCAGACCTCCCCTTCTTGTAAATCTCGGGATCGATGATTTCCATGTGCCGGTCCGGAGACTTCAGAGCCGCGAATCCGAATTTGCGATAAAGGCCGTGGGCGTCGCGCGTCACCAGGCCCCAGCGGCGCAGTCCCTGCAGGTCGGGATGCGACATGATGACTTCCATCAGCCACCTTGAGAGTCCCCGGCCCCGCTGCGGCTCCAGAATGAAGACGTCGGCCAGGTAGGCATAGGTGGCTCCATCGGTGATGACCCGGGCAAAACCCACCTGCTTGCCCGCCGTGTATACGCCGAAACAGATCGAATGGCGCAAGGCGCGGGCCAGCAGGCTGCGGGGTATTCCCTCAGACCAGTAGGCACGGGACAGAAATCCGTGAATGACGTCGAGGTCAAGCAGGTTGGGATCGGTGGAAATCACGTCTTCGCCCCGGCGATGCTCGATCTGCGCCTCTGGGTTCAATGGCATCGCTGTTTCAGGGATCGGCACGCCACTCGCATCCTTCAGTGCGGAATGACGGGCAGGATCACATTCGAGGGGTGTTCGCGGTCATGGTAGATCGTGTTGGCTGCGATGGCGGTGCGGCGGTTGGCGTTGAGCGGCTCGCCCGTATTCGGATTCACGTCGAACCGCGGAAAGTTACTACTGGAAATATCCACTCGAATGCGATGACCTCTCTTAAAAACATTCGAAGTCGGGTATAAGTGGATTGTGAATGGGTAGATCGTGCCCGGCTTCATCAGCTCGGCCTTTTCCAGCGAATTCCGGAAGCGCGCACGGATAATTCCGTCCTCCAGGTTCATGTCGATCCCGCCGGGGAAATCGCGCCTGGGCGGGTGCACGTCGAGCAGCTTGGCGGTGAAGTCCGTGTCCGGCGCGCTCGACGATGCCCACAGCTTCACGTCGATCGGCCCCGTCACTTCCACGTCCTGCTCCAGCGGGGCCGTCATAAACACCACCACGTCGCGGCGCGCCGAGAGCGGCAACTCATCGTGGCAGTTCCACACTTCCGGGCGGCAGCGCTGGTCCCAGGCACCCTGCAGCATGATGCCGTTCCCGGACGATATGTTGCCGCCAACGGTGGGCACGGGATTGCGCGGATCAAAATCGAACGCCGTGCCGCTTGCGGCCTCGGCGGGCTTCTCGGTGGAAAGCGCACCGTCCGCGTGCAAGTAATAGTGGGTCCAGTGAGTGCGGGCGAGCGGCCATTCCTGCTCGTCGCGCCAAACGCCGCCGTGCAGGTGACGGCCGTCCGGCGTCTTTTCTTCGCTGCCGCCGCCCATGACAAAGATCTTCACCGGCGCGTCCTTCTCGACGCCGTTCTCCACACCCTTGAGCCAGTGATCGTACCAGCGCAGATGGAAAGCCTCGTCGTCAATGGCCGCGTCCGGGCCAAACTCTACTTCTCCGTGGGCGTGATGCATCTGCTCGCCGTGAATCCACGGGCCCAGGATCATCTTGATCGGGCCGTGTTTGGCCTTCGCGAGCGCCCTGTACGACATGGTGGTTTGAAGCGCCCACGAGTCGTACCAGCCGCCGATCAGGTAGACCGGCAGATCCTTGTAGCGCGCCACCTGATCGGTAACGTCAAATCCGGGCTGCTTCCAGTAGGCATCGTTTTCGCCGTGGCTCATCGCATACGTCAGCCACTGCTCGTATTCGGGCGCGAGCCGAAGGGGAGTTGTGTCCGGGCGAAGCGGCAGCGCCAGCAGGTATTCACGCCGATGATTCTCCATCTCGTCCAGCACCGAGCGCGTCCCGGGGTCGCGTGCCGCCCGGCTGCCGTCCGGCGCCCCAAAGGTGTAGATCCAGTTAAAAAAGCGCAGCTCGAAGGCGCCTCCATTACGCATGCCGTAATAGCCGGCGTCCGCCACCGCGCAGACCGGCACGATGGCTTTCAGTCCGGGAGGATCGGATTCCGCCATGGCGTGCTGCGTGCCGCCCGGATAGGACGTCCCGATCATGGCGAACCCCCCGTCGCTCCAGTCCTGGTGAACGAGCCACCGCGCCGTGTCGTAGCCATCGTTTACGTCGTCCGTCATCATGTGCCAGACGCCTTCAGAGGCGTAACGGCCCCGGGTGTCCTGAACAACCATCACGTAGCCGTGGGCAACGTAGGGCAGGAGGTAATCAGCGGACCGGTCTTTGTTGTAGGGGGTGCGCTCCATAATCGCCGGAAACTTGCCGTCGAGGCGAACGCCGTCCCTGGCCGGGAAGTAAACGTCCGTCGCCAGCCGCACGCCGTCGCGCATCGGCACCATCAGGTTTTTCGCGACGACTACGGAGCCCGACGGATCGGCCAGTGCCTGCTGCACGGCGGCGGGCCATACGCTTCCCGCCAGCAGGACAGCAGACAGGAGCGAAGAGGATTTGCCGAACGATCGCCAGCGTGCCGTTCGCATTCTCGATCCCCTCATTTCGAAGCTCAAGGCGCTCCGCTCACGCCGTCGAACCGTCTCGTGCCATCGCGGCCAACGATTTCCTCACAAAGAACCGGTGAATGGTTTCGTCCTCGGTCAGCTCGGGATGAAAAGTAGCGGCCAGGATATTCCCCTGCTCCACCAGCACCGGCAACCCTTCAGCGCGGGCGAGCACGCGGACGCCCTCGCCTGTCCGGCGAATGATGGGCGCCCGGATAAACACCATCGTCATGTGCCGGCCCGTTCCGTTGGACGCGCCATTAGCGTCAACCAGTTCGCCGTGGCGAATGGCACTGTCGATCTGGCGCCCGTAGGCGTTGCGCTCCACCGAAATGTCGATGAGCCCGAGGTGCGCCTGCGGCGGGTTGAGTACTTCTTTGGCCAGCAAAATCGCGCCTGCGCAAGTGCCGAAGATGGGCTTGCCCGTGGCCGCGAAGTCCAGAATGGCCGAGCCCAACTTTTCTTCTTCGAAGAATTTCAGCATAGTGGTGCTCTCGCCGCCCGGGATGATGAGAGCGCTTACAATGGCAAGGTCCTCCGCGTGCTTCACGAGAATCCAAGGCGCACCGATGCGACCGAGCATGCGGGCGTGCAGGGCAAAGTCGCCTTGGACGGCGAGGACACCGGTTGGTATGCGTTCAGCTTGCATTCTTTTGGTCGACCGAGTCCGTTGTCCGTTGTCAGTCGTCCGTTGCCGCATAAGGCGCACCACGCCGCCCAACGGACAACTGGCAACTGTCAACCGGCAGCTAAACCCGGCTCAGCCTGCCGCCGCAACCAACACCGCCTTCAGGTTGATCGGTGTGGCCGCCAGCGCCTTCGATACCGGACAATTCTTCTTTGCGCCCTCCGCGAGTTCCTGGAACGTGGTGGCGTCAAGTCCTGGAACCTCGGCCTCGGTGTTAAGGTCAATGCCGGTGATGGCGAAGCCTTCGCCGACCTTGTCAAAATGAACGTTGGCCACGGTATGGACGCGCTTGGGCGTGTGGCCGGCTTTGGAGAGCCCGGCCGAAAGCGCCATGGAGAAGCATCCGGCGTGCGCGGCCGCGATCAGTTCCTCCGGGTTGGTCCCCGCGCCGTCTGCCATGCGCGACTTGAAGGAGTACGCTCCGTCATAGGCGCCCGTACCCAGCTTCATGTGACCCTGGCCTTCAAAAAGGTTCCCGTTCCATTCCGCCTCTGCCTTACGAATTGGCATAGTTTCCTCCTTAATTGCGGTTCGGTATCAGAACTCTACGATCCGTTAGCTCCATCCGTTGCGCTCGCGCAGCGAGGTGATGTGCGCGACGTGGTGGCGCCCATGCCAGGCATAGAGCGCCAGCATATAGTCCAGTGATACGGGCCCGTGCTCGGGATGGTTCAGCGTGCGCGCGAAGTCCGCGGCCGTCATCGAGCGCAGCAGATTTACCCAGCGCGCGTGCAGGGCTTCGAGCAGCACCAGCGACGTCTCCACCGGCGTCGTTTTGCTGTCCGCCAGGTTGGCCCAAAGCCCCTGCTCGTATGTCTTGATGGCCGGCTGGTCCTCCGTGAGCGCGAGCTTGAAGCGCACGTAGGAATTCAAGTGGCTGTCGGGGACGTGGTGCACGACTTGCCGCACCGTCCAGCCTGCTGGGCGATAATGCGTGTCGAGTTGCTCCGCCGTTAAACCCTTCACCGCCGCGCGCAGGCGCTCCGGCGCTTCGGCAATCTGGGCGATCAACTTGGCACGGCCAGATTCGCTGAGTTCGCCCGTCCAGTGGAATTTCCCAACTGGATACCGAAGATCAGTGTCGGTTTTCGTAGCTTCCAATGAAACCTCCTCCGAAGACTGAGCCCTGACAACTGACCGCTAACAACTGACTACCACCCCCGCGTCTGCAGCAACTCCTCCGGCTTCAGCTTTGAGACATCGAGCCCTGGCATGGCCTCGCCCAACCCCTCGGAGCATTCCGCCACCACCTGCGGCTCGTTGTAGTGGGTGGTGGCGCGCACGATGGCCTTGGCCCGCCTGGCTGGATCTTCAGACTTGAAGATGCCGGAGCCCACGAACACGGCCTCGGCGCCGAGCTGCATCACCAGCGAGGCATCCGCTGGAGTGGCGATGCCTCCGGCTGAAAAATTCGGCACCGGAAGCTTGCCGTTTTTGGCCACCCATTTCACCAGCTCGTAGGGCGCGCCCAGGTCCTTGGCCTTAGCCATCAACTCTTCCTCGCGCAGGATGGTGACCTCGCGAATCTCGCCGGTGATGGCGCGCATATGGCGTACCGCCTCCACGATATTGCCGGAGCCGGCCTCGCCCTTGGTGCGGATCATGGCCGCGCCCTCCCCAATGCGCCTCAGCGCCTCGCCCAGGTTGCGCGCGCCGCACACGAAAGGCGCCTTGAAACCCCACTTGTCGATGTGATGGGCTTCGTCGGCCGGAGTCAGCACTTCGCTCTCGTCGATGTAGTCCACGCCCACCACTTCGAGTACCTGCGCTTCGGCGAAGTGGCCGATGCGGGCCTTGGCCATCACCGGAATCGAGACGGTCGCCATGATCTGCTTGATGACCTGCACCGAGGCCATGCGGGCTACGCCGCCTTCCTTGCGGATGTCGGCGGGCACGCGCTCCAGCGCCATCACCGCCACAGCCCCGGCATCCTCGGCGATCTTGGCCTGCTCCGCGGTAGTCACGTCCATGATGACGCCGCCCTTGAGCATCTCAGCCAGACCAACCTTGAGCTTCATCTGCTCATCGTATTGCCACATTGCCCAACCTCCTGTTCAACTCCTCTCGAAACGCGATCGCTGAATCCCCAAAAGGCCTGTCGCCGCTCACTAGCGGAAGTCGCTTGACTGATTCTAAAGCACATAGTGGCTTCGTTCTGCAATTTCGACTGTTTTTTCATCCTGGGTTGGTCCTGTCGCGCCCGCGTTGCCCCCGCGCAGCACCATCGACATGGGACATGACGCCAAACCTGTCTTCTTGACCAGGCCTTTGCTGATTCTAAAGCACATAGTGGCTTCGTTCCGCGATTTCGACCGTTTTTTCGTCCTGGGCTCGTCCTGTCGTGCCCGCGTTGCCACGGCGCATCACCACCGACCTGGGCCATGACGCCAAGCCTGTCTTTTTGACCAAGCCTTTGCTGATTCTAAAGCACATAGTGGCTTCGTTCCGCGATTTCGGCCATTCTTCACGCTCGCGAGTTTGCCCCGCCGGTGCCTGGGACCTCGGGCTTGCGGCGAAGTTCACCCCGAATCCCTCGACCCTGATCCCTATTCCATATTCCATAATTCGGGCGGCCTTATTTCCTTGTCGATCTCCCGGCCCACGCGGACCGCGATCCCGGCCACTGCCTCGGCGTCGGCGGGCGTCGAGTGGAAGTTCACCACGCAAGCGCGCAGGACGAAGCGCCCACGGACGACCGCGTTCGTGAGAAAGGCCTCCCCGCCCCGCTGGATGCGATTCAGCAATTCGGTGTTCAGCTTGTTCAGATACTCCGCCACGGCCGCCGATTCCCTTCTTTCGCGCAGATCAACCGGCAGGTATCGAAACGTGGTGATACTGAGCGACTGGGTGACGGCCTCCAACTCCGGATTCCCTTCGGCCGCGCGGAAGAGCGCCCGGGCCACGCTGATATCGTCCTCGATCATCTGCACGTGTCCGGCACGCCCGGCTTGCCGCAGACCCAACCATACTTTGAGCGCCCTGAATCCGCGCGAGTTTTGCAGTCCGTGTTCAAAATAGTTGATCAGGTCGTGTTCCGCGGCGCCTTCTTCGAAGTGGTAGTACGGCGGGCGATGGCTGAAGGTCTCGATCAACAGCCGGGGATCGCGCACCAGCGCACAACCAGCCTCGAGCGGGGCGTAAAGCCATTTGTGGGGATCGACCGCCACGGAATGAGCCTCCGCCATCGC
>DATJAQ010000130.1:0-23692 GCA_035516075.1 Terriglobia bacterium | reverse complement strand
ATCACAGAAGGGTGGCGGTGCAGATGCAACAAAGAAAGCAGCCGTCAAATTACTTGTCTGGCTTTCCACTCACCCGTCGCACGCAGGCGGCCATGACCTGAAGCCCTTCCCACTGTTGTGCGAGGACGGGCAACTGCGGACATTCGCGGACGTACACGAGGCTTTCTTACTTCCGAGCCAGTTCCTCTGCGAGGGCGAGCGGGAGTGGGCAAAGCTTCTTCCTGACTACGTGCGACTCTCTGAGGTTTACGTGCAGTGCTGCGATTCACTAAAGGTTGATACGACGACGTTATGCCAGTTTTTGAAGGGAAGGAGATTGGCTAGTGCTTCTCTGATTTTCGAGACGACCGCGGCCTTTAGCAGCGAACTCGTTGCGGCCTTGCAGCCGGTGACGACAGCGGGGGCGGGGCACCGGATCGACGCGCTGAACGCCAAGGATGTGGCTGGTCTGACCAGGCTCCTTAGTGACACGGCGGGCGCCTCCGCGTCGGGCGATTGGTTGCACGCCCAGAGCGTTTTCAGGTTTGTACTTGGGTGGTTAGTTCCGAACGACAACTCTTGGAAGGCAACGATTCGCTGTCAGTGTTCCGCGAGGCAACAGCATGGGTGCGAGGGCACCGTAGCCGTATACCCATGTCAGTGGCTGGGAAAGCTCAAGACAAACCCTTGGATCCCCGGGGGTGGCTCTGGCGGTTCATGCCAGACGCTGAACGCGGACACCGCTAAGCTGTTGCTAGGCAGAGTGTCGGCCGAGATCATTGAGTCGACGGAGGCAAGGAAGTTTCTCTCAATGCACTGCGGAGTCGATGCCCTGGAGCTTGCGATCCGTGCGGCTGCCGGTGGCGACCTCGAGAAGGAAGTTGAGCTGCGAGGACAGTGGGCTCAGGCCGTCGACTTGGCTCAACCGTCGGAGCTAGTGGAGTTTGTAAACCGGCGCAGGTCGGCGAGTGAGATCAATACTCGAAATGGGGCTTTGGGCCGCATCGTAGAAGAGCTGGTAAAGGCCGCGTTCCGTCGCGAGGGCTTCGATGTTGAACGAACTGGAGTCGGCAGCGACTTCCGCGCGACGATCGCAACGGGCGCAGACCCAAACTGGGAACGGGAGGATGTTGGGAACCTGCCGTTTGAGGCGCGGCTTCAGGGGCGGGTTTTTAATTTTCTGGTCGAGGTCAAGGCCACGAAGGAAGACTCAGTTAGAATGAGTTGGATTCAAGGAGACACCGCTGCGAGGAATAGCGATGGCTACGTGTTATGCGTGGTGGACTTCGGGTCTGAGAAGGGGCTTTACCACCAAGTACTCTCGGAGGATGAGCCGACGTGTGGTCTGATAGCGAAGTGCATCCGTGTCGCTCCACGAATAGGCGAGCACCTTGCTGGTGCCGTTCGGAACCTGTCGACAGCGGCAGCTAGCTCGGAGCCCGGAATCGAAGTGGAAAAGGCGGACGAAATTCGCTTTCGTATTTTGCGCCAGGTTTGGCTCACTGGCGAAGAACTCGGCGTTTGGGCGCGAACCGTCCGGGACCAACTGATAAGCAGGTAGCAGGTAGCCGAGGGTCTGGGCCTTTTAGGCTCTGCCGCTCGCGTTCGAACGACGCCCGCTGCTCGGGCATGCCCCTTGTTCGCGCCGGCTGATTCTCTCAAGCCGACCGTTTCTGCTTCCGTCAAAATGAACCTCTCCCATCGTGGCAAGGCGAGTTAAAATGGCGTACGGCAGGATGGCGCATCAGGCCTTTCTTTTCAGGGCTGCGCCAGTGATGGTCAGTTTCTCGCCCGATCCGGTCCGATTCGGGGATCGCCGGTCACCGTAGTGGTAGTTGCACGAGCTCGATCACGCTCACCGGGCGATTGCAGATTGAAGATTTGAGATTCAAGGGCAGGATGGCGCAGACCTTCGAAGGTCTGCGCCTTCCTGCGGGGTTTCCGGCGCGTTTATTTTGCTTTAACCCGACGGAAGGGGGTGGAGGGAGCGGCGGCGGGCCGGAGCCGTGTGCCAAGGTCGTTTTCGCGAACCCGCTGGTCGGCGTTCGCCCCGGCTCCCCGTCGTGCTCGTTCACAATCTGCTCAGCGTGGTGTATGATCGGCTAACCATCCGGCAATGAAAACGCCAACCCCTTTCGGTGTGGAGGAGAATGCGTTTCGAGCTCGTCGACACGATAACAAACGTGGAAGTGATTGCCGCCGGCCCCGCCATTCGAGTTCGCTCCTACCTCCGCAAAGCTTACGGGCAAGGACGATGGCGAAAGCTCAAAGGAATTGCCACGGTCAGGCTTCCGAATAGTAGTCTCCGGAAAGTCGAGTTACACTGGTACGAGGCGCATGGGATCGGCAAAAGGGACATGAGGATCAAGCGCTACCTGGATGAATGATATGACGAAAAGACAGATGAAACCGTTCGCGCTCTGTATCGACAACACCGGCTATCAGGCCTCGCTCATTCCCGGCAAGGTTTACCGGGTGATCCCCGATCCGAGGGCAGCCGAAGACGATTTGGTGCGGATTGTCGATGAGAGCGGTGAGGACTATCTCTATCACAAGAGCTATTTCGCGCTTGTAGATTTTCCGCCAGCCGTGAGGAAAAAGATCCTTGCGTTGGAGGGCGCCGCCTGAAGGGCAGGCTCGCGCAGACCTTGGAAGGTCTGCGCCATCCTGCCGTGATCCATCAAAACTAACCTGGCCCAGCGTGACGAGGGGAGTTAAGATGGGGCGCGGCGCGGCTCGCATGGCAAATCTCTCCACGTCTAACGTGATGGCGGGCTGGCAATGCCTGAAGCGGCTCTGCCTCGAAGTGCACGACCCCGATCTGGCGGGCGAGCTCGACGAGAGCTCGCGGGCGGTGATCGAACAGGGCCAGGAGGTGGGACGTCTGGCGCAGAAGATGTTCCCCAGCGGAGTGCTGATCGAGGCCGGGCACGAGGAACTGAACAAGGCGCTGGCCGTGACTGCGGACGTGGTGGCAAAGGGCCAGGCTCCGGCGCTGTTCGAGGCCGCCTTCCGCCACGACAATATTCTGATCAGGGCCGACATCCTGGAACGGCGCGCCAAGGGCACGTGGCGGCTGATTGAGGTGAAGTCGGCGACGCAGCTCAAGGACTACTACACGTACGACGTGGCCATCCAGCGGCTCGTGCTGGAAGGGTGCGGCTTCAAGGTGGTTCCCTGCCTGATGCACCTCAACCGGGAGTACGTCTACGATGGGAAGGAATACGAACTGGACAAGCTGTTCCGCATTCACGACCTCACCAGCGAGACGGCGGACCTTGGCGGCGACGTGCGCAAGCTGATCCGCGAGGAACGGAAGATGCTGGCGCAGGCCGAGGCGCCGGATATCCCGCCGGGCCGGCAATGTACGAACCCCTTCACCTGCGAGTTCTTCGACGTCTGCAACAAGCCGTTGCCCGAGGACCACGTCAGCAACCTTCCCGGGATCTCGGCTCAGAAGCTCCAGAAGCTGAAAGACGCGGGGATCGAGCGGATTGGCGACATCCCCGCGGGCTTCGCGCTCAGCGAGAAGCAGGCGCGGGCCCGCGAGAGTGTGCGCAGCGGAAAGCCCTGGTTCGGGACGGGGTTCAAGCAGTGGCTCGCCCAGCTCGAGTATCCGGTCCACTTTATGGACTTCGAGACCCTCGGCCTGGCGCTGCCGCTATATGCCGGCATGAGGCCCTACGACAACCTCCCCTTCCAATGGTCGCTGCACATCCGGCGAAAGCCGGGCGCTGCGCTGGAACACTACGAATTCCTGGCCGAGAACGACGCCGACCCGCGGCCGCCTTTCATCGAGTCCCTTTGCCGGGCGATCGGCCGGAAAGGCAGCATCGTGGTTTATCATCAGGGGTTCGAGTCGGGCTGCCTGAAAGATCTGGCGGGCTGGTTGCCGAAGTACGAGGGCGCGATCGACGGAATTCAGAAGCGGCTGTGGGACCTGCTGGCCGTGATACGCGCCGAAGTGTATCACCCCGGCTTCGAAGGCTCGTACTCCCTGAAGAGCGTGCTGCCGGCCCTCGTTCCCGACATGACCTACGAGGGCATGGAGGTATCGGAAGGCAGCATGGCAGGCCTGAAATGGGAGGAGATGATTCGCGGCGAACTGGAATCTGTGGAGCGCAGAAGATTGCGCGCGGCGCTGATCGCTTACTGCAAGCAGGACACGCTGGCGATGGTACGCCTGCTCGATGTGCTTGCCGCCGCCTGAGTCGGATCATTCATGAACTGCCAGGGCGCGAGATCGCACCCGTGTGAAGAGGCCCCGAAACGGCCGAGTTGAAACCCAGCCCTTGTGCCGCCACCCGCGGCGCTCCCACCGCGCCCACATGGGGGGTACGTTTGCCTTCGGGTCGTGCGGGCTGTATACTAGTCAGATACCCGGGATGGAAACGGAATTCCAAGATGTCGCCACGGCGGGTGATTCGGCCAGCGGCCCGAGCCCCAGCGGACGCCGGCACCGCACTTCGAGCGGGCGCCGGCAGCGCCGCAGGCGCCGGCAGCGAAGGCGCCGGCAAAACATTGTGCTCGGCATCCTGACGGTGGTGGTGGTGGTGGGCGCCATCATAAAGATCGTGCTGACCCACGGCCACCGGGGCGCGCCACCCATTGTGCTGGCGAGTTTCGCCGGCAGCAGCATTACCAATCGAGACCTCAACCACTGGCTCGAGCAGTATTTCCACGGGGCCCTCGACAACAACCCCGAGGTGACGCCCCAGTTCGCGGCCTACGCGTTTGACGAAATGGTGCTCGACCACGCGGTGCTCGCCGAGGCCGGCAAACTGGGCCTCAAGGCGGCCGGCGCGGATCAGGACGGCGAGGATCTGGAGGCGTCCGACGCCCGCGCCCGGCCGCTGGTTGCCGAGCTGCGCGATCTGGTGACCGACGCGGTGGAGGTATCACCGGACGAAGTTCACGCCGAGTTCAGGCGATTGAATCAAAGGGCGCGGGTCGCTTACGTGTACTTCGAAGCCGCCCGTTACGCCCAGAGCGAGCCCGAAGAAGATCCGGCCTCACTCGAAGCCTACTTCGCAGACAATTTCACGCACTACCGAATGCCCGAGCGGCGCTCTTTGCGCTACATCGTAATTGATTCCGGCGACGCCGGCATGCTCATGACGGCGTGGCGAAACGAGTCGAACAACGGGGCTCAGCAGCCGCTCGACAGTACTCGGCAGGGTGATGGAAAGGCGTGGCTCTCGGACTGGATTGACCAGGAGCTGAAGGCTGATCCCGCGCACTTCGATCTGGAGGCGGCGAAGTTAGGCCTGGAGACCAAGGAAACGCCGCTGTTTCAATACGGCCAGGCCCTTCCCGAGCTCGATTACAACCAGGAGCTGACCCGGCGCGCGTTTCAACTTACTTCCGAGGACGTCACCGATCCCGTGAACGTGGGCGCAAGCGTGATCATCGCCCATTTGTCACGCCAGGTGGCACCGCATGGACAATTGTTTGGCGACGTACGGGCGCAGGTGGAACACGACTACCGCATGGATCGGGCGAGTCTGGTGATTGAGCAGCGTGCCCACGAGCTGGCTCTGAAGGCCGCAACGGCTGACTTCGCCAAGGTGGCGGACGGCATGGGCCTGAAGGTGGAAGAGAGCCCCGAGTTTACGCCGCAGGACAAGCTGAACGGCCGGGTGCCCGGCTCCGCGCTCGAGGCTGCTTTCATGCTGCAGCCGGGCCAGACCTCCGAGGTGGTAACCGTAGGCGACGACCGGCTGGTGTTTGAAGTGCTGGCTCGGGCGCCGGCGGACGAGTCGGGCTTCGCGGCCCAGCGCGGCCGTGTTGGGCGCCAACTTCTTCTCCGCAAGAGGGAGTTGGCCTGGCAGATTTACCGCCAGAGCGTGCGGCAGGGGCTGCTGGACCAGGGCAAGCTTACGGTGAACGCCATCGCGCTGCGGCAGGTCGTGTCGGGCTTCGCAAGCCCGTAGGGCCGCTCGGTGCAGGGGCCGGCAGGCCTCGACGCCCGTTTGGGGTGCTGGTGACCGTCTTCAACGTTCAGCGCCAGGCGTATTCCGCGATCCGGGCGGTGACGAACATCCTGATCGCCCGTCGCCCAGCCGCGGCACGCCCACCTGCGGCGCCCGGCCTGCGCCGCAATCATAAAGTGGCCATCAGCGCGGCCAGGAGCGCGGCCCGGCGCGGAAGCTCGCGCACCACAACATGCTCGTGGCGGGCGTGAGCGCCGTCGCCGACGCCGCCCAGGCCGTCGAGGGTGGGGATGCCGAGCGCGGCGGTGAAATTGCCGTCGGAGCCGCCGCCTGTTGAAGCCTCCGCCAGCTCCAGGCCCATGCGGCGGCCCAGCGCCTGCGCGCGCGCGAAGAGCGCCGCCGCCCGCACCCGCTCCATCGGGGGCCGGTTGATCCCGCCCTCCACTTCGAGCCGCGCTTCGGGATGAACCGCCCTGAGGGCGTGCATGAGCCGTTCGATACGCCGTCCGTCGGCCAGGCGCGGCACGCGGGCGTCGATGCGGGCGCGGGCGGTCTCCGGCACCACGTTGGAGCGCGTTCCGCCCTCGATCACGCCTACCGTGAGGGTCACGCCGCGCCCGGCGCCGGCTATCTGCTCAATGCGCAGAATCTGGTGCGCCAGCTCCGTGATGGCGTTCACGCCGGCGGCGGGGTTGATGCCGGCATGGGCGGAGCGGCCGCGCACCGTCAGGCGGAATTCGCCCACGCCCTTGCGGGCCGTCTTCAAGGCGCCGCCCGGGGCCGCGGGCTCGAGCACCAGCACCGCATGCGCCCGGCGCGCCTCCGCCTGAATCCGCCCGCGAAAGGCGCGGCTGGCCAGTTCTTCGTCGGGGTTCAGAAACACGCGGACGGGCCGCGAGCGCGGCAGGCGAAGCGCGCGCAGGGCCTTGAGGGCCCAGAGCGCGCAGGCGATGCCCGATTTCATGTCGTAGATCCCGGGACCGTAGGCGCGCCCCGCGCGCAGGCGAAAGGGCATGGAGCGCAGAGTGCCGAGGGCCCATACGGTGTCGTGGTGGCCGAGCAGCAGGAGCGGTTTGACGGCGGGCCGGCCCGCCCCGGCGCCCGGAGCAGGGAACTCCGCCAGCACCGCGGCGCCGGCCGTGCGGTGAGGCAGCAGCCTCGCGCGGCCCCCTGCGGCGCGGAATTCGCCCGCATAGAACTCCGCCATGGCGTCGATCGCGGCCCGGTCGCCGCTCGGCGATTCGTGCTCCACCGCCGCGCGGAGGCGCGCCAGCAGAGCGTCAAGGTCCGAAGTACACCACTTCAGGATGGGCCGGGGATCGAATTCGGGTTCTTTCATCGGCTGCCTTATCGGGCGCCCGGCGCGGGCGGTCCCGGGACTGATCGCGGCGCATTTCCTGCTGACAGCGGGCGCCGTGACATTCTATTCTAAAAGACTAGCGGCGCAGCCGTGAATGCTTCTCATTCCGCCCAGAAGGCAGACCTTTGGCCCGAGTGTCCTTTGCGCTCCTGCTCCACTCCCATCAGCCGGTGGGGAACTTCGATTCCGTGATCGAAGAGACCTATCGCAAGTCTTACCGCCCTTTCCTCGACGTGCTGGCACGCCATCCGCGGGTGCGCGTCAGCCTGCATTATTCGGGGCACCTGCTGGAGTGGATCGAGCCGCGGCATCCCGAATTCTTCGACCAGCTTCGGGCCCTCGTGGAGCGCGGCCAGGCGGAGCTGGTGGGCGGCGGGTTTTACGAGCCCATTCTGCCGGTCATCCCGGACCGCGACAAGCGCGCGCAGTTGATCAAGCTGCGCGATTACCTCCGCAGCCGGTTTGGCGCCGCGCCGCGCGGTGCCTGGGTGGCCGAGCGCGTCTGGGAGCCCGGCCTGGCGCGGCCCCTGGCCGAAAATGGCGTGGATTACGTCATGCTGGATGACACCCACTTCCTGAGCGCCGGGGTGGAGGCGGGCGGTCTGCGCGGCTATTACGTGACCGAGGAATCGGGATGCGCGCTGCGCTTGGTGCCGAGCCTGAAGGCGTTTCGTTACGCCATTCCGTTTCGCGAGCCGGCCGAAACCATCGAGCTGCTGCGCCAGGGCCTGGCCAGTTCGGAGCCCGTTGCGCCGCTGTTTGCCATGGGCGACGACTGCGAGAAATTCGGCGGCTGGCCCGAAACCTTCAAGCATTGCTACGAAAACTTCTGGCTGGAGCGCTTCTTCCAGGCGCTGGAGGGGGCTGCCGGCTGGGTGGAGACCACCACCGTTTCCGACTTTCTCGACGCGCAGCCACCCCTCGGCCGCATCTATCTGCCCACGGCTTCCTACGAGGAAATGATGCTCTGGGCTCTGCCGCTCGAAGCCGCGCGCGCGCTCCGGGCCTGCGTGGCCGAAAGCAGCCGCTTGCCGGAGGCCGAACGCTTTCAACGCTTCCTGCGCGGAGGCTACTGGCGGAATTTTCTGGCGAAGTACCCGGAGTCAAACCAGGTGCATAAGCTCATGCTGGACGTGAGCCGGCGCCTGGCGACCGCACGCGGCTTGCCGGCGAGCGCGGAGCGGGAGCCTCTGCTCGCCGAGGCCGAAACCCATCTGCTGGCGGCGCAGTGCAATGACGCCTACTGGCACGGAATCTTCGGGGGTTTGTACACGCCGCACCTGCGCACGGGCGTCCAGCGCCGCCTGATTCAGGCGGAAGTGCTGCTCGACCGCGCCGGGGCGGAGCAGGGCGACGGCCGCCCGCGCGTGCGCCTGGTAGACTTCGACTGCGACGGCCGCGAAGAGGCGCTGGTGGATCACGAGCTCTTTGGCCTGGTGCTGCGGCCGGCGGACGGCGGCACCGTCTCAAGCCTGCGATTCAAGCCGGCAGACACGGAGCTGATCAACGCCCTGGCCCGGCGGCCCGAGCCCTACCACGCCGAAGTGCGTGAGGCCGCCCACGCCCAGGCCCCCGGCGACGAGCCGCCCGCCTCCATCCACGAACTGGTGCGCAGCAAGGAGCCGAACCTGGCAGCCCTGCTGCGCTACGACCGCTACCCGCGCCACGTTTTCCGCTCTTACGGTTTTCCGGGTGCGAAGCAATACCCCGACTTCGCCAACCTTGCGCTCGAGGAGAGCGCGGAGCTGGCGGGCGGCGCGTGGACGCTCGCGCCTGCGGCGGGCGGGTTGTACGGCGAGGGGCGCGCAAGCTTTGAGATGACGGCGTCGGGCACGGCCGGGGTGGCCGGCGCCTTGTATGGGATCGAGGCGTCGAAACAGGTCAGCGCCCAGGCGGACAGCGGTGTCTGGCGGCTCGAGTGCCGATCGCGGTTTGACGCCGTCCCGCAGCGCGGGCCCGAGCCCGCCTCCCCGGCCCCGCCCGCCGGTCCGGCGCCGCTGGCCTTCGGGCTCGAGCTGGTGTTTAATCTGCTGGCGCCGGACGCGCCCGGCCGCTATTTCCGCGCCGAGTCCGCGGGCGGCGCTCAGATCGAACCCCTCGGTTTTCGGGGCGAGCTCGCGGCGCCCGAGCTCCGGCTGGTGGACGAGTGGCAGGGCGTGAAGATCGCGCTCCGGGCGTATCCCGAGCCGGTCTGGTGGATCGCGCCCATCGAAACCGTGTCGCAATCGGAAATTGCCTTTGAGCGCGTCTATCAAGGCTCGGCGATTCTCGCCGTATGGAAGCCGCCGCAAACCGCGCCCGAAGTCAGGTTCGAATGCGGCTTGAGCGTGCACATCGAGCGCTGGCGGCCGGCCTGAGCGGCCCGGGCAGCGTCCAACGTTGAACTGAGGCCGCCGGACGGCGCGCCCGTTCTTTCCTGATGGCCACCGCAACGGCCAACCCGCGCATCGCCTTTACCGCCGCCCAGAAGAAGCTTCTGCTGGCGCTGGCCCTGGCCGTGGGCCTGCGCATGCTCGGGCTCTTCCTGGTCCTGCCCGTCTTTACGCTTTACGGCCTGCAATTCACTCCGTCCCGGTTTCTGGTGGGCTTTGCCTTCGGCTGCTACGGCTTGGCCATGGCCTGCTTTGAGATTCCGCTCGGCCGCCTCTCCGACCGCATCGGGCGCCGCAAAGTGCTGTTGATCGGCATGTCGGTGTTTGCCCTGGGCTCGTTTCTGTGCGCGGCGCCGGCCTGGTTCCCGGCGTCCTATCGCATCACGGAGCTGATCCTGGCGCGCTTCGTTCAGGGGATCGGCACCATCACGTCCACCGCCTTCGCTACCGTGGCCGACAACATCCCTTCCGAGCGGCGCTCGACCGCGATGGCGATCATCGGCATTCCCATCGGGGCTTCCTTCATCCTGGGCGTGATCGGGGGGCCGTTCCTCGCCGGCCTGGCCGGCGCGCGCTTCCTGTTCGTGCTCACGGGGCTGCTCGGCGTGGGCTCGGTGCTGCTGCTCGCGCGCTTCCTGCCTTACATGGCGCCGCACCCGTCGCCGCCGCTGCGCCTGGGCGAGGTCATTCGCCTGCCGGCGGTGCTGGCGCTCGATTTGAGCGCCTTCTTCATGAACACCTTCATGACCTCGTTCTGGTTCTTCTTTCCGCTGATTGTCACCGGCCAGCACCACTTGAAGATGACCCGGTATTACGAGGTGCTACTGCCCATGCTGCTGATCAGCGGCGTCACGATGTTCGGCTTTTCGCGGGGCGCGGACCACGGCTGGGGCCGGGGCCTGGCGGCGCTCTGCTTTTTCGTCCTGGCGGTGAGCGCCGTGCTGCTTTTCAGCCCGTCGGCCGCCGGACTCGACCCTAAGACGCTCGCCGCCGTGCTGGTGCCGGGCACCTTGTTTCTGGTGGGCTTTACAGGCCTCGAGCCCGTCCTGCCCAGCCTGGTGAGCAAGGCTGCGCCCGACACGTCCTACGGCACCGCGCTCGGCTCGTTCCAGACGCTGCAGTTTCTCGGCAGCTTTGCGGGCGGCGCGGTGGCGGGCGGGCTTTCGCATCTGCCCCCGGCTTACATCATGGTGACGCTGATGGCCACCTCGTTCGCGGGCTGCGCGCTGATGCTGTTCGGCCGCCGTCCGCACTGAGACCACCGAGGTTGAATGGCTGCCGCCTTGCGCGTTCTCTCCGTTTTCGGAACCCGGCCCGAGGCCATCAAGCTGGCTCCGGTGATCGCCGAGCTGCGCCGGCGCCCCGGCGTGGTCTCCAGGGTGTGCGTCACGGCGCAGCACCGCCAAATGCTCGATCAGGTCCTCAGCCTCTTCCAGATTTCGCCGGACTCCGATCTCGACTTGATGGAAGCCAACCAGACGCCCTCGCAGGTGGCGGCTTCGGCGCTGCTCGGCCTCGAATCGGTGCTCGCCGGCGAACGCCCCGACTGGGTGCTGGTGCAGGGCGACACCACTACGGCGGCCGCGGCGGCTCTGGCGGCGTTCTACGCGCGCGCCCGCGTGGGCCACGTGGAAGCCGGCCTGCGGAGTCACGACAAGTGGCGGCCTTTTCCCGAGGAGATCAACCGCCGCGTGGCCGGCGTGATTGCGGACCTCCATTTCGCGCCCACTGAGCGCGCCCGCGCCAATCTGCTGCGCGAGGGCGTCTCCGAGGACCAGGTGGTGGTGACCGGCAATACGGTGATCGACGCCTTGCGGTGGGTGCAGGCGCAACCCTGGGCCCCGCGCTCCCTGGGGGATGCCGCCCGAGCCCTCGAGGACGCGAACGCCCGCCTGATCCTGGTGACGGCGCATCGGCGCGAGAACTTCGGCGAGCCCATCGAGCGCATTTGCGAGGCCCTGCAAGAACTCAGCGCGCGCTACGGCGACGCGGTTCGAATTCTTTACCCCGTACACCCGAACCCCAGCATCCGCGAGCCCGTCCACCGGTTGCTGGGCGGGATACGGAACGTCGTGCTCACGGCCCCGCTGGATTATCTGGCGCTGGTTCAGGTGATGAAGCGGTCTTACCTGGTGTTGACGGACTCCGGCGGCATTCAGGAGGAAGCGCCGGCATTGGGCGTGCCGGTACTGGTGCTGCGCGAGGTCACGGAGCGTCCCGAGGCGGTGGAGTGCGGCACAGTGCGGTTGGTGGGCAGCGCGAAGGACCGGATCGTAAGCGAGGCCGCTCGGCTGCTCGACGATCCGCGAGAGCACGAGCGCAGGGCGCAGGCTGTTAATCCTTACGGCGACGGGCACGCCGCGGAGCGCATTGGGCGCGCGCTCGCAGGCGAGGTCGTAGTTCCTTTTGAACCCGCGAAATCCGCCACCTCCCCACGATAATTTGCGGTCTAAGATTGGGCGCTTGTGCGCTAAGTCGCGGCGGAGCATCGAACCGCTAGGCGCGCCACTTGAGGCGCAACAACAAGTACGCGGCACCGGAGGAGACCAGGAGCAGTGTGCCCGGCTCGGGCGTTGGCGACGGCTTGGGAGGGCGGCAATCCTCGTCGGGAGGTTTTGCGTTGGGGTCGCAGTGCTTCTTCATCCCTCCTCCGCCGGTTGGGATAAAGAAGTCGAAGGTTCCCACCGGAACCGCGGAGGCCCGGGGGGTCCCCTTATCGATCCTGCCTGGAGTTTTTCCGGGCGGTGGAGGCGTCAGCGAAATGTCGAGCGGCGTCGCAGTCTCCAGCAGCGAAGTGGTCACCAGCCTCTGCGGGGTATCGAGCGTCTCCGCGGGCGGCTCGGAAGGCGAATGGGTCTGCGGCGGCGTTTCCGTGAGGCGATTGCCGCAACGCGTACGCGCGAAGTGCCGGCCGTCGGTGATCAGTGCTTCGCCCGCCCGCAGAGTCACGGGACGCCGCGTCCAGAAGATTTCGTTGCGCAAACGGTATGAGACGTAGGCGACGCGCACTGAGTTCAGCCGTACGATGCGCGTGTGGGCAAGATCAAAGTCCTGGTAGTGGGCGGCGACCAACCGGTCTTTGGCCACAGCCTCGCGGAGCTCGCGGGAGCTTGCGACGCCGCCGGGAATTATGGAGTACGGGTACACCGGCCGTTCCGGTTGGCGAAAGGTGGGAGTCAAAAAGGCGGGCAGGCCCAGGTCGGCCCATTCATCCTGAACCTCCGGCGTTTGGCCGGAACGATCAAGCGGCCCCAGCGCCTTGAGCGCCATCAGACCCCCCCAGGCCAGGGCGGCGAACAGAGCAAGCTGAACGATCTGCGCGCTGGGTCCGCCTCGACTCCGTCTCGTCCGATGTCGTCTCCGTCGAACCTCCGGCAAAGATCTCTCCCCTCGGCCCACGCGTGCGGCCTGCCTGCCCTCTCGCGCGGGCGCCCGCGCCAGCGAGACCCGTGCCGTGCGCGCCTGTTGAGACGAGCAGTCGGCTGCGGACCCCAGAAGGTTCCGGATCGTCGCTTGCAGGGGGATCGGGCAGTTCGGATGCCAGATGAGACTCTGGCAAGTGGCGCGCGATCTGTGTTTTACAGGGGTATTGCTTTATAGTTATCAAACCCAAAGCGGAAGCTTTGTTCCACAATTGGAACGCGGTTGGGTTATTTGACCGCGAAGGCCTGACCGGCGAACTCCGGAGGGAGTAGAGGCCGCGCCCTACGGGTCGTCAAGCGAGGGCTGAGGTCAACAGGGCAGCGCGCGGCCGGCTCAAAGGCCGCTATCAGGTGGGAGCCACTTTACATGCGGTAATATTCCCGGTACCAGTCCACGAACTTCCCGATGCCTTCCTCGACAGGAGTCTGAGCGTGAAAGCCGGTGTCGCGTACCAGGTCGTCGATGTCGGCGGCGGTGGCGGGAACGTCGCCGGGCTGCATGGGCAGCAGGATCTTCTGCGCCGTCTTGCCCAGCTTACGCTCGAGAATCTCCACGAATGCGCTCAGTTCTACGGGACGATGGCCGCCCACGTTGTAGAGGCGGTAGGGCGCGGAGCTCGAGTCGGGGCGGCCCTCGCTCCACGCCGGATCGGGCTGGGGAATCTTCTCGAGCAGCAGTAAGACCGCTTCCACCACGTCGTCCACGTAGGTGAAGTCGCGCCGCATTTCGCCCTGGTTGAAAAGCTCGATCGGCCGCCCTTCGAGGATGGCTTTGGTGAAGATGAACAGCGCCATGTCGGGCCGTCCCCAGGGCCCGTACACCGTGAAGAAGCGCAGTCCCGTGCAGGGCAGGCGATAAAGATGGGCGTAGGCGTGGGCCATCAGCTCGTTGGCCTTCTTGGTGGCCGCGTAGAGGCTGAGCGGATGGTCCACATTGTCGCGGGAGGAAAACGGCATGCGCGTGTTGCCGCCGTAAACCGAGCTTGAAGACGCGAAGAGCAGGTGGCGGACGCCGCTGTGCCGGCAACCCTCGAGCACGTTCAGAAAGCCGGTGAGGTTTGAATCGGCGTAGGCGTGAGGATGGGTGAGCGAGTAGCGCACGCCGGCCTGGGCCGCGAGGTGAATCACGCTCTCAAATCCTTCCGAGCGAAAAAGGGCCTCCGTGGCGGGCCGGTCCGTGAGGTCCTGCTTGACGAAACGAAACCTGCGGTTCGCGTTGACGGATGCATGGAGCAGCGCCAGGCGCGCGCGCTTGAGGTTGACGTCGTAGTACTCGTTGAGGCTGTCGAGGCCCACCACTTCGGAGCCGTCCGCAATGAGGCGGCGCGAAACGTGGAACCCGATAAATCCGGCGCATCCCGTGACCAGGATTTTAGCCATGACCCTACTCTACCATTAGCCCGCCCTCGCCGAGCCTGACGGTGCGCGGTCCTCGCGCCCCAGTTGCGCTAGAATTCATGAGGGCGCTTGCGGATCACGGCTGCAAACCATCCGGCGCGCTCGTTCATGGCTATGGCCACCAACCGGCTGGTTCACGCCCTCACCCGCCTTACCGCCCCGGAGCGCGTCCTCTCACGGCCCGAAGACCTGATGCTCTACGAGTACGACGCCCTCTCGGCGCGCAAGCCGCCCGAGGCCGTCGTCTTCCCGGAAAGCACCGCGGAGGTGGCCGGAATCGTCAAACTCGCCGGCGACTTCGGCGTGCCCGTGGTGGCTCGCGGCGCCGGGACGGGCTTGAGCGGGGGCGCGGTGGTCACCGAGGGCGGCCTGGTGCTGTCGCTCGCCCGCATGAAGAAGATCCTGGAAATCGATCTCGAGAACGAGCGCGCCCGCGTGCAGCCGGGCGTGGTGAATCTCGATCTCTCGCTCGCCGTCGCCGGGCAGGGCTACTGCTACGTCCCGGACCCCTCCAGCCAGAAGGCCTGCACGCTGGGAGGCAACGTGGCCGAAAACTCCGGTGGCCCGCATACGCTGTGCTCCGGCGTCACCACCAACCACGTGCTCGGCCTCGAAGTGGTGCTGCCGGATGGCAGCGTGATTCATACCGGCGCCAAGTACTGGGACCGTCCCGGCTACGACCTTACCGGCCTGCTGGTGGGCTCCGAAGGCACGCTCGGCATCGTCACCGAAATCACGGTGCGCCTCACGCGCTGCCCCGAGGCCGTCAAAACCCTGCTGGCCGTTTATGATCGCGTGGCCGACGCCACCGCCACTGTGGCGGCCGTTACCGCGCAGGGCATCACACCGGCGGCGCTCGAAATGATGGACGGGTTCACCCTGCGCGCCATCGAAGCGGCCACTCATGCGGGCTATCCTCTCGACTCGGCGGCCGTGCTCCTGCTCGAGGTGGAAGGTTTGAAGGAGGAAGTTGAGGAGACGGCGCTGGCTCTCGAAGCCGTGGCCCGCGCGAATCACGCCCGCGAGGTGCGTTCGGCGCGCAACGCCGAGGAGCGCGACCTGCTGTGGCGCGGCCGCAAGAACGCCTTCGGCGCCATGGGCCGGCTCTCGCCCAATTTTTACGTGCAGGACGGCGTGATCCCCCGCACGCGCCTCGTGGAAATGCTCGATTACATCGGCGAGGTGGAGCGGCGCTTCCAGCAGCGCGTCGGCAACATTTTCCACGCCGGCGACGGCAACCTGCACCCGTTGATCATGTTCGACGCCCGCGATCCCGAGCAGCGCCGGCGGGTGGTGAAGGCCGCCGAAGCCATCATTACCAAGTGCGTCGAACTCGGCGGATCGATCACGGGCGAGCACGGCGTGGGCATTGAAAAGAATGAGCTGATGCCGCTCATTTTTTCGGAAGGGGACCTGGATTTGATGCGCCGCATCAAGGCGGTCTTCAATCCCGAGGGATTGCTCAACCCCGGCAAAGTGTTTCCGTCGGGCAAGATGTGCGGCGAACTGAGAATTCAAGTGAACTAGGCCGCCGGCTTGATTTCCTAAAAAGCATCACATATAATGTGACTCTATGAAGAGTGCCACCGTTCGAGATTTGCGCTACCACTTTTCCGAGATCGAGGCGCGGCTGAAACACGGCGAAGAGATCGTGATCCGAAAGCGCAAGCGGGTGATTGCGAAGCTGGTGCCCCTGCGTTCCGAGGCTCAGACCGCGGAGTATCCCGACTTCGCCGCCCAGAGGCGGAGGATCTTTGGGGATCGGATACTGCCGGTGACTGGGGCCGAAATCGTGGCCTGGGACCGCGGCGACCGATGAATGCCTATCCCGACACGAGTTTTCTGGTCTCCCTTTACGTGAGCGACGTGCATACGCCCAAGGCTGAGCTCGTCATGCACCGGGTGCGCCCCATCCTCGTCTTGACGCTCTTCCATCAACTGGAGCTCACCAACGCACTGCAACTGTTGGTTTTTCGCGGGCTCATTAGCGCGGCGCAGGCGAGCGCTGCCCAACGGAGGTTTGAGGAAAATCTCGCTGTTCTGGGGCCGCTTCGGTCTCTGCCCAACGAAGTCTTCTCCCAGGCCGTCGACTTGGCGAAGCGCCACACCGCCCGGAGCGGCACGCGGTCTTTGGATATTCTCCATGTTGCTGCAGCCCTCAGCCTGGATGCCGAAGTGTTTCTGACGTTCGACCTGCGGCAGCGACGGTTGGCCAAGGCGGCAGGCTTGCGGATTGGGCGCTAAAGCCTTAGGAGGGCCCGAGAAACCGCCCGGAATCGCGGAACGAAGCCACTATGTCTTTTAGAATGAATAAACCGTGTAAAAACGAACCAGCTCTCGACAGAGACTCGGGCGTCGGCCCGGCTGATCGGCGCACCAATCGGCGACCGGCGGCCGTTGGACGGGCGCGAGGGACACGACGTTCAAGAAAACACGTCGAAACCGCGGAACGAAGCCACTATGTGCTTTAGAATCAACAGACGCGTTTTAGGGAAAGCGTCAAAGCCGGGTACCATGGGCGGTCGGGGACGGGGCTTCTGTTATCTGGAGGTCCCAATTCGAACTCCAAGCCCGGCTCAGATATGAGTCAGGCCATAGCCGACATCCGGACCGACCTCGCCGGCATCGTGGGTGAGGCGCGAGCCTCCACTGAACCCGCGGTCTGCGCCGCCTTCGCTGTTGACGGTGTTACACCGCACTGCGTGATCCACCCGGGCTCGGCCGAAGAAGTGGCGGAGGTGCTGAAGAGCGCCGCCACCCACGAGTTGGCCTTGATCCCCTGCGGCAACCGTACCAAGCTCGGTCTCGGGGCGGCGCCCAGCCGCTATGACGTTGCGTTGTGCCTTGAGCAGATGAAACGGGTGGTGTACTACGAACCCGACGATCTGGTGATGAGTGTCGAGCCCGGCTTGGAATTCTGCGAGCTGCAGCGTCTTCTGGGCGAGCACCGGCTTTGGGTGCCGCTTGACCCGGTGGCGGGCGACCGGGCGACGATCGGCGGGATCCTGGCAGCGAACTCCGCCGGTCCGTTGCGCCTTCGCTACGGCGGGCCGCGCGACATGGTGCTGGGCATGAGAATCGTCACCGGAGACGGCAAAATCGTGAAGACCGGCGGGCGCGTGGTGAAGAACGTGGCCGGATACGATCTTGGGAAGCTCCTGATCGGCTCCCACGGCACCCTGGGCGTGATTGTGGAAGCCGCCTTCAAGCTTTATCCGCAAGTGCGGCAGCGGGCCACGTGGGCCATCGAGATTGGGACGCCGGCTGCGGCCCGCGAGTTCAGGCGCAAGCTGCTCGGTTCACCGCTTCGCCCACTGCGCGCAGTGTTGCTTAGTGCTGCCGCTCGCTCTCTGCTCGGCGGGACTGCTGGCGGCGACGGCGCGCCTCTCGCGCCGACCGTCTGGATTGAGGCGGGCGGCTCCGAGCGCGTAATGGCGCGGTACGAGGCGGAGCTCGGCAGGCTGGCGGCCGCACTCAACGCGCCGATCCGCCCCATCCCGTCCGAAGTGGCAGCCGAGGCGTGGGCGCGCATCGCGGATTTCGCCAACGGGCTTACGCGCGAGAGTCAGGTTCCGGTGGTGCTGAAGGCCGCGCTGCCCATCGCCGGCGTCGAAGAATTCGTCGAGCGTGCAGAGAAGGAAGCGCGGGCTGAAGGTTGTGAGGTGGCTGGGCTCGCCCAGCTTGGAGTGGGCGTGGTGGAACTCGGCGTCATCCCCGCCGGGGCGAGCCTCGAGCCCCAAGTCCCGAGCTCCAGCCTCATCGAAAGGTTGAGGAACATTGCTGCCGCCCTGGGCGGAAGCCTCATAGTCGGGCGCTGCCCGACCGACCTAAAGTCAAAGCTCGACGTTTGGGGACCGCCGGGCGACGAGTTCGAAGTGATGCGCAAGCTCAAGGCGGCGTGGGACCCCAAGGGAACGTTGGCTCCCGGGCGGTTTCTGGGAGGATTATAGGGTACGCCATCTCGAAATCGTGCAGCGGGCTGCTGCACAAATGCTGAAGTCGCGGTGGGCAGGAGGAACGCAGTGGATGAGTCGCTCAAAGCCAAAATTACTGAAGCTGCCCAAGTGCTAAAGACTGCCGACGCTGGCGAAGGATACGTTTTCGGTTCTGCCGCCAAAAAGGGCGGCGCTCGACCGCATGATGTCGATCTGGCGGTGTCCGGACTTCCCCCGGCAGTCTTCTTCAGGGCCTGCGCTGCCGCGGGCGACGTTCTTCGCCTGCCGGTCGACCTCGTCGACCTGGACGAGGATAATCCGCTGGTGCGCTACTTGAAGGAAGAAGGGGAGCTGGTGCGAGTCGAATGAGCACGTCGGCTCATTGATTCAATGAGTCAATGGGTCAATGAATCATTGAATCGATGACCCAATCGCCCGATCATCCGATCTCGAACTTCGGCCCCGGCGAAGCCCCGAGCTGGGACTACTACTCGAAGTGCATCCATTGCGGGCTCTGCCTGAACGCCTGCCCTACGTATCGCGAGCTGGGGCAGGAGATGGATTCGCCGCGCGGGCGCATCTACCAAGTGATCCAGGTGGAGCAGGGGCGCCTGCCGCTCGGCGAAAGCGTGGTGCGCCACCTCGATCTGTGCCTCGATTGCCGCGCCTGCGAGACGGCGTGCCCGTCAGGCGTGGAGTACGGCCGGCTGATCGAAGCGGCGCGCGGCCAGATCGATCGCTTCTACAGCCGCCCTCCTTTCGAGCATTGGATGCGCGAGGTGCTGCTCGGCGAAGTGATCGCCCATCCGGGCCGGCTTAAGCTCGCGGGCAAGCTGATGCGCTTCGCTCAGCGGACCGGCCTCGAGACGCTTGCGGCTCGGCTCGGCGGCTTGTTTTCTGCGCGCATGAAAAGCATTGCGCGCCTGGCCCCGCGAATGGAGGAACGATTTTTCTTTGACCGTCTGGGCACGGAGGTCCCGGCGGTCGGGGAGCGCAAGTACCGCGTGGCCTTTTTTGCGGGATGTATTGGGAACCTCGCTTTCGCGCGCTTGAACGAAGCCACGGTGCGGGTGCTGGCCCGGAACGGCTGTGACGTGGTGATTCCCAGAGATCAGGGCTGCTGCGGCGCCTTGCACGTCCACGCCGGTATGCGCGATCTCGCCCGCAAACTGGCCCGGCGCAACATCCGCGGCTTCCTCAGCGAGCGTTTCGATGCCATCGTCACCAACGCGGCCGGGTGCGGTTCGGTGCTGAAGGAGTATCCCCAACTGTTCGAGGAGGAGCAGCAGGAATCGCTGGAGCCGGCGCGCCAATTTGCGGCCCGGTTGAAAGATGTGACGGAGTTTCTGGCCGGAATCGAATTGAACCGCGATTTCCGTCCCATGCGCGAACGGGTGACCTACCAGGACCCGTGCCATCTTTTGCACGCGCAGCGCATCCGAACCGCCCCGCGCCGGCTGATCGCGGCCGTGCCCGGTGTGAATTTTGTCGAGCTTAAGGAAACGGAGATTTGCTGCGGCAGCGCCGGCATTTATAATGTGGCGCACAACGAAATGGCGGAACGGCTTCTGGCGAACAAGATGCAGCGAATTGACGAAACCGGCGCCAGCACGATTCTGACCGCGAATCCCGGCTGCATGCTCCAACTGCGCGCCGGGGTGGCCGCTTCCGACAACGGCGGGCGCAAGCGGCGCGTGATGCACTTGGTGGAGTTCTTGGATGAAGCATACGACACATAACGATGAGAAATGAACAGTGAAGGATGAACCTTGACGGTTGATAGATGAAGAGTCCGAAGAGTCCCAAGTTCACGTCCCGGACGAGTTGGCGGGCGAAGTTGGAGAAGCCGCAGGAGCCCAAGGTGGTCGATATCCCCCCGCGGATGCAGCGGCAGTGCGGCACGGGCACGATGCTGATCCCGCGCCCGCTGGATGTGGACGCGCTGGTGCGAGCCGTTCCTCGCGGGCGCCTGGTAACGGTGAACCAGATCCGCGCGCGTCTTGCGGCCGAGCACCATGCGGACGTCACCTGCCCGCTGACCACAGGAATTTTCCTGCGGATTTCGGCGGAGGCCGCTGAGGAAGATCGCAGGGCGGGGAAGAGCCGCATCACGCCCTACTGGCGCGTGCTGCGCGAAGGCGGCCGCTTGAACGAGAAGTATCCCGTCGGCGTTGTGGGGCAGGCCAAGCATTTGAAGGCCGAGGGGCATCGGGTCGGATGGAAGGGAAAGAGCGGCTGCGCCGTGATTGACTTTGAGCAGAGATTGGTAAATTGGTGATGTTGACCGGGTCGCCGGCTTCCAGCCTGCGGGGTCGAAGGCTGAAGAGGAAAAGGGGGTGGTGCAGGCAGGATGCCTGCATCACAAGGGAGGGTTTCATGGCGGACGGAACGGCAGCCCAGCACGAACGGCTCGACGTGCTCCTCGACGAGCAGCGCACTTTTGCGCCTTCCGAAGAATTCCGCAATTTAGCGAACGCCGGCGATGCGGCCATCTACGAGCGCGCCGCCAGCGATCTGGAGGGCTTCTGGGCAGAGGAAGCAAAGCGCCTCGACTGGTTCAAGCCCTGGGATAAGGTGCTGGAATGGAACGCCCCCTGGGCCAAATGGTTTGTGGGCGGGCAGCTCAACGTCACCTACAACTGCGTGGACCGGCACGCGGCCGGGCCGCGCCGCAACAAGGCGGCGCTGATCTGGGAAGGCGAACCCGGCGACTCGCGCGTGCTCACCTTCGGCATGCTGCAGCGTGAGGTGAACAAATTCGCCAACGCGCTGAAGTCGCTGGGCGTCCGCAAAGGCGATCGCGTAGCTATTTACCTGGGCATGGTGCCGGAGCTGCCCATCGCCCTGCTCGCCTGCGCCAAAATCGGGGCGCCGCACAGCGTGGTGTTCGGAGGGTTCTCGGCCGAGTCGTTGCGCGAGCGCATCAACGACGCCGAGTGCAAGGTGCTCGTTACCGGAGATGGCGCGTGGCGTCGCGGCCATATCGTTCCGCTCAAGCACAGCGCGGATGAGGCGCTGCGTGGAACGCCTTCGATTGAGAAGGTTGTGGTGGTCGAGCGGGTGGGCGAACGCGCCGACGCCTCCATGCACGAAGGCCGCGACCTTTGGTGGCACAACCTGATGAAGAACGCCTCCGACCGCTGCGATCCTGAGCCCATGGACGCGGAGGACGTCCTTTACTTGCTCTATACCAGCGGCACCACGGGCAAGCCGAAAGGGATCGTCCACACCACGGGTGGCTACCTGGTGGGGACGGCGGCCACTCACCGGTACATTTTCGACATCAAGGAGAACGACGTGTACTGGTGCACGGCCGACATCGGCTGGGTAACGGGTCATTCCTACATCGTTTATGGTCCGCTGGCGAACGGTACCACAAGCCTGATGTACGAAGGGTCGCCCGATTTTCCCCATCGCGGCCGGTTTTGGGAGATTGTGGAGAAGTACGGAGTGAACATCTTTTACACCGCGCCCACCGCCATCCGCACCTTCATGCGCTGGGGCACGGACTGGCCGGCGAAACACAACCTTTCCTCGCTGCGCCTGATTGGCACGGTGGGTGAGCCCATCAATCCCGAAGCCTGGATCTGGTATCACCAGAACGTGGGCCGCGAGCGCTGCCCCATCGTCGACACCTGGTGGCAGACCGAGACCGGCATGTGCATGATCACGCCCTTACCCGGACTGACCGCCACCAAGCCTGGCTCGGCCACGCGGCCATTTCCCGGGATCGACGCCGAGGTGCTCGACGAGCAAGGACAAAAGGTGGGGCCCGGCGCCGGCGGGTACCTGGTTCTGAACCGGCCCTGGCCTGCGATGTTCCGCACCATTTACGGCGACCCTGAGCGCTACGTGCGGCAGTACTGGTCGCGATATCCCGGGCGCTATTTCACCGGCGATGGCGCCAAGATGGACGCCGACGGCTACTTCTGGCTGCTCGGCCGCGTCGACGACGTGATGAACGTCTCGGGCCATCGCATCTCGACCTACGAAGTCGAGAGCGCGCTGGTGGACCACCCGTCGGTGGCGGAAGCGGCCGTCATCGGGAAAACGCACGAGGTGAAGGGGCAGGCCATCAGCGCGTTCGTGACCCTCAAGGAGAAGGCCGTTGCGAGCGACGCGCTCAAGGAGGAACTGAAACAGCACGTGGCTCATAAGATCGGCGCCCTGGCGCGGCCCGAAGACATTTTCTTCAGCGCCGAGCTGCCCAAGACGCGCAGCGCCAAGATCATGCGGCGCCTGCTGCGCGACATCGCCGAAGGGCGAGTGCTGGGCGACACAACGACGCTGGCGGATCCGGCGGTGGTGGCCAGCCTCAAGCACCAGTATGAGGGCAAAGAGTAGACAAGGCGCGGACTAGTGTCCCGGCGGCGCTTGGGGCTGTCCTGAACCTGAACGCGCCGGCGGCGCACCCGGCCCTGCGCTCATCATCCTGTAGGACGCCTGCCAGCTCTTTTGCGCCGTGCCGCTCCTGTTCATCCAGTACCCGATCAGGAGAAATGGCATCAGGAACACCAACGCCCAGATTTTGGCCGATTTCGGGATGGGCTCTTCTTTTTCCCAGCGAAAGAGCTTCCACGCGAAAAGCAAGCCAAATGTTCCGGAGATGATCAGGGCGGCGAGTTCCGCGGTGTGTGCGGAAAGGGGCGCCGAGTGTGTCATGAGGCTCTGAAAAGAACTCACGAGGTAGGTGGCGGGCAGGTACGCAGACACCTGTTGAATCCAGCCCGGCAGGTTGGGCAGCGGGATGGTGACCCCGGAGAGGAAGAGCAGCGTAATCCAGATCAACTGGTTGTAGATCTGAGCTTCCTGCATGGTGCTGGCGATGCTGGCAATGGTCAGGCCGAAGCCGGCGAAGGAGAAGGCTCCAATCATGACCAGCAGCAGGAACCCGGGAATGTTGAAGGTGAGCGGCATATGGAACACTTTCACGGCAAACGCCGTGAGGATCACGACCGTCGGCAACAGCAGAAGGAAGTTCGCCACCAGGCTGCTCAGCACCATCGAGCCGGCGCCAATGGGGGCGAGCCGGTAGCGGCGCAGAATTCCACGCTCTCGCGCCATCACGGATTGCAGCCCCAGTCCCCAGAAAGCGCTGCCCATCACTTGCAAGGTGATGACCTCGCCGAAGAGATACGCCACCGCCCCGCGGTCTCCGTGAGCGAAGATTCCGGCGTAGACAAACAAAAAGACGAGCGGGAAAAGGAAGGTGAAGAACAACGCCGCCTTGGTTCTCAGGGCCAGGCGGACATTCAGGAGCGCAATTCTGATCGTCGCCATCAGCAACTCCAAA
>DATJAQ010000129.1:0-2351 GCA_035516075.1 Terriglobia bacterium | reverse complement strand
CTCCCCGCCGAGGCGCGGGCCGAGCTGGTCGCCGCGCTCGAGCCGGTGGATTACGTTGTGATTTTCGAGGAATTGACCGTGGAGGCGATTTTGAGCGAGCTTCGCCCCGACGTGCATTGCAAGGGGCGCGATTACACGGCTGAAAGCGTTCCCGAAGCCGCCCTGGCCAGAAAGCTCGGGATCGCCGTGTCCATTGTGGGCGATCCCAAGGACCACTCGACGCGCGGCTTGCTGGCGGAGATCGCGCGGCGCCACGGCAAGTAGCACGGCGTGGTAAGGCCGAAATCAAATGCAGATTCTTCGCTTTGCTCAGAATGACATGTCGATGCAGATTCTTCGCTTTGCTCGGACTGACATGTTCCTGAAGTTTCATCACTTCGCCCAAAACGCCGTGTCATCCTGAGCGAAGCGAAGGATCTGCATTTCTTCGTGCGGCTGCTTTCTTCTTATGCGACGGGTCCTGGTCATTCGGCTGAGTTCGATCGGCGACATCGTGCACGCGCTGCCGGCCGTGGCGGCGCTCGGGGAGTCCTTCCCGCAGCTTGAAATCGACTGGCTCATCGAAAAGCGCTACGCGTCGCTGCTGGCGGGAAACCCGTACGTACGGCGGATTCTGCCGCTCGATACGCTCAGTTGGCGGGGCGGCCTTCCACCCCTTGCGGTGGTCAAGGAGATGGCGGCCACTTTGAGGGGACTGCGGGAGAGCGCTTACGAGACGGCGGTGGATTTCCAAGGTCTCTGGAAGTCCGCGCTGATTGCCTGCCTGGCAAATGCGCAGCAGATTGTGGGCTTGGACGAGCCCTGGACGCGCGAGCCGGGCGCCGCGGTCCTCTACACGCAACGGGTGGCCGCGACAGGCCGCAAGCACGTTGTGGAAGAGAGCCTCGTCCTGGCCGAACATCTGGGCGCGCGCGTGGGCCGCTGGCAATTTCCTTTGCCGCGCACCGACGCGGACGACCGGTACGTGGACGATCAGCTAACTAGCCTCGGGGCTCGGGACTTTATCATCGTCAACCCCGGCGGCGGCTGGAAAGCCAAGCGCTGGGCGCCCCAGAACTATGCCCGGCTGCTGCAGGATCTGGAGGGCCGGCTGGCTTCGAAGTTCCTGCTCACGGGGTCGCCGGACGAGGCCGGGTCGATCGCGGAAATCATCCGGGGCGCGGAAGCCAGACGCGCCTTTTACTTCCCCTCGAGCGTGGTTCAGTTCATCGCGCTGGCGAGACGCGCTCGCTTGTTCCTGGGCGGCGATACGGGCCCCCTGCATCTGGCGGCGGCCGTAGGCACGCCGTTGGTGGCCATCCACGGCCCTACGGACCCGGCCCGGAACGGGCCCTTCCGTGCTGCCGACATCGCCCTCTACAATCATGCGCCCGTAAACCATACACGCCGCAACCCGAAGGCCGGCTATATCGAAGGGATCCCGGTGGAGCGCGTAGCGGCGGCCATCGAAGCACGCCTGGCGAGGGCCAATGCCTAGAGACTACGCCGCCTGGGCCAGCCGCTGGCGCGTGCCGCTGGGTTTCGGGCTTGCGGTTTTCTATTTGCTGCTTGCGCGGCCCACTCCCAAGCTGCTACTCTCGGGTGCCGCCCTGTCCTTGGCCGGATTGGCTTTGCGGGCCTGGGCGGCAGGCTACCTCGATAAGAACCGGAGGCTAGCCACGGGCGGTCCGTATGCCTACACTCGTAATCCGCTTTACCTGGGCAGCGCGCTCATGGGGCTGGGCGGGGCGCTGGCGGGGCGCTCCTGGCTCGTGGGCGGCGCTTTCGCCGTCCTCTTCGCGCTGGTCTACTGGCCGGTGATGCGGCGCGAATCCCGCTTTCTCGAAAAGGAATTTCCGGAAACGTTTGAATCGTATGCCCGCCGCGCGCCGTTGTTCTTCCCCAGGCCGTCGCCGTGGCGGAGCGAGAGAGGAAGCGAGAGATTTGAGTGGCGGCTGTATGTTCGCAACCGCGAATACCGCGCGGCGGCGGGTTACGCGGGGGTCATGGTTTTTCTGGCTTTGAAAATGTGGTTGAGTTAAATTCAAAGAGGCTATCTTTACCCAACCATGAACGTCCAACTCAATCGAGTGCCCAGTTCTCTAGTCAATCTCGGCGGTTTGGCGTTGGCGGTTTCGATGCTGGCCCCTCCCCTTCTTTTCGGGCAGACCAAATCCGCGCCCTTCCAGCCCGGCGAACGCTTGACTTACGATGTGAGCTGGTCGGTTTTCCAGGCAGGCACCGTCACCGCGACTTTCCAGCGCACACTGGACGGAACCAGGGAAAAATTCACGGTCGACACCACGGCCCGCTCGCAAGGCTTCGTGTCTCTGCTCTTTCCCGTTGATAACGAATTCCGGTCTGTCTTGAAT
>DATJAQ010000128.1:0-2164 GCA_035516075.1 Terriglobia bacterium | reverse complement strand
CTCGGCGGGCGAAGCGAAGGCACGGGAGCCGGAATCGAGTTGAGCGAAGCCCTCGAACCGCGAAATTTCCTCAAGATCTTCCAGCAGCAGGCACTGCACGAGGCGCTTGCGGTAGGCTTCGAGCAGGTCGTGTTCAAGATTCTGGAAAGCCTTACCGAATTGCTGCAGAACGATTCGAGCGCCGGTGTACAACGTGAGGGTGAGTTCGTAGTCGCCGGGCGCGAAAACGTCGATATCACCGAGATCCATCACCCAGGGAACGCCGTTTTCGGGGACGAGGGTGAGATTCAGCTCGTCATACGAGACGCGGCAGGGACCGGCGCTTGCGGCCGGCGGCTGGCCGGCTGCGCCCGCCCCGAGGTATTGAAATTTACCCGAGAAGGAAGGCATGGCAACCTGCGGCGTTGCGGCTGAGTTCGAGGCGGTTGCCCGCCCCGGCGCTATTCCGCCCGCCTTTCGGGCTGGAGCCCGCCGCACCGCGAGCGCGCTCTGCGTCGAAGGGCAGGGAGGTTACACCTTCTGGCCGCACTCCGGACAGAACTTCGTGCCCGCTTCAAACCTGGTGCCGCAGCGTGAGCACTCCGTTTTGGGGCGCAGAGGCTTGCCGCACTCGGGGCAGAATTTCGCGCCCTGAGTGCGCGCGCCGCAGGCGGGGCAAAGCGCTGCGGCCTCGCTGGTGAGGTCGATGTCCTTGGTCAGGTCCTGCTCGCGAACCTTTGTCTGAATCTGCTCCACGGTGGCCTGAGCCTGGGCCGCGGCCAGTTCGGTTTCCACGTCGGGCGCACAGTCGAAACACAGGCCGCGCTTCTGATTCCAGCAGACGTTGACGCAGGCCCACTTCGCGCACTTCGGGCACTGGCGAAAGTTGGGCTTGGCTTCCTCGATGCACTCGCGGAACGCCTTGTCGTGTCCCGGGCCCTCCACCGCGCGTTCAATTTCGTAGGCGCTGGAGCCGGCGCTGCCGAGCAGGCCGCCGAACAGTCCTCCCGCGGCGCGCAGAGCGCTCCCCGCGAATCCCGTGAGAGAGGGCTTGAATTCCGACATGAAACCGCTGCCGCAGCGATCGCAGAAAAACTCAAACTGGTAACCCTTGTCGGTGGAGTGATCGGTGAAGTTGCGCGTGAACGCGATGAGTGCCATGAGCCGTCCCTTCCGGTCGGGGCGCCGTGGAGTTGGGGGTTATCGCCGGCGCGGGGCGCGCACCAGCGGGCGGCGCGCCTTTGAGGCACCATGCTACCGCAAGAAAACCGGGAGCCGCAATTGCGGCGGCGCGCGACTTCCGGCGGGCCCGATACTGCGTCGAGTGTGCCAGCCTCGTGATTCGGCTCCCAAACCTTCGATTCTCGCTTAGAATGAGGTGCGGAAGGCTCGATGCGCTCCGCCGGCAACGGGCTGCGCACGGGCCCATCCAATGATTTCCGGCGATTCGGCGTGACGCCGGCTTCGCGAGGCCGCGCGGCGCCGCTGAACGCAAGGCAATCAGGCCATGTGGATTGTCAGACTCGCTCTCAGGCGGCCCTACACGTTTGTCGTGGCGGCGATCCTCGTTCTGATTCTCGGGGTCATGTCGATCCTTCGCACCCCGAAAGACATTTTCCCCAACATCAACATTCCCATCATCAGCGTGCTTTGGAGCTACGAGGGCCTCTCCGCAAGGGAGATGTCGCAGCGCATCGTGGCCCAGAACGAGCGCTCGATGACCACCACGGTGAACAACATCGAGCACATCGAGTCGCAAACCTGGGTGGGGCGCGCCATCATCAAGGTGTTCTTCCAGCCGGGTACCGACATCGGCGTCGCTCTCAGCCAGGTCACGGCGATCTGCCAGACGCAGCTCCGCTTTTTCCCGCCGGGCACCACTCCTCCGCTGGTAATCGAGTACAGCGCTTCGAGCGTGCCAATCCTGCAGATCGGTTTGGGAGGGCAGGGGCTGAGCGAGCAGAGGCTGTTCGACCTGGGTGTGAACTTCATCCGGACGCAACTGGCCACCGTCCAGGGGGCCGCCGTGCCTTATCCCTACGGGGGAAAGATACGCCAGGTACAGGTGGACCTGAACACCGCGGCGCTGCAGGCCAAGGGCCTCTCGCCGCTCGACGTGGTGAACGCGGTCGGCCTGCAAAACCTCATCCTGCCGTCGGGCACCACCAAAATCGGGCCGTTCGAA
>DATJAQ010000127.1:0-5316 GCA_035516075.1 Terriglobia bacterium | reverse complement strand
CTCCAGGTGCACGGCTACCTTCATCCGCCTCCGAGGCGCCGCGCCCATGCCCTGACGACTGAAAACGCCGTGTTTGTGCGGGCGCGCGAAGTGGACCGGCTCGACGATCAAACTTATAGCGTGCTGGAGGGCCGGGTGACGTCCTGCGAGAACGAGCGCGCCGGCTGGTCGCTCGCGGTACACAGTGCTCGACTCACGGTGGGGGAGAAGATGGTGAGCTACGGCGACGTGTTTCGTCTGGGGGGCGTTCCCCTCTTTTACGCACCAGCCCTCGTGAATTCGCTGGCGCGCAACCCCCGCCAAACCGGCTTCCTGATTCCCACCATCGGCAACTCGTCGCAGAAGGGGCGGATCATCGGCGACGCCTTTTTCTGGGCTATCAATCCAAGTATCGACCTCATGGCGGGCGTGGATGATTACAGCCTGCGCGGCATCGCGACCCTGGGGCGCTTTCGTGCCGCGCCCAGCGACACGAGCCAGATTGAGGTGAACTATTTCTCAGTCAACGATCACGGCACCGGCCCGCTTCGCTCGCAAAGGGCGGAGGGCGAAAACCTTCGCGCTCAGGGTTACGCCCAGAATCTAGGGGCGGGCTTCCGGGGCGTGATCGACATGGATTACGTGAATACGCTCGCCTTCCGCCTCACGTGGAGCAGCAACTTCAACGAGGCCGTGAGCTCGGAGGCGCGTCAGACAGCGTTCGCCAGCAAGAATTTTGACGGCTATAGCTTGAACTTTTACGCTGACCGTTACCAGGACTTTCTCTCCACCCTGCAGCTGCCGGGTAACTCCATCATCATTCGAGAGACGCCCAGCGTGTCGTTCAGCGGCTCGGACCATCAGCTCCGAGACACGCCCTTCTATTTCAGCCTTGACGCTTCGGCGGCGGGTGTGGGCCGCGAGCAACCGGGCTTCAGCACACCCACCCTCACCGAACGCTTCGACGTCCATCCCACCTTGACGGTGCGGACACCCGGTTTTCTGGGCTTTCACCTCACGCCGGCCTTCGGCATCGAGGCCACCCGCTACGGCACCAGCCTGCTCGGTCCTCACGACCCCCTGACGCGCGTACTCGGCGATGTTTCGGTGGACCTCCGCCCGCCGTCCCTCGAACGCGTTTTCGGCCGCCGCATCCGTCACTATCGCTTGAAGCACGTCATTGAGCCCGACATCCGGTACACCCTCGTGCGTGCGGAGGATCCGCAGCAAATCACGGACATTGTTCGCTTCGATGACACCGACATCTTTACCGAAACCAACGAAATCGAGTACTCGGTGAAAAGCAGCTTGTACGGCCGCCCCGACGACCCTGGCGACGGAACGCCGCCGCCCCAGGCGCGCGAACTGGTGTCGTTCAGCCTCACGCAGAAGTACTACTTCGATCCGGCATTCGGCGGCGCGCTCGGTTCGGGCCAGAACGCCTTCGCCTCCACCCTCGATCTCACGGGATTCGCTTTCGCCCAGGGACGGCATCTTTCGCCAGTGGTTTCGGTGCTGAAAGTGGCCCCATTTTCGAACTTTGACACCGAGCTCCGGGCCGACCTCAGCCCAAGCGGGGGAGGGGTTCTGAATGCCGGCATCACCTCGGCGGTGCACCACGGCGAGTTTGCGATGGAGGCCACCGAATTCTTCGTGGACCGCACGCAACTGCTGGGCCTGGTGATGCCCGAACTCCCCACCACGCCGGCCTCGTCGCTGCTGTCGTCCAACCTCTTCAACGCGCGTGTCACCTATGGCCGCGCGGATCGCCGCGGCCTCAGCGGAGCATTCGGATTCAACTACAACGTCAGCAAAGGGCTCGCCAATGCGGTTGTCGGCCAGGTAACGTATAATTTCGATTGCTTCGGGATCGACTTGGGCTATAACCGGTTCAACCTGGGGCCGCTGCGACAGGAGAATCAATTCCGGATCGCGATTACTTTGTCGAACGTGGGATCCTTCGGCAACCTGAGATCGCGCGACCGGCTCTATCAGTGAGCCGATGCCGGAGACCGGAAACCAGAAGGCAGAAGCCGGAAATCGGGCACAACTCACAACGAACGTCGGAGTCCACCCATGTCCTTCCCCGCTCACCGCCCTCGCCGCCTTCGGCGCAGCCCTGCCTTGCGCGGGCTGGTCCGCGAAACGCGTCTCAGCGCCGCATCGCTCGTCTATCCGATGTTCGTGTGCCCGGGCTCGAAGGTGAAGGAGGAGATCCGCTCCATGCCCGGCAACTACCGCTGGTCGGTAGACCTGCTGGTGGAGGAGTGCAAAGCCGTGGCGGGCCAGGGCATCGCGGCCGTGATTCTGTTCGGCATTCCGGAGCGCAAAGACGAAATGGGCACGGGCGCCTACGATGCCTATGGCATCGTGCAGCGCGCGGTGCGGGCGCTGAAGAAAGCCTTGCCCGGCCTGCTGGTGATCTGCGATGTTTGCCTGGACGAGTACACCAGCCACGGCCATTGCGGGGTGGTACGGGACGGCGAGGTGGATAACGACGCCACCCTCGACCTGCTGGCGCGCACGGCCGTCAGCCAGGTGCTGGCCGGGGCCGACGTGGTGGCGCCCTCCGACATGATGGACGGCCGCGTGGGGCGCATCCGCGCCGAGCTCGATCAGGTGGGCTTCACCCACATCCCAATCCTGGCTTACTCTGCCAAGTACGCGTCGGCTTTTTACGGGCCGTTTCGCGAGGCGGCGGACTCCGCGCCCAAGTTCGGCGACCGCAAAACCTATCAGATGGATCCCCCCAACCAGCGCGAAGCCCTGCGCGAAATCGCGCTCGATATCGAAGAGGGCGCCGACATCATTATGGTGAAGCCTGCGTTGCCTTATCTCGACGTGATCGCCGCCGCGCGCCGCGCGTTTAGCGTGCCGCTGGCCGCCTTTCAGGTGAGCGGCGAGTTCTCGCTGATCGCCGCCGCCGGCGAGCGCGGCTGGGTGGATCGCGAGCGCATCATGATGGAATCTCTGGTGGCCATCCGCCGCGCCGGGGCCGACATTATCCTTACGTATTTCGCGAAGGAGGCCGTGCGCCTGCTAGGCCGTGGGGTGGGGGAGGGGTAAGTGGTCGATTCGCCGGCTGTTGTCGGCTGTCCGTTGTCAGTTGTCCGTCGTCCGTTGTTGGAGGGTCGTTGCTCGCAGTTCGTGGATCATCGTCGGCGGTTTGTGCGTTCGACTACAACGTTAGGCTAGAGACCATGGACCAAGGACTAAGGACCACGAACAACTGACTACGGACAACTGACCGCTAACCACTAGTCACTGCCTTTTCATGAGCACGGTCACCATCTTCGGCAGCTCGCTCCCGCCCGAACACAGTGACGCGTATGAAGAAGCGCGCCAGCTTGGCCGCGCCTTGGCCGAGCGCGGTTTTGCAGTGTGCAACGGCGGCTACAGCGGCTTGATGGAGGCCTCCGCGCGCGGGGCTCGCGAGGCGGGCGGCCACACGGTGGGCGTCACCTGTTCCGTCTGGATGCGCGAGGCCAATCCGTGGATCGCGGAAGAAGTTTGCACCGCGTCGTTTCCGGAGCGCATCATGACGCTCATCGCGCGCGGCGACGCTTACGTGGTGCTCCCCGGCGGCACTGGGACGCTGGCGGAGCTGGCTTTGGCTTGGGAATTGATGAATAAATCGGTGCTCTCGGCCACCGTGGGCGGCCGCAAGCCGCTGGTGATTGTGGGCCCCTACTGGCAGCCCGTGATCGACTGCCTCGACCAGGAGCCGCGCCTCGTCTCGCCTACGCCCGATCGCCACCTCGCGGCCATGAAACTCATCTCCGTGGTGCCCTGCGCGCGGGATGCGGCTGAGCTGCTGGCCGCGCGGCTGCCGCACTAAGAATCCGACCCGCGGCGCGGCCTGCGCTATACTTGCCCGCTCCGGAGGATTCGAATGCTCCCCACGAGTGTCAATGGCAAGATTTGTTACCTCGAGATGCCCGCCACGGACGTTGCCCGCTCGGCCGAGTTCTACCAACGGAGCCTCGGCTGGAGCATCAGGAAGCGCGGCGACGGCGCCACCGCGTTTGACGACACCACCGGCCAAGTGAGCGGCGCCTGGGTGCTCGGGCGCCCGCCGGCGCGCGAGCCCGGCCTGCTGGTGTACATCATGTGTGAAAGTGTGGCCGCCACCCTCGACGCGGTGGTGGCCAATGGCGGCGAGGTGGTGCAGCCCATCGGCGTGGACGCGCCCGAGATCACGGCGCGGTTTCGCGACCCCGCAGGCAACGTGATCGGCCTCTACCAGGAGCCCGGGTGACGAAGCGCGGCCCAGCCCGCTCCCTGCCGAGATTGAGCGCCGACGCGGTTACCGCGGCGTGAGTGGAAAGGAGCCGAGGCTTCAGGGCTGTGGGATATCGAGTACCAGCTTGAGCGCGTCAAGGAGGTTCGCCTTCGCTTCTTCGAGGGTCTCACCCTACGAAATGGCGGCGGGAATCTCCTCCACGAAGCAGGTAAATCCGCCCTCCGGGGCCGTTTCGAAGACTGCTGTCACCTTTCTGCCTCCAGAATGCCGGCACAGATCTCCCCCGCAACCCGCGAGTGACGTGAGTCGGCCTCGCACACTGCAGCGGAGTTTGTGGCAGAAAATTCAGCGAACTTCAGCGGGAGCCTGGACGTTCTTGTAGTCGTAGCGCATATCCGTGTGGCTCTTGCCCATCGTTCCGCCGACATCCATATCGACTTCCCCTTTCAGCGGTAGTTTCCGCGTTTTGGAAATCCATACTTGCGTATCTAACTTCTCGTCGGGCGTCTGGTAGTGCGTGCTGTAGACTACTGCAGCCTCACCGTTCACCGATTCTTCGCGCACCCGCCGGCAGGTGGCGGTCGAGTCTGAGCCTGGCTCCTTCTTCTGCATCTCCAGGAGGCTTTGGGGAGAAGTCGGGCTGCGCCGCCATTTGCCGTTCACGTAAACGTAGGTCGCGTTGTTGAGATAGATGGTCTCGCTGGATGTAACTTTGCCGCGTTCGTAGGCCGCCGTCTTCGTCATGAAGATGTGGACCGGCGTCGTGAACACCTTCAAGCCGGCGTCGGCCACGTCCCGGCAGGCTGGATCAACGGCCTGACCTGTGGGCGCGGCCAGAGCGGCGGAAATCAAGGAAAGGAAGAGCAGCCTGGTCATGTAAGCCTCCTGCGCACTTGAAATCAAACGGGGAATCCCCTCAGGCACGCCTTTCCGTTTTGGCATGTCCAAGCCCTGCATTATACGCCCCGCGAGCCCGCTATCAACGACCACGATTCGAGACGTGTTAAATGTTACCGCTGAGGGGCTGTCGAGACATTTGAAAATGTTACCCGTCGCGTCGCCGGGGATGTAACCCTCCAGAAGGACTCTGAGGA
>DATJAQ010000126.1:0-8911 GCA_035516075.1 Terriglobia bacterium | reverse complement strand
TTCGTCCCGACCGTGTAGTCTGCCCGAGCCAGGCCGAGCGACCCCACCGGGTTCCCGATCTCGAACACGACCGGGTTCGAGGTGGGTCCGTTTGTTCCGGGCTGAGTGACGGTGACAATGGCTGAGCCTGCCGAAGCGATGTCTGCCGCGGGCACCTGGGCCTTGAGCTTGCTGCCCAAAACGTAAGTGGTGGTGAGCGGGGCGCCGTTCCACTTCACCGTGGCTCCGGACACGAAGCCCGTGCCGGTCACCACCAGGGTGAAGGTGCTTCCGCCCGGCGCGGCTCCCGAGGGCACCAGCGGCTGGTTGATGAAAGGCACACGATTGCGCTGGGCTTGCGCACCCGGCGCGCCCACGACGAACGCAATCGCTCCGAACAGCAGGCCCACCCCCAGCCGCCCAACCAATTTCCGACTTCTGTTCATGGATCCCCTTCCCTCTTCAGCGCGGTTCCGGAAGCCACGCGCTTGGACTTCACCCGGCCGGCACTCCACCTTAAACGTCCCGCGCCGCCCACCTTGGGCAGAACTGCGCGCGCCCGGCTGGGCCTGTTCCGGTTTCCCTTGTTTTGCTTCTCGCTTTGAACGGATGCCCCGCCCGAAATTCAACGGGGACACGCTCACCAAGTCGAAACGCTCACGACATTTTTTCATGGCCCGCCCCGTAGCGTCAAGCACGGCCGTCTGTATTACACTGTCGCGTAACACGATGGAAGGAAATGATCTCACAATCAAGCGCTCGGGCATTGGGTTCACTTCGCTGTTCGTAGTCCATTGCTCGAAAATCGAAACTGGAAAATCGAAACTCGAAAATCGGAGCGCGGCCGCGAGGCCTCGCAGCGCGTCCCCTGGCTTCTGGCTCCGGACTCCACCGCTTGCCCCAGGCTGGGACAATTGCCCACGAACAACGGACCAAACCCGGTTCATTGACGCCGAATTATTCCACCTCCCGGGGTCGATTTTCGGCCCTTTTTCCGCTCTACCGCACTGAAAACAAGCAGGATAACCCCATTGGCTTCGTTTTCGCCATTTTCGGGCTATCGTATTGAAATACAGAGGCTTAGTCCAAACGGCTTTGATTGGCTTCGTTCCAGCCCAAGGGCGAGCCGCAATGTAACCGTTACACCCGACAAATCTGCCCCATTTCATTGAGACCCTGACCAATCTTAGCTGAAGGCCGCTTTCGGGCCCATTCTTCCACGTAACCGCTTGAAAATAAAAGGGATGAATGGGTTGGCTTCGTTTTCGCCGAATTCGCGCTATCTGGCTGAAAGAGAAAGTGTTACTGTCAGTGGCTTCGATCGGCTTTGTTTCTCTGGGTTGGAACTTATGAAGGCCGCCGGGCCAAAAGGGGAGTAGGGCGTAGCTCAGAACATTAAACACAGCGGTATTGACTGTATATTACTTTTGGGCCGGATGTCAAGCGGAAAACGCGGCCCGGCAGCGGCGGCCGCTCGGGTGGGTACGGCGCGACTGGCAATGGCTGGTTCGAAACCTGCCCTTGCCTCCGGAACCAAAAGTCCTGAAGTTACGGCCTCACCCGGAAGGGCAGGTTGCTGGTTAGCGTCCCGCTTGGTAAGGTCACCTTGACCTTGCCGCTGGTGGCGCCCGTAGGCACGGAGGTCGTGATGAATGAACTCGAGACCACCTTGAAGACGGCCGCGACGCCGTTAAACGTTACGCTGGTGGCGCCCATCAGGTTGCTGCCCAGAATCTTGACTGGCGCTCCCACCGTGCCGGAGGTGGGCTCGGTTTCCACAAACGGGCCCAGACCCACTGACTCACTATAAACCGTGCCATAGCCGTTGCCCTGACCGCCGCAAGATGTCCCGCAGGCGGTTCCATAGAACTTCCCATTCGTATCCTGGATCAGCCCCGCGTAGGGGTACGCGCCATCTGAGCAGCCGCTCTGGGAGCAAAAGCTGTAAAGCGACGTCAGTTTTCCAGTTGGGCTGACCTTGAAGACCGTTCCGGAGTCGCTGGCTCCGCCGAACCGCGACGTACCGTAAAAGTTGCCATCGGTGGCCTGGACAAGTGGAGCCTCGGGCCATTGGCCGTCCGCGCAGCCGCTTTGGGAACAGAAGTTGTGGAGGGTTGTCAGCATGCCACTCAGGGTAAACTTGAAGACCGTGCCGGAATTGTAGGCCCCGCCATAGTACGTCGTCCCGTAAAAGCTCCCATTGGGGGCTTGCACGAGCGCCCCATAGGGGCTGGCGCCGTCCGTGCAATTGTTCTGGGAGCAGAAGAAGTAGAGCGTCGCAAACGTTCCGGTTGGGGAAATTTTAAAGATCGTGCCAGCTTCGTTGGGCCCGCCGGAGGCCGTTGCCCCGTAAAGGTTTCCATCGGAGGCTTGCAGCAGGCCCGCGTAGGGATAGCCGCCGTCCGTGAAGTTGTCGAAGCTGTGAAGCGTGGTCAGCCTGCCCCCCGGCGTCATTTTGAAGACCGTCCCAAAACCGTTGGCGCCCCCACAGCACGTAGTCCCGTAAAAGTTCCCATCAGTGGCTTGGATGAGCGCCGTGTAGGGGCCGGAGCCGTCTGTCTCCTGAAAGTTATGTATCGTCGTGAGCTTCCCACTCAGGGTGAATTTGAAGACTGTGCCATAACCGTCCGCCCCGCCGCCAGCGGCAACGCCATAGAAGTCCCCGTCGGCTGCTTGGACCAACCCCGCTTCGGGGGCGCCGCCATCCAGGCAGTCCCTTTGGGAACAAAAGGTGTAAAGCGTCGTGAGCGTCCCGCTCGGCGTGATTCTGAAGATTGTGCCATAACCGTTGATCCCGCCGAAGGGCGTTGTTCCGTACAAGTTTCCATCGGTCGCCTGGAGAGGCGCCCAGTAGGGAAAGGCGCCGTCCGTATTGTCGAAGCTGTGCAGCGTCTTGAACGTCTGCGCAGGCAAGGCAGTCACCGCCGCCGCAGACAACATGAGGGCCGCGCACGCTCTGCCCCACCAGCACGCTTGAATGCTACCCGTTCGGTGCGGCCGCCGTCCCTGAAACCAAGTCCCCTGTTTTGCGTTGCGATTCACGAAACCCTCCCCGCGCTCGAAAAGTGCGGTGGTTGGCAGCTTCAATCTGCAAACCAACGGAACGATTCGACGGCCCCAAGCTTGGTGGACGTAGTTATGACCGGGGTTTTTCTATCACAGAGCTTTTGCGGGTGTCAATCCGAAGACGGGCGGCGCGAAAACTCGACCCTGCGGCCTTCGATGTTTATGCCGGTGTGCCCAGGCTGAGGTGTTACACTGGTGTGAAAATCGGCATGGGCCTTCTCGACGAAATGCCACTTAAAATAGAGAACGGCCAGTTTCAGTTCTCGAAACACGCAGTGGACCAGACCATCGCCCGGCGCATCAGCGTTGGCGAGGTGTACGAGATGTCCGCCAATGCCGAACTGATTGAGGATTACCCGGACGACAAATACGGTCCCAGTTGCCTGATCTTCGGCAGGACCACCGCCGGGAGGCCTTTGCATATTCAATGCAGTTACCCCTCCCGGCCGCCGATTGATTAAGGTTGTTACACTCTAGGATCCCGATCCGGCACGCTGGATCGACTTCAGGTTCCGGAGAGCACTATGAACGTGAAAGGAGAGAAACTGGTTGAGCGTCGTGTGACGTACACCCTGGAGCATGAAGGAAGGTTTTATATTGTGCGGAACGTGCCGGCGCGCATCAACGAGGAAACCGGCGAACAGTTCTTCTCGCCAGCCACCGTGGAACGGCTGCAAAGAGCCATCCTCGGCCATGAGAACCCGAGCAGGACAATCGAAACCCCTGTCTACGACTACGCCGAATAGCCGCTTCGCGGTTGCCGCTCACCAACTATTCGCGCCCGCCGGCGCCGGCGTTTAATTCGGGCAGGATGGGCAGGGTGGCGGTATCCACCACAGCGGGGTCGTCGCGCAGCTTGAGGTAAAACTCCGTGCCGCTCGGCCGCGGAACGCTCAAGGTGGAGCCCACAAAGCCCACCGGCACGGGAACCGATTTCGCGAACTGCGGGTCGGCGGCCACCGAGTCGATGAGGAATAGATTGGTGCCCGTCAGCGTGCACGCCAGGTCCGGGCGGCGCGGGCAGCGAAGCTCCTGAAGCCCGGGAACGCGAACCAGGGTGGCAAGCTTCTGCCAATCCCCCGCCGCGCCGCTCGCGTCCAGGGGCCGGAAGCGCAGGGGACCGAAGGCGGACGAACCCAGGCTCTTCGACGGATCGAGCACCGCCACCACGGTGCTCGAATCCTGCAGGGTCAGGCTGCCGTCTCCCACCGTCAACATCGCGTCTGACGACCCGTCAACGGTGGAGACTTCGATCTTCTCGCTGCGCGGAAACTCGGCCGGAAGCTGCGTCTTCACCACGAAGGAGAGTTGGCCGTCCTGGGGAAGCTCGTCGGAGTTCCCCAGGTGAATGGCGGCCGCGGTATCGGCGCCCGGAGTGACGTTCAGGCTGATCAAGGCCAGCCTGGGCCGTGGCGGCTCCACGGTGGCTGGCGCGTCGAGCACGCGGCCGTCCTTAAGCTGGACGTGGGCTGTATCGCCGCCTCCGGGGCGGAGCGCGGCGGTGGCCGCGGCGTCCGGCGCCTTCAGGCCCAACTCGTCCCTATCGCCCTCCAAGCGGAGGCTGGCAGGCGTGAACCGCACGCCGCTCAACTCAAGGGCGGACACTTCATCCAGGCGAGTTCCCTTGAGTTCGCCCTGGAGGTCGCCGGCGTGCAAGGTGAAGCCATCCAGGTGGGCGGCCTCGGCGTAAGTGCGCACCGCTAACGCGTCGGGTTCGGCGGTTCCGGCCTGTTTCACCAGCAGGGTTGCAGGGCCGGCGCTCGACTCTTGCAGCGGGATTTCCACTTCCAGCTCGCCGGGATTCATCAACTTCCAATTCGCCTTGATTTCCTTGCCGCGCTGGTCCTTGAGGGTCACCTCATCCACGCAGCAGGCCTGGTTGGATTGTAGGTGGATGCTATCCTGGCGGCCCACGATGAGGGCGCGCTGCTCGGAAGAGGGAATGGTCCACTTCGCTTCGTGGGCGTTGCGCAACATGAAGCTCGGCCCGATGAAAGTATCGAAGCCCCACATTCCGCGGAGGGTGCCGTCGAGCTCGGCACTCAGGTCCGCACCGTGCAGCGCGTGGGTATCCACCACGAAGCCGCCGCGAGCCGCGTCCGCCACGGCAGGCAGGTCGAGAGGCCGGCCGGACTTGGTCTGCACATGCAGCGTGACGCCGTGCGCGAAATCGTTCGAGTAAACCAGCGGAGCGCCCACCACCGGCAGCACCAGCGGCGGCCTTTCAAGGCAAAACACTTCATTCGGGTCGACCGGGCGAAGGGTGGGAAGCTGTGCCTTCTCCACCGGCGGCAGGCTGGCCACCAGCACCGACTTCGGCTTGTGAAAGGACGGAGGGGTATTGAGTTTGAGGTTCAGGCCGCCCTCGTCCGGCAGCGCGAGCGCCGCAATGTACTGGTACTCCGCGGTGTGCAGGTTATCCATGAGACGCGCCAGGTCCATGAACACGCCGAGGTAGGAATAGTAAAAGCCGCCGCCGGCCATCGGCATTCCGGTGACCGCTCCGATGAGATCGGCCGACGGGCCGGAGGTGATGGCGGCCACCATACTCTGGCTGCGCCCGTCATTCAGCACCAGGTCGCTGGTTGTCTGGGTGAGGCAGGGAATCTGTTCGGCGGCGGGCTTATCGAAGCACTGCTGATTGAGTTTGAGACTCAAGCTGCGGGTGAGGAGCACGGAGCGGTCGTGGAGCAGTTGGGGATCGCTCTCGGTGGTCTGCTGAACGACGGCGAGGTACTTGTCGATCCTCGAACGGTCGAGGCTGGCCTGGTTCAAGTCCTGAGCGGCCCGCACGAAGGCTCCCGGCTTGCCCTGCACTGCGTTGCGCAAGGTGCCGAAGTCGCCGCCGGTGGCGGGAGCCAGGAAAACGAGGGCCTGCTGGGCGTCCTGGGGAACCGTGACCACGATCCCCTCCTCCTGCACGCGCTTGTTCCAGGTTTCCGCTCGGGTAAACCAACCGTCGGGCGGCGGGTTGGTGGACCCGCGCAGAAAGGCCGCGATCAGCAAGTAGTGCACCGACTGGCCCTCGGGGAGGTCCGGATGCAGCCAGAGGCGGTCGCCGGGGAGCAGGCTCGGGACCTCGGAGATGGGCAGCTCCTTGCCGCCGCGAATCACCTTCACGTCGATACGGGGACCCGATAAGTCGAAGGCCGCGCGGCCGGAGCGAATCGGGATCAGCAAGCTCAGCAGAACGACGCACGAAATTGAGAGAGCGCGCGGGCGGCCCATGGCACTATTCTAGGATGCGTCTGCACGGCGTGTGAAGTGGCCGCTCTGAGGTCCGCCCTTCTTCGGCGGAGGTAACGTGGCTATGTTGGATGATTCTGGTGGGGCTTATCGCGCATCCACAAGCAGGCCTGCCATGCGACAGAGCACCGCAAGGCGCAAGCACCGATGGTCCGGCGGCCTCTGGCTGGCCGCGGCGTTGCTGCTGGCCGCGCGAATACGCGCCGAAACCGGCGAGGACGCCTGGCTGCGCTACGCGCCGGTGCATGACCCGGCAGTTCTCAAGAGCTACGACGCCCTGCCCGCCGTGGTGGTGCGCCTGAACGATGACGCCGTGGTGCGGGCGGCGCAACAGGAACTGGTGCGCGGCGTGCGCGGGATGCTGGGCCGGACGCTGCGCGAGGAGACTCAGCTTCCTGCCGAGGGCGCCATCGTTCTCGGCACCGTGGACGCCGTGCGCGCGGCGCTGCCCGCGGCCGGCGTTGAAGGAAACATCGAGCCCGACGGCTATTGCCTGAAGAACGTCAAGGTGGGCGGCCACACGAACATTGTGATCGCCGCGGCGAATGGCCGGGGCGTTCTTTACGGCGTATTCGCGGTGCTTCGCAATATCGCTCTGGGCCAGGCCGCCGCATCGGCCGACAAGACGACCGAGCCCTCCGCTCCCATACGCTGGGTGGATCAATGGGACAACCTCGACGGCACCATCGAGCGCGGCTACGGCGGGCGGTCCATCTTTTTCGCTGACGGTCATGTGGTGGCGGACCTGGGCCGCGCCGGCGAATTCGCGCGCCTGCTGGCATCGGTGGGCGTCAACGGGTGCGTCGTCAACAATGTGAACGCCGACGCGCGCCTGCTGACGGCGGCGTACCTGGCGGAGGTGGCGCGAATCGCGGACGCCTTCCGGCCGTGGGGCGTGCGCCTCGGGCTGGCCGTCGATTTGAGCAGCCCCAAAACCGTGGGTGGCCTCGACACCTTCGATCCCCTCAACCCGCGCGTGGCCGAGTGGTGGAGGAATGAGGCCGGCGCCATCTATCGCGCTGTACCCGACTTCGGCGGCTTCGTGGTGAAGGCCGATTCCGAGGGCCGCGCCGGGCCTTCCGAATATGCGCGGACCCACGCCGACGCGGCCAACGTGATCGCCCGCGCCCTGAAGCCGTACGGCGGCATCGTGTTTTACCGCGCCTTTGTCTACAACCATCACCTCGACTGGCGCAACCTGAAGAACGACCGCGCTCGCGCGGCCTACGACAACTTTCAGCCGCTCGACGGGCACTTCGACGACAACGTAGTGATTCAGATCAAGAACGGACCCATCGACTTTCAGGTCCGGGAGCCCGCCTCTCCGCTCTTCGGCGCGCTGAAGAAGACCAACCAAGCGATTGAAGTCCAGATCACCCAGGAATACACCGGGCAGCAGCGCCACCTGTGTTTTCTGGTCCCCATGTGGAAAGAGGTGCTGGATTTTGACATGCACGCGCGCGGCGCGGGCACGCCGGTGAAGGACCTCGTGACCGGCCGCACGTTTCACCGGCCGCTCGGAGGCTTCGTAGGCGTGTCGAACGTGGGCCGGGACGCAAACTGGATGGGCAGCGACCTTGCCCAGGCCAATCTTTACGGCTTCGGGCGCCTGGCGTGGGACCCGAACCTGACCGCTCTCCAAATTGCGGACGAGTGGACCCGGCAGACCCTCGGCACGGACGCGCGCGTGGAGGCCACGGTGCCGGAGATGCTGCTCGAGTCCTGGGGCATCTATGAAGAGTACACGGGGCCGCTGGGTGTGGGAACGCTCACCGATATCCTGGGCCCGCATTATGGTCCCGGCATCGAATCGGCCGAGCGCAGCGGGTGGGGACAGTGGATTCGCGCCGACAGCCACGGTATCGGCATGGACCGCACGCCGGCCACCGGAACGGGCTACATCGGCCAATACCGGCCGGCGGTGGCGAAGCGATACGAATCGCTGGCGGCCTGCCCGGACAACCTGCTGCTCTTCATGCACCACGTGCCCTACACGTACCGCCTTCACTCCGGCGAGACGGTGATCCAGTACATCTACAATTCGCACTACGAAGGTGCGGCTAAGGCGGGGGAACTAGTGCAGCGGTGGCGGTCCCTCGCGGGACGAATCGATGAGCAGCGCTATGGTGCGGTGCTCTCGCAGCTCGAATATCAGGCAGGGCACGCGCGCGTGTGGCGCGACGCGGTGTGCAGTTGGTTTCTGCGCGCCTCCGGCATTCCCGACGCCAAGGGCCGCGCCGGACACTTTCCGAACCGAGTTGAAGCGGAAGCGATGAAGCTGGACGGCTACCAGGTGGTGGCCGTCACGCCGTGGGAGACCGCCTCGGGCGGCAAGGCCATCGAGTGCGCGCGCGCCAGCCGGCCGTGCACTGCCAGCTTCCGGTACGAGGGCCCGCCGGGACGGTACGACCTCGGCGTGGAATACTTCGACCAGAACAACGGCGCCTCGCGCTTTCGCGTCTTCGCCGGCAGCCACTGGGTGGACGAGTGGGTCGCGGACGCGGAGCTGCCGTCGCGCACGCTTGACGGCAGCTCCTCCACGCGCCGCCTGATCTCGGGCCTGGCGCTGCGGCCCGGCGACGAAATCCGCATTGAGGGAGCGGTGCAAGGCGGCGAGAAC
>DATJAQ010000125.1:0-42900 GCA_035516075.1 Terriglobia bacterium | reverse complement strand
GGTCTACCAGCTCTACGGGCGCGCGCTTCCGCCCGCGCGGGCTGATCGGCCCGAGCTATGAGTATGCAATCACCGAAGCCTCCGACGGCTCGCGAAACTCGAATCGCACTCGGCCTGACCGCCGGACTTCTTCTCTTTGTCGTGGTGGCGAGCGTCGTGGTGGTGGACCCAACTGGTTTCGACTTCTCTAGCATTTACGCGGGTGCGACGATTGTTCGCCAGGGGAACGGCTCCAAGCTCTACGACTCGCAGGAGCAGGCCAGAGTTCAGAATCAGCTCTTCAAATGGGACCACTTGTTCCTCGACAGCCACCCCCCTTTCGAGGCGCTCCTCTTCGCGCCGCTTACCAAGCTGCCGTACCGCCAAGCCTATGTCCTCTGGGGCGCTATCAACGTACTCTTGTGGATTTGGTTCCAACGCCTCTTGCGTCCGCACGCCGCTCTTCCCAGCCACCCCTTCCACTACTTTATGCTCTGTTCGCTGTTCTTCCCTCTCTGGGCTGGATTGATGCAAGGGCAGTTGTCAGTAGTCCTCTTGGTCCTGTTTTCTCTGGCTTTTGTGTGTCTTAAACGGCGGCAGGATTTCTGGGGAGGCTCCTTACTCGGGTTTGCCCTATTCAAGGGCATCTTCGTGATTCCATTCTCGCTGATTTGTCTATTGAGGGGGAAATGGAGGCTGATGGGCGGGTTCGCATTCGGGGCCTCTGTGCTGACCGGCCTTTCGATCATCGCTGTGGGCCCGTCGGGTCTAGCTGCTTATATGAGGGTGGTCACCAATACCGCCAACCACCCGAGCGACCCAGCCTACGGAACCAAGTTTTCGGCGATGCCTTCAGTGGAAGGATTTATCACTACCCTGCTGTCAGGGACGGCTGGCAGGTTGTGGATCACAGTTGCTGTCGGAATTGTGTCAGGCTTCCTGATTCTGTTCACGGCGCGGCGCTGGCGGCGCTTGGATCGGGATGGAGATGAGGCTGCCTCCAATGGGATGTTTGCCGCGGCGCTCGTGATCTCGCTGCTCGTAGCGCCCCACATGTATGTCCACAATCTGACGGTGATGTTGCTCGCCGTGCTTCTCGTTCTCGGCTTTCTCCAGGGTTCGGGGCGCCGAGCGTGGCGGTTAGTGCTGATGGCCTCCGTCGTGGTTCTATATGCCGCTCCGGCTTACGTGCTGCTCCTAAGGTGGGATGAGTTCTACCTGTTCTTCCCCGTACTCTTGGCCTTTGCGCTGGCGGTGCTCGCCCTGGCCCGAAGCGTGCCGCCATCGGAGCCGATCGGGCAAGTCGATAATGAGGTGCGCTGCGAACCAGGTGCTGCCGGTTGATCCCCCCGGTTGTGGGCCGCGGTCGCCATGGTGGTCCGCGCAGTTGCCTTACGGCCCCCGGACGCGGCGATGGAGGCCCGGCTAGCGTGCAAGATCCGGACCATGGGGAGTGACAAAGCTTGTGCTTAACGGACATAGAATCTTCGTGGTGATGCCTGCGTACAATGCAGCGCGGACCCTCAGCCAGACCGTTCGCGAGCTGCCGGCCGACATTGTGGACGGGGTCTTACTTGTGGACGATCACAGTTCGGACGAGACCGTGGCACTGGCGCAAGAGCTCGGCCTGACCACTTTCGTGCACAGGGCGAATCTCGGGTACGGTCGAAATCAGAAGACCTGTTACCGTGAGGCCCTGAAACGAGGCGCCGACATTGTGGTGATGCTGCACCCGGACTACCAGTACTCGCCCAAGCTCGTCATCGCCATGGCCAGCCTCATAGCCTACGGCGAGTACGATGCGGTGCTGGCTTCTCGTATTCTCGGCAAAGGGGCACTCAGCGGCGGCATGCCCCTGTATAAGTACGTCTCAAATAGATTCCTGACGCTGGTTCAAAATCTCCTGCTGAACTTCAAGCTCTCCGAGTACCACACGGGGTACCGCGCCTTCTCGCGCGAGGTGCTCACCGCCCTGCCGCTAGAGGAGAATTCGGATGATTTTGTTTTCGACAACGAAATTCTGGCGCAAGTCATTTACGCGGGTCATCGGATTGGAGAGGTCTCCTGCCCAACCAGATATTTCCCCGAGGCGTCTTCGATCAACTTCGCCCGCAGCGTCAGGTACGGGCTTGGGGTGCTGGCGACGTCCTTGAAATTTCGGTTGCAGAAAATGGGTCTGGGCGACTTTCGGATATTTAACGCCACGGGCCGGAAGCTGCTCGATGACTACTATCAGGACGTGACGGATTCCGAAACGAAAGAACGTTTTACCAGAGATCTCTGATGGGGGCTCGCTGAAGCCCCTGGCGTCTGCCGCCACCGTGAGGTAGGAATCACACTTCATGTTTGTTATCGAGACGCTTCTGATCCTCGCCGCCCTCGGTGCAGCGCTCACCTGTCCGGGGCTTGGCTCGCGCGTCTTCGCGGCCTGCGAGCGCACCGTCGGGAAGCTCGCCGAGCGCAAGAGGCTGGCCGTCCTGGTGGTGGGCCTCACCGCGCTCGGGCTGCGCGCCGCGCTGCTGCCCATCGAGCCCATCCCCACGCCCGTTTGCCCCGACGAGTTCAGCCAGCTTCTGGCCGCGGACACGTTCCTTCACGGCCGGCTCGCCAATCCACCCCATCCGATGTGGCCCCACTTCGAAAACATCGCCGCGATCGGTTATCCCACTTACAGTTCCTACTTTCCACCCGCCCCGTCGGCCTTCATGGCGGCGGGCCGGCTGGTGGCCGGGCACGCCTTCTGGGGCGTGTGGCTGAGTGTGGGTTTGATGTGCGCCGCGCTCTGCTGGATGCTGCAAGGCTGGCTCCCGCCCGGATGGGCCTTGCTCGGGGGCTTTCTGGCTGTCCTTCGCCTCGCCGCGTTCACTTACTGGGACAATAGCTATTACGGCGGGGCGGTGGCGGCGATGGGTGGAGCCCTGGTGCTGGGGGCGCTGCCGCGCATCCGGCACTCGTGGTGCGCGGGCGACGCCGTATGGATGGGTGTCGGATTGCTGCTTCTGATCAACAGCCGCCCCTACGAGAGCCTTTTTTTCGCGCTGCCGGTGGCGGTGGCGCTTGGGCTTTGGGCACTGAAAGGACCGCACCCCCCGTGGCCGGTGCTCGCGCGCCGAGTGGTGGCGCCTTTGGCGTTCGTGCTGCTGTTGGCCGCCGCCCAGACCGGGTACTACAACTGGCGCATAACGGGGTCGCCGTGGGTGCTGCCGCACGACGTATTTAACGCGCGAAGGATGGTGCCGAACTTTATCTGGCAGCATCTCCGGCTCGATCGCACCTACTACAGCAGTTTCGCCCGCAACTATTACATTGCCTGGGACCTGCCTCGATTCCTAGCGGCCCGCTCGCCCCTCGGCTTTCTGGGCAATATGCTGGAAAAACTGTTCAAGATCTGGTTCTTTTATTTTGGGCCGCTTTTCACGTTTCCGCTGTTGGCTGCCGTGTTGCTGCTCCCCAAGGGGTTTTCGTGGAGGCACGTCAGCGCCGCCACCAAGTTTCTGTTCGCGGTGGGCGCGGTTACGTTCGTCGGCCTGCAACTCGACGTCTTCTTCATGCCCCACTATGCGGCCCCACTGACCGGCGTGATTCTGGCGTTCGTCCTCATCGCGCTGCGGCGCGTGCGCGCCTGGCAATGGCGCGGCAAGCCGTCTGGTCTCCTCCTGTCGCGCGCCTTCGCCGCGATCGCCGTGGTCATGCTGGCGCTGCGCGCCGCCGCCGCGCCGCTTCACATCCCGCTTCCCGATCCCACCTCTTTGATCATGTGGTCTGAGCGCCCGCCCGATTTCGGCCGGGTGCGCATTTTGAAGCAGCTTGAGGCCACGCCTGGGCGGCACTTGGTGCTGGCAAGATACGGACCTAGGCACAACATCTATATTGATTACATGTATAATGAAGCCGATATCGACGCATCGAAGGTGGTGTGGGCGCGCGATCTTGGCCCGGCTGAAAATGAGGAGTTGCTTCGCTACTACAAGGACCGCACGGTTTGGCTGCTGGACGCGGACGCCGAGCCCCCCAGGCTCTCGCTGTACCGCGACGCAAAGTGAGGCTATCCCGCCGCCTCGGCGGGCGTGCTACTGAACGCGCGTGGGTTCAGCGTAGGCGGGGCGCGTTGCCGCCGGCGTCGATCCCTCTTTCACTTCCTCTTGGTAGTCCGCCTCGGTGTTGATCGCCCACAGATCGAGGCTGGCTCCGCAAATGTTACGCGCCGCACCCAAGGCGGTCATCATGGAGTGGTCCTGGTTGTTGTACTTATGCATGCCATTGCGGCCTACGAGCTGCAGATTGGGAAGAGCGTCCTCGATGTACTCTCGCACAACCCTTACCTGGTCGGTCCATCCGTCGTCATACATGGGGTAAGCCTTGGGCATGCGTACCACGGTTCCATCTTGAATTTCCTCGGGCTGAGCCAGTCCGAGCTGGGTTATTTCGCGCCGGGCCATGGCGAGCAGTTTTTCGTCCGAGCTGGCCCACAGTTCGTCATTCTCAAACACGAAGTACTCCATCCCCAGGCAGGTCTTGCTCGGATCGGGCACCATCGCGGGAGACCAGTTCTTGAAGTTTTGGATCCGGCCCACTTTTACGCCGGGTTCGTGCACGTAAATCCAATTGTCCTGGGTTACATCTTTGCGGTCGATTATGAGGCTGACAATTAGAAAATCCCGGTAGCGGAGGCTGTTCGCCGCCTTAAGAACCGGTCCCGGTGGCTGCGGATCGAGCGCGTTCACAAGATCTCGAATTGGCATTGAGCTCACGAAATCCGTTCCCCGGAACTCGTCTTCGCCGTGTGTCCTCCGCGTGACGACGTGCGAAACCCTGCCGTTAATGTGGCAAATCCGGACCACGGGCCGGTCGGTCAAGACAGGGTAACCCTCGCGGGCGAGGCGCTCAGCTAGGGTCTCCCACATCTGCCCTGGACCGAGCTCGGGATATTGAAACCGGTCGATAAGCGTCTTCACCTTCGACTTCTTGTCTGGCAGGAGGGCGTTGCGGACCGCTGTCATGAGCGACAACCCACGAATGCGCTGGGCCGCCCACTCGGCGCGGATGGAGGTGCAGGGCACGCCCCAGACTTTTTCCGTGTAGGTCTTGAAGAAGATCTCGTAGAGGCGCTTGCCAAAGCGGTTGCAAACCCACTCCTCAAGGTTGTTTTCCGGCCGAGCCGGAAAGATAGCCCAGCGAAGGTAGCTGGCGAGTATCCGGGCGCTCTCGATAGGGCCGAGCCCGAGCAATGCGTTCCTCGCGACCAAGGGGTAGAGGAAGAACTTCTTCCGGTAATAGATGCGGGAAAGCCGTGGCCTCAGCAGAAACCTGCCGCCAAGGATCTCGTGCCAAATCTCATTTACCTCATCCCACTTGGTGTAGAAGCGGTGGCCGCCGATGTCGAAGAGGTAACCCTTGTAGTTCACGGTTCGCGCCAAGCCGCCAACCTGTCTGTCGGCTTCGAGCACGACGGCGGGAACGGCCCGCTTCGAGAGCTCCAGGCAAGCGGTCAGCCCCGCCGGCCCAGCGCCTATGATCACGACGTTGCGATGGTTCATCGTGGGGTTATTCCATTCCAGCTAAGGGAGCAAGCGCCCTGCAGCGTAACGTCACGAAAGCCGCTGAGAAGAACCCGCACCCGTGTTGCCAAATCCCATCCGTGAAAGCAGACTTCGAAAGCACCCTGGAATCAGGATGTTACGGAAGATGGCGAGGCCTGCCTGCCCTCCTGTGAGCTCGGAAAGTGACTCCCGGCACGGTTTCCCGACGTACAGCGTGGTGCGTGCGTCCTCGTAAGGTATCTGCCGGCCCCGCGCTCCCTGGCGGCTGCCGGCACTGGTTTGGTTTCCACCGTCTCCGCCGCACTCGATGACTCGCACGAAATCGTTGCTCAGCAATGGGTGCAACTTCCAGATCCAGCTCGACTTGTCTGCCCAGACGGGGTCCGTATCTTTGAACACCAGAACGCTGATGGAGAAGTCGCGGCAGGTGCTTGCCACTTCTGCGGCGGTCACCGCGTGGCGCGCATCGAAAAGGCGCTTGAGGCGCGGCAGGATTTCGTCCTTGCAGAACCTCTCGCTTCCCCCGAACACGTAACCGCAACTGCCGACGTCCGCCACCATCTGCCGGTCCGAATAGAGGCCGGCCGGAATGTTCCCGATCCCCGCCTCCGGATTATGCTGCACGGTTGCGTTCGTAGGCAGGATGCGGTCCAGGTCATCATACGCCCTGCGGAGCTCGAAGGTCCGGCGGCCGAGTTGGCGGTCCGGCGACAGCCAAGCGAACCGCGGGAGGTTGAGCGAATCCGAAATGATGGGGAACGCGCGTTGGACGCAAAGTTCGTAGAACGATCCCATTGCTCCCAGCACCAGTGTCACCGCCACCAGGCGGGGCGCCGGCCGCGAGCGGGCAACGGTTCCGGCGGTACAATGCGACGCGAAACCCAGCACGCCGTCATCCCACATTTCAGCAGCCCAAAGCAGCAGGATGAATTGCAGCACCAGCGGGCTTCGCAATCCCAGGTCGTTGTTGGCGATCGTCGCCGACCTCAGAAAAGTGCACACCAGCAGGGAAGTGGCGGCCAGGGCGGCGGCGCACCCATCCGCCGGGCCCTCGAAGCCGTGCCGCCTGATTCTGCGCACGACGAGGCACGCCACCACCAAGAAAAAGCCGAACTCCAGGAAGTAGTTCAGGGGCAGGAAGGCGAGGTTCAGTGCCGCCGTTCCCGCCGCGCTGCCGGGGCGAAACCCCTCGTCCGCCAGCTTGAAGCTGCGTACGCCGAGCGTGACGATTGAGGCGGGCGCGGAGGCTTCGGAGCTTCCCGAACTCCGTTCGAGCTGAGCTAGAAAGGGAAGGGCGAGCGCTGCCGCGATGAGCCCGGAAGCGCAAAGGACCAACGTTTGCCGCCAGCAACGTTTCAGAGACACAATCAACAGCCAGGCCGCGCAGCCGGCCGCCAGAGTGCCGCCTACGTAGATGGATGCCCCCACCGCCGAGGCGAAGGCCAGCCCCCCGCCAATGACGCCGCCGATCGCTTGCCGCCGCTTCGGCTGGCGTGCTGCGTCCCAAGTGAGCAGTAGACCGGTGAGGCCGGCAATCAGCGCCGCCAAGTCATGCGGAACCCAGAGCGCGGTGCTGATCCAGGCGGCGATCTGCTCGTTCCACCACTCGATGGTCGGCAGGATAATATGGAAGGCCACGTTGACCATAACGACCGGCACAATGTCAAGTCCCGTGATTCCGAGCAGCGCCACCGCGATCAGGGTGCGGCGTTCGATGCGCTCGCCGCCTTTGCGCTGAAAGAACCGCAGATACAGCGCGACGATGGCGAGCAGGCCCAGGCCGGCCCACAGCGTCCCGGCGATCATGCCCTGGCGCGCGCTCACCAGCGCGCCGCCGAGCTGATCGACGAGGCTGCAGGGGATGAGCCAGAAATAGTGATAGCGCAACGGCGCCGGCTGCCCGGCGAAAAAGAACGGGTTGTGTGGGGGGATGCCGCCCCGCGACAGCGCTGCCGTGAATGGGATGCGAGTTGCGTAATCGTAGGAAACGAACGAGAAGTAGAGCCGGTTGCCGATTTGCAGATCGACCAGCGAAAGCGCGGCGACGATCAGCCAACCCGCTGCGATGGCCAGAACCCATCGCCCGGCTCGCGTGAGCTGCAGCCGGTGCGCGCGGAGGTCGCGGAACAGCAAAATGACGCAAGCCGCTCCCCAGACGGCGCAACCCACCCAGACAAGGCGCAGTGAGCAGCGCCAGAGAAAGTACGTCAGGATCGGCGCCAGCCCGATGGAAAGCGGCACGGCGGCCGTGAGGCGGGTGATCAGCCGGCGCTGGCGGAATTGCAGCACGTTCGACAGCCAACCGAACGTGTACCCCGGGGCAAAGGCGAAAAGGCCGAACAGCACGAAGCCGGCCCCCACAGCGCGCAGGTCTGAAAAAGTGTAAGACACAAGTTTAAACCACGCACGACAGGCTAAGCTCGAACGGACCCTGACGCAACCGTTCGATCGAAATCAGGACATCCGGCCGCAGGCGGGTGCAGCGACGGGTTGCAGGCGCAGGGTGAAGGACGCGCTGCCAGCCCAGCCAAGTGGCGAGGTTTCTCGCGGCAAAAACGCCGACTCAGGTTGCTCATGAGGAACGTCAATCAAGACTGGTTGTCCAGAGCAGATGTACTGCCAAATGTCGTCGCCTCTCGGCCACTTTGGTTCGCGTTCTCAGGCTAACGGTTGTCGCCGATGTCGTACCTCGCTGAATGTGCCATTATAACGAGGGTCTGGGCTGCCAAGGGTGTCTTGTCAGCGGCAGGGCGCCACATCATGGCTGAGCCGGGGGGGATTGACGATTTTCGATTGCCGATTGCTGATTGCAGATTGCTGACTGCCGGCTGCCGTTTTGGCGCCGCAATTCTGCCAAAAAGTCATCGGCTGTGTCAGGAAAAGTGTTTGTTTGAAGCCTCAAAAAGGCCATTTTTTGGCGTTTTTGTCCAGATTTCGTACACTCTACAAAAAATGGAAGATTCGATTTTAAACAACTTACAGACCATTCCCTCCCCCTCGCTAACGGGTCGTTTTCGCGCTGGCTTTCGCGGCCGGTGTTTGGAGATCATCGTGCCCGGGAAACGATGAGTTACTGGAGTCTTACGCCACGGGCGGGGGCCGTGCTTTTCGCCCTAAGCACCGGAAAAATAGGGTACACTCGCCTTTCGGCGTGACGCGGGTGGTATGAATGAAGGTTGTAATTCTGTGCGGAGGCCTCGGTACTCGTTTACGCGAAGAGACCGAATTCCGCCCCAAACCGCTGGTGGAAATCGGCGGCCGGCCGGTGCTCTGGCACGTCATGAAGTGCTACGCCCACTATGGTTTCCAGGAGTTTGTGCTGTGCCTGGGCTACCGCGGCGGTATGATCAAAGACTACTTCCTGAACTACGAGGCGATGAACAACGACTTCACCATCCGCCTCGGCGGCAAGTCGCAGATCCTCTACGACGGCTCGCATCAGGAGCAGGGGTTCGAGGTGACGCTGGCCGATACCGGCCTCGACACCATGACCGGCGGCCGCATCAAGCGCATTGCCCGCTACGTGGGCGACGAAACCTTCATGGTGACCTACGGCGATGGCCTGAGCGACGTGGATATCGGCCGTCTGGTGGCGTTCCACAAGAGCCACGGACGGCTGGCCACGGTCACCACGGTGCGCCCCGTCTCACGCTTCGGCGTGGTGGATATCGGCGCCGAGGGCCGGGTGGTGGAGTTCGCGGAAAAACCTGTGGCCGAGGGCTGGATCAGCGCCGGTTTCTTCGTGTTTAACCCAGTCATTTTCAACTACTTATCCGGAGACGATTGCATTCTGGAGCGCGGCCCGCTGGAGCAGCTTTCGCGCCAGGGCCAACTGGCGGCCTACCGGCACGAAGGCTTCTTCTTTCCCATGGATACGTACCGCGATCACCAGCACCTCACCCAACTGTGGGCTTCGGGCCACGCGCCCTGGAAGGTGTGGGCATGAGCGATTCCTACTGGCGCGACCGACCCACGCTGGTCACCGGCGCCACCGGGCTGCTAGGCTCGTGGCTGGTGCCGCGCCTGGTGGCCGAGGGCGCCGACGTGGTGTGCCTGGTGCGCGACTGGGTGCCTCAGTCCGAGCTCGTCCGCACCCGTATGTTAGAGCAAGTAAAGGTGGTTCGCGGCGATGTGCGCCAGCGCGACACGCTCGAGCGGTTGCTCGGCGAGTACGAAATCGAAGCCGTTTTGCACCTCGCCGCGCAAACCATCGTCGGCATCGCCAACCGCAACCCCGTCTTGACCTTCGAGAGCAACATCCAGGGCACCTGGAACCTGCTCGACGCCTGCCGGCGCTCGCCGCAGGTGCGCTCCATCGTGATCGCCTCTTCCGACAAGGCCTACGGCGCGCAGGAAGCCCTGCCTTATTTGGAAGATACGCCGCTCGCGGGCTCGCATCCCTACGACGTCAGCAAGAGCTGCGCCGACCTGCTGGCCCGCACCTACGCCGTCTCTTACAACCTCCCGGTGGCCATCACGCGTTGCGGCAACTTCTACGGCGGAGGCGACTTGAACTGGAACCGTGTCGTCCCGGGCACCATTCGCTCCGTGATCCGCGGCGAGCGCCCCGTGATCCGCTCCGACGGCCAGTTCGTGCGCGACTACTTCTACGTGGAAGACGCCGCCGCAGCCTATATGCTGCTGGCTGAGCGGCTTGCGGCCGACGCCGGCCTGCGCGGCATGGCCTTCAATTTCTCCAACGAAATCCAGCTTACGGTGGTTGAACTTGTTCGCACGATTCTCTCGCGCATGGGCTCCTCGCTTGAGCCCGACATTCGCAACGAGGCCGCCAACGAGATTCGCCGCCAGTGCTTGAGCGCGGAGCGCGCGCGCCGCTTACTCCAATGGACGCCGCTATTTACACTCGATCAGGGCCTGGCGCGCACCATCGCCTGGTACTCGGAGTTCTTCAGCCATGAAGGCGCCAGCGCAACAGTTGCGTAGCCGCATTCTCGACCTCGTCGGCGAGTACTTCGAGGCCGAGTTCGCCGCCCAGCCGTTCGTGCCGGGCGAAAGCCCCGTGCCGGTTTCGGGCCGCGTATTCGACGCCGCCGAGCTGCGCAGCCTGGTGGACGCCTCGCTCGACTTCTGGCTCACCACCGGCCGCTTCGCCGACCAGTTTGAGCGCGAGTTCGCCACCGCCTTCGGGGTGCGCGACGCCGTGCTGGTAAACTCCGGCTCCTCCGCCAACCTGCTGGCCGTTTCCGCGCTCACCTCGCCCAAGCTCGGCGCGCGGCGCCTCGTGCCCGGCGACGAGGTGATCACCACCGCGGCGTGCTTCCCCACCACAGTTAACCCTATTGTACAGAACGGTTTGGTACCGGTGTTCCTCGATATCGAGGTGCCCACCTACAACCTGGACGCCGCCGCGCTCGAAGAGGCGCTCAGCCCGCGCACGCGCGCCATTGTGCTGGCCCACACCCTTGGCAACCCGTTCGATCTTGAGGCCGTCGCCGCCTTTGCGCGCCGCCACCATCTGTGGTTGATCGAGGACTGCTGTGACGCGGTGGGCAGCACCTATCGCGGCCGCAAGGTGGGCACCTTCGGCGATCTCGCCACCGTCAGCTTCTACCCCGCCCACCACATCACCATGGGCGAGGGCGGCTCGGTGCTCACCGACAAGCCGTTGCTGAAGACCCTGGTGGAGTCCTTCCGCGACTGGGGCCGCGACTGCTGGTGCGAGCCCGGCCGCGAAAACACCTGCGGCAAGCGCTTTGACTGGCAGCAGGGCGGCCTGCCCTACGGCTACGATCACAAGTACATTTACTCGCACATCGGCTACAACCTGAAGGCTACAGACCTGCAGGCCGCGGTGGGCGTGGCCCAGCTCCCCAAGCTGCCCGGCTTCATCGAGGCGCGGCGCCGCAATTTTCAAACGCTCTACGCCGGCCTCAAGCCGCTCGAAGAGTTCTTCATCCTGCCCGAGGCCACGCCGGGCTCGCAGCCAAGCTGGTTCGGCTTCCCCCTGGCGGTGCGGCCGGGCGCGCCCTTCGATCGCGCCGAAGTGGTGCGCTTTCTGGAAGCGAAGAAGATCGCCACCCGGTCGCTTTTTGGCGGCAACCTGGTGCGCCAGCCCGCTTACGCCGAAACGCCCCATCGCGTCATCGGCACGCTGCCCAACGCCGACTTCGCCATGGAGCGCGTGTTCTGGATCGGCGTCTATCCGGGCCTTTCCGCGCCTATGCTCGATTACATGCTGGAAGCTCTGCAGGAAGTCTGCCGGCAACCGGTCGCCCTGCCTCGAGGAGGCCGCTGATGATTAATGCGCCGTTCAGCATCCTCGGTCTCCGGGGAACACGGGCAAGGTAATGAAGCTTTCTGACTACGTTTTCTCGAAGCTGGCGGATGCGGGCCTCCAGCAAGTGTTTATGGTGACTGGCGGCGCCGCCATGCACCTCAACGACTCCCTACGCGGCGAGCCGCGGCTGCACTATGTATGCCATCACCACGAGCAGGCGGCTGCGATGGCGGCGGATGGATATGCCCGCGTGCGCGGTATTCCGGCAGTGGTTTCGGTTACCGCTGGCCCCGGCGGTATCAACGCCCTGAACGGCGTGTTCGGAGCCTGGACCGATTCCATCCCCATGCTCGTGATCTCCGGCCAGGTGAAGCGCGAAACCTGCATGGCCGCGCGCGGCATTACCGGCCTGCGGCAGCTCGGCGACCAGGAAGTGGACATCGTGCGCTTGGTGACGCCGCTCACCAAGTACGCCGCCCTCGTGGTGAATCCCGCCGCGATCCGCTACCACCTGGAGCGTGCTCTGTATCTGGCTACGACCGGCAGGCCCGGCCCGTGCTGGATTGACATCCCCATCGACGTTCAAGCGAGCCAGATCGATGAGGCCGCGCTCGAACCGTATGACCCCGCGGAGGACGAAAGCCCTGCCGATCAAGGGCGCATCTCAAGTGCCAGCCGCGAGGTTCTAGAGCGCATTCAATCGGCTTCGCGGCCCGTCATTCTGGCTGGCACGGGCGTTAGGGCGGCCAAGGCTCTGGACGAGTTCGAAGTCGTGATCCGCCGCTTGCAAATCCCCGTTGCCACCGCCTGGACTCACGACCTGATTGCCAGCGATGACCCGCTCTTCGGCGGTCGGCCGGGCTCGATCGGTGAGCGGGCCGGCAATTTTACGGTCCAGAACGCGGACGTGCTCTTGGTTCTTGGCTCCCGCCTGAACATCCGGCAGGTAAGCTACAACTGCGCTTCGTTTGCGCGACACGCTTTCAAAATCCAGGTGGACGTCGATGCTGCCGAGCTTGCAAAGCCGACCGTCCGTCCGGATCTCGCCGTGCACTGCGATCTGAAAGCCTTTTTGACGGAACTGCTGCACCGAATCGAGGAAACCGGGTACAAGCCGGGGCGCCACGCCGAGTGGTTGCGCTGGTGCGTCGAGCGGCGCGCGCTCTACCCGGTCGTCCAGGACAAGCATCGCCGGCCGGGTCCGCCCGCAAACCCGTACCATTTCGTCGAAGCGTTGTTTGAGCGGTTGGGCGACGATGACGTGGTGGTGTGCGGAGACGCAACGTCCTGCATCGTGCCGTTTCAGGCGGCGAAACTGAAACGAGGCCAGCGGATGTTCTCCAACTCCGGCTCGGCGTCCATGGGGTACGGCCTGCCGGCCGCAATCGGCAGCGCAGTCGCTCGTGCCGGCGGGCGGGTGGTGTGCCTGGAGGGCGACGGCAGCATTCAAATGAACATTCAGGAGTTGCAGACCGTCGCATACCACCGTCTGCCGGTGAAGATTTTCGTCCTAAACAATGGAGGATACCTGTCGATTCGGACGACCCAGCGAACGTTTTTCGGCCGCATGATCGGAGAGAGCCCGGCCAGCGGCGTCTCTTTCCCTGACTTTGCGGCGCTGGCCGCCGCGCACGGCATCGCGTCGGCAAGAATCGATTGCGCCGCCCAATTCAGATGCATTCAGAACGTGCTGGAGGAATCCGGCCCTGTGCTCTGCGAGGTGGTGCTGGACCCGGCGCAGGAGTTCGAGCCGCGCGTGAAGTCCCGCCAATTGCCGGACGGCACGATGGTGTCCCCCGCGCTGGAGGATATGTACCCCTTCCTGAGTCCGGAGGAGTTGCGCGCTAATCTTTTCCACGAGGATAAGGCGCTCGGTTGAGTGCCGGGAGTAACACCATGATTGAAAGGAACGTCTTTGAAGACCTGTTGGTGCTAGAAATGGCCAACAATCACTGGGGCAGCGTCGAACGCGGGCTCAAGATCATCACCGCATTCTCCCAAGTCGTGCGCTTCAATAACGTCCGCGCGGCGATCAAGCTGCAGTTCCGCGACGTGGATAATTTCATTCACAAGGACTTCCGCGACCGTAAGGATATCCGCTACATCCAAAAGACGGTCGCCACCCAGATGTCCCGCGAAGACTTCGCCACGCTGGTGCACGCCATCCGCAAGGCGGGCTGCATTCCCATGGCAACCCCGTTCGACGAGGCCTCGGTCGATTTGTGCTCTGATCTGGGCCTGCCCATTATCAAGATCGCGAGCTCCGACTTGAATGACTGGCTCCTGCTCGAAAAGATCGCCAAAACCAAAAAGCCCGCCATCGTATCCACGGGCGGATCCTCAGTGAAGGACCTCGACGATCTTGTGACCTTCTTCCTGAACCGGAACATCCCGCTGGCCATCAACCATTGCGTCTCGATCTACCCCAGCGAACAGCGCGAACTCGAACTCAACCAGATCGATTACCTGCGCGACCGCTACCCTCGTCACACCATCGGGTTCTCCACTCACGAATATGGCGACGCGACCGCATCCATGCTGGTGGCCTACGCCAAGGGCGCCCGCACCTTTGAGCGCCACGTGGATATCGCCGGGGACGGCCGCGAAGTTTCCCCCTACTGCGCCAGCCCCGAGCAGCTCGACGCCTGGTTCAAGGCCTTCCACAGGGCCCGCGAGCTCTGCGGGGCGCCGGGAACACAAAAGCGCAACCCGCCGGATAAGGAGATTGCCTACCTCGACGCGCTAGTGCGCGGGGTGTACGCCAAGCGCGATCTGGCGGAAGGGCACCTGCTGTCTGACCCGGACGTCTACCTCGCCATCCCGTTGCAAAAAGGCCAGATATCGTGCCGGGAACTGATGAGCGGAGAAATGCTGCTGCGCCCGGTTGCCAAAGATGAGCCCATCATGATCGACGCCATCGACAGCCCTTATTCGAGCGTCCCCATGCTTCGCGAAGCCATTTACAGCCGGGGGTTGTGAGCGCAGCCGGGACACGCAGAGGCCCGGCCAGCTATGATTCAGCGGATAAAAGACTACCTCGTAAGCCTCGGTCCCCAGAATCCGGCCGTTCGGCTGGCGCTCAAATTCCATGGCAGGCGAAAGGGCTTCGTTCTTGGATTCCCAATGCGCACGATCTCCATTCGGCGCGGCGCCCGCGAGATGCTCCTCGCCGAGAAGGACTTTTATCTCGTGCCCTTCACGTTGGGGTGCTTCGACCAGACCTTTGAGGATATCGAGGCGGTGCCAAGGGGGCCCCTTTCGATATTGGATTTCTCCGGGCCTGGCTCGCATCGTTACCGCCGCCACGGGCTGACCTTGTCGTTCCCCGGCGCGCCAGAAGATGATTCGATTGCGGCATACACTCGCTGGTATAAGCCGAAGCCCGGCGATCTCGTCTTCGACATGGGCGCGCACGCGGGATTTACAACGATCATTTTCTCGCGCATGGTTGGGCAGACCGGCCGCATCGTCGCCTTCGAGCCCGATCCAACCAACCTCGGGTACCTGGAGCGAAATCTTCTCGCCCAGAACTTGTCAAACGTCACGATCGTGCGCAAGGCAATTGATGCCAGGACCGGCAGCGCATGCTTCAACGCAGACGGTACCATGTCCGCCGGCTTGGTCGGTCATTCCGTTTACGGTCACGCCGGTGGGCAAATCGAGGTGGAGACGCTTTCGCTTCAGGACGCCTGTGACCAATATGGGGTGCTGCAGTTCATCAAGATGGACATCGAGGGCGCCGAGGTCGGCGTGGTTGAGTCAGCGGCCGACTTCCTGAAGGCGCACCCCATCAATCTGGCATTCGACAGCTACCATCGTCTGCGGGATGGCCGTTTTACATGGATGTTGCTGGAACCTGCGCTGCGCTCGCTCGGATACGGCGTGAAGTCGGAAGCGGAGTTCGGCCAGATGTTTACTTGGGCCGAACCCGTCACCCGGACAGCAAGTTGACGCCGGCTCGAAGGGTGTCAACCTCCTCGGAGCGGCGACGGCGGGAATCGCGCTAGGTGGCCTTCAGAGCGTTCGACCGGGCCCTGGTGCTACCCTCACTTAGGCGAAGCGTGTTACACGCGTGTACGGTACCCCTACACGCGTGTAACACGGGTCCCTGGGAGGCGGGCGACGCACTTTTTGCCCCGGCGTGGCTTTGGGCGCCTTCTCCGAGCGGCCCGGGTCGCACCGCGCGCTGCACCAAAGCGACCCTTTAGCCCACATCTCGCGCTGGGTTTGAGCAATAAATCCGCAATGGCTGGGCCGATGAATTCCGGAGCGACGCAACCTCTGTTGGAGCAGGCGGAACTAGCCAGCCCCCGCACGGAGCAGGAGCGTCGCGGCGCTCTTGCGGCGACGGCCGTAGCGCTGGGCGGCGCCCCGCTCATTGGGATATTCATCGTCCACTTTGGCCGCTTGCAGTTCGGCGGATTTGATATGAGCGTCCTCATAGACGTGGGGTGGCGGCTGTACAAAGGCCAACGGCTCTACGCCGACTTCCTTTGTACGCTGCCGGTTGGGTTCTGCTTAGGCGCCAAATACGCGTTTTGTTTGCTTGGCGTGGAGTGGAGCTCGCAGCTTTATCTAGCGGCCGCGTTTGCGGTCGTCACCTATCTCTGGAGCTACCCGCTCCTGAGCCGTTTGATCGCGTCCCGCCTGGGAGCCGCAGCCACTGCGGTGGCGATCCAGTGTTTCGTGAACCTCAGCGTCTGTTACTGGTGGTACGGTCCCATCACGAGCATGGCCGCTACGCTTTTCGTGCTCTCAAGCGCGCTCTGGATTCGCGCCCGCCAGTCATGGCTGGCCCAGCTTTCCTGGCCTCTCTCGCTGGCGCTTCTTGCCGCAGCCAAGCCCAACGTTGCCGGACTACTCATCGTTGGCGTGATCGCCGTAATGTTCGCCACCAACTCCGTCGGGCGGGTACGTCTCCTGCTGGTCGGAGCGGGAACCGCCGCCTTAGGGGTAGCGGCTCTTGTCGCGCTCGGAATCTCCCCTTTTGAGCTGATGTCGAGTTACGCGATGGCCCGCGGCCGGGTGGCTCCCCATCTTGAGCTCTCCATCTACGCCATGGGCGCAGTCGATAAAATCATCGCGGTGCCGGCTCTCATCGGCCTGGGATGGCCGGTAGCGGCTTGCCTGGTACGCGACCTTCGGCGCGTGAGGGAATTGAGCCCCGAGGACCGTTCATTCCGCGCCGTCTTGTACGTCGGTGCGGCGGTGGCGCTTTGGGCGATGCTGACGAACGCCGAGTTGAAGTTCGTGGATATGCCCATGCTGGCCGTTGCGGGCGTAGTCTTGTACTCGCGCGGAGCCCGAGCCGGAGAGATGGGCGCCGGCCGCTCTCAGGGCTTAGCCGGTCTCTTAGCGGCCACCCTTTGCTGGGTGGCCCTCGTAGCGTTATATCTGGGGGCCATACGGTACCGCGTTGAGGGGATTGGGTATGGAGAATTCTATGAACCCGAACTCGCTGCCGATGCGCCGGGCGTTCGGTTCTTCGCTTCCATGCGTACCGGCCCGCGATTCCCGCGAGTGGTCGCTGAAATTAAAGACGCCCTAGCGCAGCCCGGGACGGGGACCGTTTTCTTCGGCCCTCGCATGGAGTGGGGATACGCGGCCTTCAATTTGGCATCCCCGGAGCATTTGCCGCTGTGGTGGCACAGAGGATCTTCGTATGCCGTGGCGGACGAAGCGGAGATTTTCAATCGCTGGCGGCAGCAGAAGTTTAGCACGCTGATTTTTCTTAAAGACGATCTCACCTGTCACCCTTTTTACGATTTTCTTCCGCTGGTGCAAGGTGACTATGATCGGGATGACTCATTTCCGAATATCACTGTTTTCCGGAGGGTGGTAAGGTAGCGCTTGCGGGGGCGAAAGGGCGGGGCTTTAGCCCCGCCAGGCGCGCGTGAAGCGTATGGGGCTTTAGCCGCTGAAGGGACTGGGGCTTCAGCGGCTAAAGCCGCCTCGCAGCCACGCTCGTGAGGGCGGGCCTAAAGGCCCGCTCTCGGCCCCGCCCTTCCAGATGACGAGATGAGGGAATGACCACGCTTCTTATTACCGGCGCTTCGGGGTTTATCGGACGCAATCTGGCCGAGCAGCTTCGGGGCGATTACGAGGTCACCGCGCCTACGCGCGCCGAGCTCGATCTGGGCGACGAGGAGGCGGTGCGGCAGTGGTTCGCCTCGCGGCGCTTCGACGTGGTGCTGCACTCGGCCACGGTGCGCTCCAACCGCATGACGGGCGAGCCGGCGAATTTGTGCGCCGACAATTGCCGCATGTTTTTCCACCTCAACCGCCACCGCCGCCAGTACGGCCACCTGCTCTACTTCGGCTCGGGCGCCGAATACGACCGGCGCCACTACCAGCCCCGCATGAACGAGGAGTATTTCGACACCCATACGCCCGTCGACGGCTACGGCCTCTCGAAGTACCTCTGCGCCAAATACTGCGAGCGGGTGGCGAAGGTAACCAACCTGCGCCTCTTCGGGGTGTTCGGCAAGTACGAGAGCTGGCAGGTGCGCTTTATTTCGAACGCCTGCTGCCGCGTGATCCACGGGCTGCCCATCGTCATCCGCCGCGACGTGCTGTTCGACTACCTCTACGCCAACGACCTGGCCGCCATCGTGAAGCGGTTCATCGCGCATCCGGCGCCGCAACGGGCCTACAACGTCTGCACGGGGGCGCCGGTGCTGCTCTCGGCCCTGGCGAAGATGGTGGCGGAGGTCTCGGGCCGGCAGCCGGAAATCGTGGTGCGGGAGCCGGGCCTGGGCACGGAATACAGCGGCGACAACGCGCGCCTGCTGGCGGATATGGGCGGTTTCACTTTTACTGCGCTGACCGAGTCCGTCGGCGAGCTTTATCGCTGGTACGAGGAGCATAAGGAGGAGATCGACCCGGCGCAGTTGCGCTTCGACGGCTGAGGAAAAGGCATGAAGTCGATCAGCATCGTCACTCCCTGTTACAACGAAGAAGGCAACGTGCGGGAGGTGTACGAGCGTGTGCGGGCGGTGATGTGCGCTATCGGGCGCTACCGCTACGAGCACATCTTCATCGACAACGCCTCCCAGGACGGCACCGTGCGCGTGCTGAAGAGCATCGCCGCCGCCGACACGAACGTGAAGGTGATCGTCAACATGCGTAACTTCGGCCACATCCGCTCGCCGTTTCACGCCCTCTACCAGGCTGCGGGCGACGCGGTGGTGGGCATTGTGGCCGACTTGCAGGACCCGCCCGAAATGATCGCGGAGATGGTGCGCCACTGGGAGGAAGGGGCCCTCGCGGTGCTCGCCATCAAGCGCACCAGCCAGGAGTCGGCCGTGATGTTTAAGATCCGGAAGGCTTACTATCGCCTGGTGAACCGGCTTTCCAGCATCGAAACCTTCGAGAACTTCACCGGCTTCGGGCTCTACGACCGCAAGGTGGTGGACGCCATTAAGGACCTTGACGACCCCTACCCCTACTTCCGGGGCATGATCGCCGAAATCGGCATGCCGCACGTGAAGCTGTACTACGACCAGCCGCAGCGCAAACGCGGCACCACCAAGAACAACTTTTATACGCTCTACGACATGGCGATGCTCGGCATCACCAACCTTTCCAAGGTGCCGCTGCGCGTGGTGACGTTCACCGGCTTTGTGGCCTCCGTCTTTTGCGTGCTGGCCGGACTCGTCTACCTGGTTTACAAGCTGCTGTACTGGAACAATTTTCCCGGCGGCACCGCGCCCACCGTGATCGGGCTGTTCTTCGTGGCCTCGTTGCAGCTTTTTTTCATGGGGATCCTCGGCGAGTATATCGGCGCCATCCACACTTTCGTGCAACATCGGCCGTACGTGTTTGAGCGCGAGCGCATCAACTTCGAATACGGTCCGGGAGAGCCGTTGCGCGGCGAAGAAAAGACGGAAAAAGCGCCGGCGGCCGCCGAGCCATGACGCCGGCGGGGGAAGCATCGCGTAGGCTAGCCGCCTGGCTGGAGGCGAGGGCCGCCGGCGCCGGCGGGGACCTGCCGGAAGATCTGTTCCTGCTGCTCAGCCGCCTCGCGCCCCTGGTGAACGTGGATCTGCTCATCAAGGACGAAGGAAACCGCACCCTGCTCACCTGGCGCGACGACGAAATTTACGGCGCCGGCTGGCACCTGCCGGGCGGCGTGATCCGCTTCCGCGAAACTGCCGCCGAGAGGGTGCGGGCGGTGGCGCGGGGCGAGTTGGGCGCGGACGTGACGTTCGAGCCGGAGCCGCTCTGGGTGGCCGAGATCATCGACCGCGATCGCGAAAACCGGGGGCACTCTGTTTCGCTGCTTTACCGCTGCGCCCTGGCAAGCGCGCCGCGGGCGGAGTTGGAGTATCGCGGCGGCCCGCCGGCGGCCGGGGTGTGGGAATGGCACGCGGGCTGCCCGCCCGATTTGCTCCCGGCGCATCGGGTGTACGAGAGGTTTTTGTAGCGGGCTGGGGTTTAAGGCAGGCAAAGACTTAACACAGAGTTCACTGAGGTCTGTATGCCGGACAAAGATCAAGCACAGAGACCACTGAGAGTCTCTGCGGCCTCGGTGAAATCTCCGTGGTCTCTGTGTTAAGGCGTCTTTGGGTTAGGGCTTGATAATCATCACTGCGGGGCAGCTTCACGCCCGCGGCCGGAAGGAGAAGTTCTTGTGGCCGAGGAAGCTGTAAATGACGCCGAAGCCCATCGTCACGGCGCCGCCGATGTAGGGTGCGGAACGGTCGAGCCCGCTGCTCCACCGGATGAGGAGAACCACCGGCGGCAGCAGGACGACGCCGAGGGCCATCGAGCTGCCGTACACCACGATGCAGCGCGTCCATTCGCGCAGGTAATTGCCGTGGGTTTTGAACACGAACCACTTGTAGCCGAGGTAGGAGAACGTGATGTTCAGCGGGGCCGCTATGATGCTGGCGAAAATGTAACTGTGGGGCACCACGCGGGCCAGCGTGGCCGTAAGCAGCGCATACGTCCCGTATCCAAATACGGTGTTGCACACGCCCACCGCCAGGTAGCGCCCGAACTGGCCGGGCGGAATGTGGTTCGTCAGCCTTTGGAACCAGGCGGCGCGATTTAGACTTTGGGTCATACGAAACTCAAAAGCAGGAGTCAGGAGCCAGGAGTCAGGAGTCAGAAATCTAAAATCCAAATCCTGAGAGCTCAAATCCAAAATCTGAAATCTGAAATCCCCAATCCCTAACACCTCGCACCTGAGCCCCAACACCCGACACCCCGCACCTAATTCCCGCCGCAGCGGATCACCCTCACAAAATCGTTGCTCAACAAGGGCTGCGCTTTCCAGATCCAGCTCGATTTGTTTGCCCAAACGGGATCGGTGTCTTTGAACACCAGAGCGCTGATGGAGAAGTCGCGGCAGGTGCTCGCCACCTCGGCGGCGGTCACCGGTTGACGCCCGTCGAAGAGGCGCTTGAGACGCGGCAGGATTACCTCGTCGCAGAACTTCTCGCTGCCGCCGAACACGGTGCCGCAATTGCCGATGTCGGCCACCATTTGTCGGTCGGAATACAAGCCGGCCGGAATGTTCCCGATGCCCTCTTCCGGATTGTGCTGCACGGTTGCGTTCGCGGGCAAGGTGCGAGCCAGAAGTTCGTATGCTCGCCGCAGCTCGAAGGTGCGGCGGCCGAGCTGGCGGTCGAGCGCCAGAATGGAGTAGCGCTGCACGGCGAACGAATCCGCCAGAATGGGGAAGGCGCGTTCCATGCAGACTTCGTAGCACGATCCGAGCGCTCCCAGCACCAGGGCTACCGCCACCAGGCGCGGCGCTGCCCTGGCGCTGGCCGCGCTTCGGCCGGCGCGCGGCGCCGCCAAACCGAGCACGCCGTCATCCCACATTTCCGCCGCCCACAGTAGCAGGATGAATTGCAGCAGGAGCGCGCTGCGCCATCCCAGGTCGTTGCTGGAGATCACCGTCGAGCTCAAAAAGGTGCACAGCAGCAGGGAAGTGGCGGCCAGCGCGGCGGCGCACCCATCCGCCGGGCCCTCGAAGCCGCGCCGCCGGAACCGGCGCACGGCGAGGCACGCCACCACAAAGAAGAATCCGAACTCGAGGAAGTAATTCAGCGGCAGGAAGGCGAGGTTCAGCGCCGCAGTGCCCGCCGCGCTGCTGGGATGCACGACGTTATCCACTAGCGTGAAGCTGCGCACCGCGAGCTTCAGGAGCGAGGTCGCCGCGGAAGCCTCGGAGGGTCCGGTCCCTTGGGCGACCTGAGCGAGGAAAGGAAGCGCGAGCGCTGCCGCGATGATTCCGGAAGCGCAAAACACCACCGCTTGCCGCCAGGAGCGCTTCAAAACCACGATCAACAGCCAGGCCGCACAGCCCGCCGCCAGAGTGCCGCCGACGTAGATCGACACTCCGACGGAGGAGGCCAATGCCAAGCCGCCGCCGATGACGCCGGCGATGGCGAGGCGCGGCTTCGGCTGGCGCGCCGCGTCCCACGTGAGCAGGAAACCGGTGAGGCCGGCCACAAGCGCCGCCAGGTGGTGCGGCTCCCAGAGCGCGGTGGTGATCCAGGCGTCGATCTGGTTGTTCCAGTACTCGATGCAGGGCAGCACGATGCGGGAGGAATAGTCGATCAGCAGGACGGGCAGAATGTCGAGGCCGGTGATCCCGAGCAGGGCCACCGCGATGAGGGTGCGGCGTTCGATGCGATTGCCACCCTTACTTTGAAAGAACCGCAGATAGAGCGCGACGATGGCGAGCAGGCCCAGGCCGGACCACAGCGTGCCTGCCATCAGGCTCTGGCGCGCGCTCACCAGCGTGCCGCCGAGCTGATCGACGAGGCTACAGGGGATGAGCCAGAAATAGTGGTAACGTAACGGCGCAGGCTGGCCGGCAAAGAAATACGGATTGTGCGGCGGCATTCCGCCGCGCGACAGCGCTGCGATGAACGCGGCGCGGGTGGAGTAATCGTAGGAGACGAAATTGAAGTAGAGCCGATTGCCGATCTGCAGATCGACCAGCGTAAGCGTGGCGAGCGCCAACCAACCCGCCGCGATGGCCAGCACCGAGCGTCCGGCTCGCGAGAGCTGCAGCCGATTCGCGCGAAAGTCGCGGATTAGCAAAGTGACGCAAGCCGCTCCCCACACAGCGCAGGCTATCCAGACGAGGGGCAGCCACCAGCGCCAGAGATAGTAGGTGAGGACCGGCGCGAGTCCGACAGAAAGCGGCACGGAGGCTGTAAGCCGGGTGATCAGCCGGCGCTCGCGGAATTGGAGCGCATTCGACAGCCATCCGAATGTGTATCCGGGCGCAAAGGCGAAAAGGCCGAACAGCACGAATCCGGCCCCCACGGCGCGCAGGTCTGAAGCGGTGTACGACACAAGCCTGAACCACCCATGACGAATCAGGTTCGCGCGGCTCGGGGCGATTTGAGGAGTGACCCACGAAGGCGGCGAACTTCCGATTTCCGATTAACGATGGCCGATGGCTGAATCCGGACGGCTGAACGCCGAAGGCTGGGGGCCGGTTGTCGATTGCCGACGGTCATTCTGTTTCTTCGTGTCTCTCTGCCTGCGGGTTGAGGTTGGCGGCCGGCCGCCGCTTAAACCCGTAGGCCACAGCGCACTTCAGGCAGTCTCGGGCACCGGCGATCACGTTTGCCCAGTGGGTGTTCGCGTCGAGGCCGGTGCGGCGCGCGTTGAAGTCAACCGGCACAGAATACACCTTGTAGCCGGCGCGCAAGGTCTGGATAATGCGCTCGGCCTCCACGAAGGGGCCGCGCGAAATCAGGTTGAAGCGAAACACGTCGCGCACGCCCAGCTTGATGCTGCCCGCGTCCATGGTGTCCACACCGAAGAGCAGCCGCGTGGAGAGGTTGAACGCAAACGACACGAGGCGCCGCTTCAGGTTAAACACGCGCTTGCGATTCGGCCGCACGCCCACCACGAGACCGGCCCCGGCCTCGAGGGCGGGAAACATTCTGCGCAGGTTCGAGGCCGGCCACTGCCCGTCCGCGCCGGCGGCGTAGATGTGCGTGCCGCGGGCGGCAGCAAAGCCGGTGGCAAAGGAGTCGACAATGCCGAGGTTGGCCGGGTGGCGCACCACGCGCACCTCGTTGAGGGCGCGCGACAGGCGATCGAGCACGGCCCGCGTGGAGTCCGTGCTGGCGTCGTCAACGCAGACGATCTCCCATGCCATGACCGCAGGTCCGAGGCCGTTGAGGGCGTCGATGTGGCTGAGGACCACTTCCTCGATCACGGGCGCCTGGTTGTAGGCCGGCAGCACCACCGAAAGGAATATGGGCGCTTGGCTCATGGACTCGATTACGATTGCTGCATGCCGATCGCTGATTGCTGATTGACTGCCGCCGAAGTTCATGAATGCGTGGCGGCAGATCTTCGCCAATAATTCGGCCATCGTCGATTAGCAATCGGCCCCGGAATTCTGGGAAAAAGTCATCGTCGTGTCCAAGAAAAGTGTTCGTTTGAAGCCCGAAATATCCCCCTTTTGGCGCTCGAATGTCCAATTTCACTACACTTTTCAAAAAGTGTCAACTTCGACTATCAACAACTTGCATACCAAGAACGGCCCGTTCTACGCGCTTACGGTGCATGGTTCCAGCGCCCCGCCGGCCCGGCGCGCCCTGCGGCCGAGGCGACTGCGCCTGGCGCTGCTAAGTCCTTTACATAGACTACGCTAAGGTCGTCCTGATAGGCGCGCCGCCACTGCACGCTGGCGTCGAGCAGGGTGCAAAGGGGAGCGCTGCGCTGGATGAGGCAGGCGCGGACGCCATAGTGGTCGAGGAGGGGCAGGGCCTGACGGTCCAACGCTATGATTTTGATGTAGTTACCAAGCACTCCGGAGGGCTCGTAGGCGTCGCAGCGGCCGTCGATGAACACTCTCCGGCCGGGATCCGCCCAGATTAGGTAGCCGCCCCAGAAATTGTCGTTAAAGATAGGCCCGTCAATAGGGTGCTGGCGCAGGTAGGCAAGCGCGCGCACCGGCTGGTTGCGCTCGATCAGATTCGCGAGCCGGGCATTCGAAGGGAAGCAGGCCACCACCGCCGCCCCGAACAGTACGATTAAGGATAAGTTCAATAATGGGAGGTCTTTAGCCGAATCTACGGGCTCCATCCAGCGGGCCAACAGGGTGGCCAGCGGGGGTGCGATCACGATGGCGAAAAACACCACCAGGCGCTGGTGCACGCATGCCAGGTAAACAGCTACAAGAACAATGGTTAACTCGTCAGCGCGGAGCGACAGGCGGCCCAGTACGGCGGCCAGGGCGAAGGCCAGCAGCAGCACCAGAAACCACTGCCCGAAGGACTCATTAAAGTCGAGCGGCTGCCATTCCTGGAAATAGGCCATGTTGACGGGCTGCGAAGCGGCGCCGATCTCATAACGTAGGAGATTGATGCCGTATGGGTTAGCGAGAAGCGCCAGCACCGAAAGCACGCCCACCGCGGTGAGGTGGCCGAGCTGCGCGCGCGTCCAACGGACGGCTTCGAGGCCGCCGATGCGGAAGCCTCTCAGGCCGGCGGCCGCGTAAACGCCGATCGCCATCAGCCCTAAAGCAAACGTGCCATGTGTGTTAGCCCACAGGACGAACACCAGGGGCAGGATCCAAAGTGAGGCTCGGCGGCCTTGGCGGTAGCGCTCGAGCGGGATGAGCGTGGCCAGCAGAAAGGTATAGCCCAGGAGCTGCGGGCGCAGACTAAAGCACACAGCCAAAAGGGGTAATACGATGGCGCAGGCCACGAAGGCGGCCTTGGCGTTGCCACTGCGCAGCCAGGCGTAGTAGTAAACGCCCAGCAGAATTAGGGAAATCAGGCCGAAAAGTAGGCCCAGCAGAACCCGAGGGCCACCCAGGTGCGAGGCCTCGGCCATCACCACCTCGCCCAGCCATTCGTATGCCAGCCAAGGACTTAGCGGCGCGGTGAAGGAGTAGTAGTTGGTGGTGGGCCAAGTGTGAGTGGCCAGGATGCGGTCGCCGGCCGCGATGTGCCAAAAGGTGTCGCCCTCGACGAAGGTTGCATGGGCCTCGCCGGTAGGTGCGGCGGCCGTGCCGGCCAGACGCACCCACAGGTTCAGGAACACCGCCGCTACCAGCAACGCTCCTAAGAATACTTGAAAAGAAAAGACTTGCCGCAGGACACGTCCGGCGCGGCGGGCGCGGGGCGGGGTGTCGAGGCTGATAGATTGGGGCGCATTCATGGATGTGCCACGGGCGGCGGGTTGCGGCGTACGAAGAGCCCGCTGAGCTTGTCGGAGTAAACCTGCTGCCAGTCCGGGGATGCTGCTAGCAGGGTGGAAAGCGGCTCATCCTTCAACAAAAGACAGGACTTAATGCCGTAGCTCCGAAGCACGGCTAAGGCGCCAGGTTCGACGTAAGCCGCGCGCAGGTAGTCTGCCATTACCCCGGCGCGCTCGTAAATGTCGCCCCGGCCGTCGATAAAAACGCGGTGCTCGGGGCCGAGCTGCCAAATGAGGTAGCCGCCGAACCCGTACTGGTTAAACATAGGCCCATCAACAGGATGCTGGCGCATGAAGCGGACGGCGTCCACCGGAAACACAGCTTCCACGGCGCTGTCGAGCGCAGGGCGCGAGGGGAAGAACTTCACCAAGCCCAGAACGATCAAGGCCATGAGCGCTAAGTTCAACAGATATTGGTCCTTGGGGCGATTGTAGGGCGGCACCCAGCGGGCCAGTAGAGTGGCTAGGATTGGGGCGAAAAAGGGCACAAACACCAGCACAAACCGGGCGTGCATGGCTGCCATGAAAATACCGGCAAACAGCAGCGCCAGTTCCTCAAGGCGCCATATCGGGCGCAAAGCGATCTGGGCCACGATGAACGCTATAACTAACCCCAGGAACAGTTTACCGAACGTTGTGTCGAACGGCATGGAGGCCCACTCTTGGATATTAGCCACGTTCAGCGGCTGGCCGAGCGCCATGTCGATCGGGTAGGCGGCTAGGCGGGTGCCATACGGCGTGACCGTCAGGGCGATAAGGCAAAGCAGGGCAACAAGTTCCAAGCGGATGCGCTGCGCCGGCGACCACCGGCGGGCCCCCACTCCTCCGGCCTGAAATTCAACCAACCCACTCGCCCAGTAAACGCCCATCGCGGCGAGCCCTATCACAAACGATCCGTGACTGTTAACCCATACCAGGAAAAGCGGCGGCAGCAGCCAGAGGCTGCGCGGCTTGCCCTGGCGGAAGCGCTCCAGCGCGATAAGTGTAATCACTAGAAACAGATAGCCGAACATCTGTGGGCGCAGGCTGAAAGACACGGCGGCCAGCGGCAACACGGCCACACACGCGACGAACGCCGCCTTCGAGTTGCCGCAGCGTTCCGAGCATAAGTAATAGAGCGCCAGCAGGATAGCAGAGCCCACGATCATGTCGAGGGCGAGCAGGCCCTGTTCTCCGGCCGCGCGATGTGCGGCGGCCATCATCACGTCGCCCAGCCACTCGTAGGCGATCCACGGCGCGCCGTGCACGGTGAACGAATAGGGGTCGGCGGTGGGCACTTGGTGCGTCTCGAGGATGGTCGCGCCCACCTTCAAGTGCCACCACACGTCGGGGTCGAGCTTGAAAATCCTCATCGCGAAACAGATTGCGCCCACTAGCAACGCGCCCAAAAGGGCGGGGAAGGAGAAGGCCAGTTTATGAAGGTCGATAAGTCTGTGACTGCTTGAATTAGAGTTGTTTTGTTCAGTTGTCGGTGTGCTGCCGGGCGGTCTCGGGCCCAGGGCCGAGGTCCCGCCCGGTTCGGCCTCCTCAGGTGTTGGTGCCGTCAATCCGGCGATAGGTCCCGTGTTGATCATCGTCTGGCGTTCGCGGCGCCGGCTTAACTCGCAACCTGACCTGCGCCCCGCGCTTCCTCGCTTCCAAACCGGCAAGCTTCAGCGGTTGTGTCGGCTCCATTTCTGAACGGAGAGCGCCGCCAAACCTGCTAGGTAGAGGGGCACGAACAGCACCGTTTGCATCACGACGCCGAGCGCAAGGCCGGCCTCGCGGCTTACGCCCCACAGGGACAGGCCAAAGGCGCACATTAATTGATAAACGCCTACAGACCCAGGGGATACGGGTACTAACATACCGAGATTCAAAACCACAACGAGGACCGGGGCAGCCATCAGCCACGGTGCCGGTATGGCGAACGCCTTCAGAAACACCGTCACCGACGCGATTTCCACCGCCCACACTGCGAACCCGAGTAGCACCGCGCCCAAAATGCGCCGCAAGTCGCCCAGCGCCTCGCAGCCCGCCACGACTTGTCCGGTCAGGCGCTCCAAGCGGTCGCCGAGCCAGTCCGGGAGCCGCTTGGAGAGCGGCGCCATCAGCCTCAACACGTGGTCGCTCCGCCCGATCACAGAACGCATCAGCGCCAGAAGCCCCACGCACGCCGCGCCCGCCAGCCAGGCCAGCCGGTGTGTCCACGCTGGCAGTGGCGACACCAGCAGCACACCCGCGAAGATCGCTACCAGGGCCACTCCCTCCAGCAGGCGGTCGATCACCACCACCGCCAGCGAGCGGCCGTAGTCCAGGTGAGCGTCGCAAATCGCGCGTGCCTTGACGAGGTCTCCGAGCCTTCCGAGCAAAAGTGAGTTAGCCAGCGTGCCGATCAAGTAGGCTCCGGCGTAGGCTCGGACCGGCAGCCGGTGTCCGTCCGCCAGCAGGTAGCGCCACCGCGCCGACCGTAGCCAGATCGCCAGGGGGCTCAGCACGCCCACAACCAGGGCCAGTGAGGCGGGCGTCATGCGGGCGAAGGCGCGGGCCAGATCGCCCGGGTTGACGTGAGTGGCCACCAGCGCCACTACCGCACCGAGCGCCACGATACGCGCCAGCCACTTCCAGGCGCGGAAGCGGTCCGGACTTTGCGGCGGGCTAGTTTCGAGGATCGGCACCAGCGTGGTGGATGCACTCAATGACGTAGTCCTGGTCTTCTTCCGTCATCTGATGGTAGAGCGGCAGAATGATGGTCTCATTGGCGGCGGCGTTCGTTTCGGGCAGCAGCGCGTCCCAGCGCGCGTCTCGATAGGGTAGCTCGCGATGAATGGCCATCACGCCGCGCCGCGTGGAGATGCCGCGCTCCAGCAGAATTTTCATCAGTGCGTCCCGCCTGACCGGAGCGCGGTCCCGCAGGCGAACCATGTACGACTGAAAGTTGGAACTGCAGCCCGCGGCTTCGGCGGGCGGAGCGAGCCATCCCATCGGCGCGAGTGCTTCCGAATAGCGCCCGGCTAAGTAGCGGCGCCGGGCCAACAGATCATCCAGCCGCTGAAGCTGGACAATCCCCACCGCAGCCTGAATGTCTGTCATGCGGTAGTTGTAGCCGACCTCGTCGTAGGTTTCCACCACCACGCGGCCTGCCGTATGCCGGACCGCGTCCGAAACGCTCATGGCGTGCTGGCGCATGCGGCGCAGGCGCGCGGCCCAATCGCCGTCGCTGCTCGTGATCATGCCGCCTTCGCCGGTGGTCAGCACCTTGCGCGGATGAAAGCTGAAGCAGGCCAGCGCGCCGTGGGGTGCGCCGATGCGCCGCCCCTGGTATTCCGCACCCACCGCGCAGGCTGCGTCTTCGATCACGGGGATCTGATGCCGCCCGGCGATCTCGAGCATCTCGCCCAGGGCAGCCGGCATTCCCACCTGGTGCACCGCGAGAATCGCACGCGTGCGCGATGTGACAGCTTCTTCCACGCGCGCCGGGTCGAGGTTGTAGGTCCGCGGATCGATGTCCGCAAAGACCGGTGTGGCGCCGGCGTGGACAATCGCATTGGCTGAAGCGATGAAGGAGAGGCTGGGGCAGATCACCTCGTCGCCGGGACGCACCCGCAGGGACGCCAGTGCCAGGTGCAGCGCGGCGGTGCAGGACGATACCGCCACAGCCTCGCGGGCGCCCACGTACTCCGCGAACCGCCTCTCAAACTCAGCCACACGAGGGCCCTGAGTGAGCCAGCCCGAACTTAGCACCCGCGCGACGGCCTCTTCCTCCTGGCGTCCCACGTAAGGCCGGGCCACCGGAATGTTTCGCGTTGCGGCTTGGACGCTGGCGCTCACGCTTTGCTCCCCACCGGCTGCTCGCGATCCGCCTTCACGGCGGCGCGCCAGAGAATCAACTCGCGAAGACCCGTTTCCAGATCCACCTGGGCCCGGAAACCAAGCAGCCTTTCGGCCTTTTCCACGGCTGCGCGTCGAGCCCTGATATTAGCCACCTTGCGCGCCTCGGCGTACTCCGGTCGGCCGGACGAGCCCGTCAAATGCAGCAGCAAATCGCAAAGCTCGCTGAGGCTCGTTTGTACACCGGTACCGACGTTGAAAACCTCGTCAGTGACGTCATTTTCGAGGGCCAGCAGGTTTGCTCGCGCCACGTCGCCGACGTAGACAAAGTCCATGGACTGGCTGCCGTCGCCAAAAATGCGGGGTGGCACACCCTTGTCGATAGCATCCAGCCAGCGGATGAGCACCTCCGTGTAGACTCCTTCCAGGTCCATGCGCGGACCGTAGACGTTGAAGTAGCGGAAGGCCACGTACGGCAGCCGGTACATTTCGTAGTAGGATCGCAACATCTGCTCGTTGGCGATCTTTCCTGCGCCATAGGAAGTGCGATTGTTCAAGGGGTGGCCCTCATCCATCGGCAGGTAAGAAGGCTCACCGTAGACGGAGGCCGAAGAGGCCGCTACTACCTTTTTTACCCGGTGACGCACGGCCGCCTCGAGCACGTTCAAGGTACCGTCGATGAGCACCGTGACCGCTTCGCGAGGAGCCTCAGCGCAGCGAGTGATGCGTAGCGCGGCCTCGTGAAAAACGTAGTCGACACCGTCTGTTAGCTCGTCCACCAAAGCCGGGTTGCGCACGTCACCTTCGACGACGGTCAGTCTGCCCGAATCCTGGGCATGGGCGAGATTCGCGCGCGTGCCGCGTACGAAATTGTCGAGGATCCGAACCTCCGCCGCGCCCGCTTCAAGCAGTTGGTCCGCAATCGTGCTGCCGATGAAGCCGGCGCCACCCGTCACGAGAATGCGGGACCCGGCGATACGGTTCGGCGGTGCCCCGCTGGGCATCCTGGTCCGTTCCGCGGCCCCAGAACCCGCTGCTCGCCAGGGTTTCAGCTCCGCTCCCTCCCGCGAAAAGCCAATGCCCATCCGGGACTGGACCACGAACTGTGGCGCGCCGCGGATTTGGTCTGCCACCCGCCAGAGGTACTCGCCGATGACGCCCAACATCAGTAACTGGACGCCTGACACGAAGAGGACGACCACCATAATCGATGACCATCCGGGGATCGGTGTCCCGTAGTACAACCGGTTGAGAATCACGAAAATCGCGTAAGCAAACCCGAGCGCGGCAAGCACCATGCCGCTGTAAGAGATCAGGCGGACCGGTGTAAAGGAGAAGGAGACAAACGAATCGACGAAAAGCTTCACCTTTTTCGCCAGCGTCCACTTGGAGACGCCAGCGCGCCGGCGCTCCTTCCGGTAGGTAACGGTGGCCTGCCTGAATCCGGCCCACAGCATCTGGGCGAAAATCGAAGTATTCCTTTGCTTCCAACGTATGATGAGGTCGCGGACCGGCCGGCGGAACATCACCACATCAGCCCCCTGGAGGGGCCAGTTCGAAATAGCGTAGCGGCGCATCAACCGGTGGTACAGGTTCGCCAACTTCACGGTCAGCCAGGGGTCTTCGCGCTGGTCCCGCACGGCGAACACGATGTCCGCGCCCGCCTCCATTTTGGCCAGCATCTCAGGGATTAACTCGGGTGGGTCTTGCAGGTCGGCGGCCAGGATCACCATCGCCTCGCCGTGCGCTTCTTTCATACCGGCGAGACAGGCCGCGTGCGAGCCGAAGTTACGCGAAAAGCGCACTGCTTTCACCCTCGGGTCGCGGGCACGAAGGGCGGCCAGGGCTTCCGGCGTGGCGTCTTGTGAGCCGTCATCCACAAACAGAAACTCGAACTCGTACCGTGGCGACTGCGACGCAACCGCCGACAGCCTCCCGTATAGACCGGGAATATTCCCTTCCTCGTCGTAGCATGGGATGATGACGGTGACGACTGGCATTGCTCGTTCCTACTCTCCTCGTAACGTACGCGGCACGCGCGCGGACGTCGCGGCGGCGACGCTACCGAAACTCTCGCGCAGCGCGGGGAGATTATTGGCCCCATTAAACCCCAGCACCATCGTGCTTGCGAGAGGCCCCACGAAAGAACCACGACTTGAAGTGTTCATGTTGTCCAGCTTAATCCTACCCATGAAATTCGTCTAAACCGGGCTTGCGTCCGCGATATCGACGCTGGCTTCAACGTTAGCCAGCTTGCTTTCGAGCAAGGCCACGATCGACCCGACCGAAATCATGCGCTCAAGCTCGTCCGGCGAAAACCTCATCCCGAAGGTCTGTTCGAGAGAAAGAGCAAGGTTGAGGTGCTGTAAGGAGTCCCAGGCCTCTATCGTTTCGGGGGAGGAGTTTGGAGCGATCTCGTTGACCGGAATCCCGAAAAGGTCCGCGACGACCCCTTGAACTTTCACGAATACAGCGTCCATCATCGTCTCTCAAAACTCAAGCTTAATCCACGGCGGTGAGGCGATGGTCGCAGTCTGCAGATCGAATTGCCAGCAGGATGCGCCTCCCTCTTCGAGCACGCGCGTGAATCCGTGCTGGGCATAGAACTCCCGCGCAACTATGTTCTTCTTCGTCGGAAGGAACCATCCGACCAGCTTCCGGAGCCCCGCTGACCGAGCGTTTTCAGCGAGAACGGCCAGGAGGCTGGTCTCTAAACCCCGCGAGAGCACTCTGCAGCTCAAGAGAAACTCCTCAATTTCGCAGCCCTCACCGTCAAAGCGCGTAATCGCGGCGCCCACAATGCCGCTGTCTCCGAAACAGTCTGCGGCCCGGATGGAATAGACGCGGAAACTGGAATCATTCGCCATTTCGAGAATCTGCTGTTCGCTGTACCGGCGCGTGGTGAGATTGAATTGATTTGTTTTCTGCGTGAGCTGCGCCACACGACCCGCGGCGGCCGGTGAAACGAATGCGACCTGGGCCCGCGTCTCGAGCGATTTCTGGAAATCTTCGAGCGAGCCGGCTTCTTCCTGGAGATTCCTGCGGAGTCGCTCGTCTGCATAGTAGCGGCATCTGTCACGGTCCTCATCCGTGAGAGCTACTCGATCGAATACCGGGCTGTCCCGCAGCGCCCGCGCGTAATCCATGGGGTCGCGGGGCAGTTCGATGACGGTGACGTCGGGAATCTGGTTTTGAACCCAAGCCCTTTCAGTCGGGCTGTCGTCCAGGAACGCGAGGGCATCCGTGCCAATATTCAGCTCTGCGGCGATCTCGCGGAGGTTTCGCGCCTTGTCGTCCCAATTGATCCGCAGCGAAGCGAAATGATGAGGCCGGAGCAGCATCTGCGGGTGGTGTTCAAGGACCTCCAGGGCGTCGCTTTCGTTATTCCTGCTGCAGACGGCCAGAAGCACGCCGCGGCGGTAAAGGTCCAAGACAGCCCGCTGAAGCTCCAGGTACGCGGCTCCAGGGTAATTCGGGCCAATTTCCAGCGCCTCCATGCCATCTTCGCCGATGACTCCTCCCCAGAGTGTGTTATCGAGATCGACCACTAAAGCCTTGCAGCCCTTCCCCGTGAGCGCCACCACGAACCGCAAGTACTCGTGGGCAAGAAAGGGCAGGCATTCGGCGGAAACCGGCATACGGTAGGCGAGCCACTTCCTCTCGTCACGCCAGCGGAGCCGCCCGTACCGGCCGACCAGGGCGTCGTAATCGAGCAGGTACACGCCGCTCCGCTCGCGGGCCAAGTCGGCCAAGCCCCGATTGATTGACCGGACGGCCTCGGCCTGTCCGTTTCCGCATTGAGCGTCATAGATTCCGTACCGGACGATTTCCGGTATCTCCAGGGTCTGCAAGACGAGATGAGCGCGGCTCCGGGATCGGAGCGCCCCGACCCAGCGCTGAAAACTGTCAAGCACACGGCGAATGGCCGCGTTGACCTCGGCCGGTTCCAAGTCTGCGAAGTTCGTCCAAAGGTCGGGTGCAACGTCTTGGGCTTGAACCGCCAGTATGACGATGGCCGGATCATAGGCATAAAGGGCGCTCGCGCCGTCCAGCAGTTCTTGCGCGTAGGTGTTGAAGCCGCCGACCAGAACTTCCAAATCCAACCGCCACGTAGCCGCTCCCGCGCGTAGAAGTGGTACCACGGGTTCGAGAGTGCAAGATCGCAGCAGGGCAAGCCGGCACGGCGTCGGCGACACATGTTCGTGGAGCCGCTCGAAGCGGGAAAGCACGAAACCGGCCGTGCTTGGACCCGGGGCTTGTCTCCATAAGCCGCTGAGCAGGCCAAACGCTTTCTGGGGGTGGCCCGCCGAAATGGCGGCGTCAATGTCGGCTCGCAGGTCCTGCGCGGCACTTGAGTGAAAGTCACTCACCGTTCTGGCGCTCCAATATCTCCACGAGTTGGTTCGTCGGCGTGTAGAGCCAGGCAATGCGTCGCCCGCCGAAAGCCGCGGCCGGTACCGGCTCTGCCACCATGATGCAGCCCTTGCGCCGGAACTCAGAGATCACACTGCCTATGTCGTCGACTTCGTAGCACACATGATACGCGGTGTTCCGTTTCTTGAGGATGGTGTCAATCGGCGAGGGCGTGCCTATGGGACTCACCAATTCAAGCATAATCTGAGGCGAACTGCCTAACCGAAGGAGGCATACTTCGACTCCCTGAACTTCGTCGACGAACGGCCCTGAATCCAGGGCGTAACCAAATAAATCGCGGTACGTCTCGACTGCCTTCTGCAAGTCGCGCACAGCCGCGCCGATATGATGAATCTTCCAGAGGCGCCCGCCGCTAGGAGTCGCCCCGCCAAGGAAGGGGGTGGCCCCCGAATTGGAGTGAAATCCGTCCATCTGACCTCCGCCGAGCTTTTCGCCGTCACCCAACGCAACTTCGTCGTCGCCGGGGTGCCGTGCGGCCCCGGCGATTATCAGACTGTCGTCGCGCTGGCGTCTCGACACTCGAGCATTCCGGACGACATTCTCAGCCTGGGTTCGCCAACCGCTACGCTCTACGCAAGCTCGGCAGGGCGCGAGCGGGGTTGCCCATCACGGTTATGTTCGATGCAACGTCCATGACGACAACGGAACCCAGTCCGATGAGCGCATTTTCGCCGATCGTAAGTCCCTGCCTGATCGTGCTTCCCGCGCCCACGTAACTTCCACGCTGCACGTTAACCGCACCACTGATCACCGCTGCCGGCGCCACGGTGACGAAGTCGCCGATAACATCGTCATGGGCCAGGCAGGCTCCTTGCGAGATGATCACGTGATTTCCGACGGTAGACGCCGAAGTCACAACAACGTTTTGCAGGATGGCGGTGCCGCCGCCAACTCGAGCGGATTTCGAGACCGAAGCCGAGGGATGAATGATGGTGGCGAAGCGCCCGATATCGAGTCCAAGTGACTCGACGATGCGCCTCCGCGCCCCCGGGTCGCGCGAACTGGCGACTCCAACAATGAATTGGCAGGAAGCGCGTTCACGAGCAGTGGAGATGGGGCCTAATACTGGAAGACCATCGATGGTCTTACCGTGCTTCGATGGATCATCGTCGAGAAAACCCAGCAAGTTCCATCGCAACTCCCTGTCATTGATCGCGCCGACGACCTCCGCGATCTCGCGGGAGCTTCCTCCGGCGCCGACGATGATGAGATCCTGGGCCATACTTTATCGGTCGCTGGCGCTCCCGCCCGGATACGCTGGGCGTTTGGCGACCCTCGTTAGCCCCCGGCGGCGCCCAAAACGACGGCTGATGCCGCTTTTGGCCGTCCTGACGCTCCAGGATAGCCCCGTACAAGCGTGTCACAGGGGTGCCACGGCGTGTACACGCTTGGCGGGTGTAGGGGTGGCATCCCGCCTCCGCGCGTCGCTCTACGGGCCGCCTGGCGCGAGTCCCGGTCTCGCCTCCAGCCCCTAACGGAACCTCTTTTGTGCCCTACCCGCCGCCCCGCAACACGGAATGGTGCGTTGTCCGCCCGAATAACTATAAAAATAGTTTTGGCGGCACGCCAGCGCCGCTTTCCGGTGGTGCCCCTGGGCGCTCAGGCGGCTACGTTGCTCAGCGCGTCCTGAATGGCGCCTGCTACGTAGTGAACGGCCTCATCCGGGAGGTGCGGATACATAGGCAGCGACAGCATGCGCTGGGCTGCGCTTTCGCACACCGGGAAATCGCCCAGGCGATGGCCGAGCGAACGATACGCCTCCTGCAAGTGCAAGGGGACCGGGTAATGAAGGCCGGTTTCGATGCCCCGCTCGGCGAGTTGCTGCCGCAAGGCGTCGCGGTCATCCGACTGAATGACGTAGAGGTGGTAAACGTGCTTGGCATAAGGCATCTCAACCGGAGTCGCCACCTCGGAGCCCGCCAGCAGCCGGTCGTATGCTTTGGCTGCCACGCGGCGGCGCTGGTTCCACTCATCGAGGTACTTCAGTTTGGCCGCCAGGAAAGCCCCTTGCAAACCCTCCAGGCGGAAATTGTAGCCCGGAATACGATGCTCGTACTTCGACACCGAGCCGTGATTGCGCAGCAGGCGGATGCGGGCGGCCAGAGCGGGGTCGTTCGTCGCCACCGCCCCTCCTTCGCCGCAGGCCCCCAGATTTTTGCTGGGATAGAAGCTGAAGCAGCCCGCCGTCCCTATGCTCCCGGCCTTGCGCCCGTTGTATTCCGCGCCGTGGGCCTGGCAGGCGTCTTCCACCACCGCGAGGTGGCGCCTCCTCGCGATCTCGATAAGCGCGTCCATATCGGCGGGCTGTCCGTAGAGGTGTACGGGCAGAAGCGCCCGGGTGCGCGGCGTGATAGCGCGCTTCGCAAGCGCCGGGTCCATGGTGTACGAAACCGGGTCCACATCCACAAACACCGGCCGGGCGCCCACCGCGCTGATGGCCTCCGCCGTGGCGATAAACGTGTTCGGAACGGTGATCACTTCGTGCCCCGGGCCGATCTCGAGGGCCTGGAGCACCAGTTGCAGAGCCGCGGTCCCCGAATTCAAGGCCACGCACTGGGAAACGTTGAGGTACCCTGCAAACTGCGACTCGAAGCGCTCCACCTCGGGTCCTAGAATGAAGGAGGACCGTTCCAGCACGCGCTCGAACGCCGCCCGCAATTCAGCTTCAACCTGGCGATGCTGGGCGCCGAGGTCTACGAAAGGAACCTTCATACTGTCACCATTTTTCTGAGAACTCTCGCCGGATTCCCGGCCACGATGGCGTGGTCTGGAACATCGTGCGTCACCACGCTGCCGGCCCCCACCACCGCTTCTTCGCCCACGGTTACGCCGCACAGGATGGTGGCGCTGGTTCCGATGGAAGCCCCGCGCTTCACCCGGGTGGGCACCACCCGCCAGTCTGCTTCGGTTTGGAGCCGGCCGCCGGCCGCGGTCGAGCGCGGATACCGGTCGTTAATGAAGGAAACGTTGTGGCCGATAAACACGTCGTCTTCGATGGTCACGCCCTCGCAAATGAACGTATGGCTCGAAACCTTCACGTTCCTCCCGATACTGGCGTTCTTCTGAATCTCCACAAACGTGCCGATCTTGGAGTTGTCGCCGATCGAGCACCCGTAGAGGTTCACAAAGGCGTGAATGCTCACGTTCTCGCCCAGCTTCACGTCGGGTGCGATGCGGCAATATTCCATCGGCGTATTCTCGGCGAACCCTCTCGAGTAGTACCAAAAAAAGTGACCCGGGTTGCCACGTAAGAGGGCGGGGCTTCAGCCCCGCCGCCACGACCACCGCAGATACCCGGCTTCAGCCGCTGAAGCCAACGTGGCGATTGCCAGGCTCTGGACGGCCCGTTCAGGGGCTATAGCCCCATTAAAGAACCTGCGATTTTCGTCGGGGCTGAAGCCCCGCCCTTGCGCCAACGCGTCACTCAACCCGGCCATTCTCATTTGGCAATCTTCACTAGTCCGCCATCACCACCACCGGACTGGGCGGGCGAATCACGGGCAGCGCCGCCTTGCCGAGCTCGATCTCCCGGCCATTCAGCTCAATTGATCGCTGGGCCGCTTCGAGCAGGCGAACCACGCGATAGCCTGAAGTCCCGTTGGTCATGGGCGGACGGCCATCGACAATCGAATTTACGAATTCGCGCGCCATCAGGCGAAGTGCCTCGGTGGAGTCCAATTGGGGCGCGAGCATGTCGCCGTTGCGGTAACCGGTAAGCATCCTCGCGCGGCGTTCGGGGTCCTGGTTTACGGTGATGCCACGGTCGTAGACCTTCACCTTCTCGCTCGGCTCGAGGTCGTCATACACCAGCATTTTGCGGCTGCCGCCCACCAGCGTGAGGCGCACTTTCACAGGTGACAACCAGTTGAGGTGGAAGTGGGCGATCAGGCTGGAATCAAAGCGCACCGTGACGTAGGCGACGTCTTCATGGGGGCAGCCCAGGTGCTTTACCGCCGTGGCGGAGACCGCCCGGGGATCGGCTCCGCAAAGGTGATCGAGAATGGAAAAGTCGTGCGGGCCGAGATCCCACAGCACGTTGCTATCGCTTTGTACCAGGCCCAGGTTGATGCGCACGGAGTCGAAGTAGAGCATCTCGCCGATCTCGCCCGAGTCGATGAGCTGTTTCATGCGGCGCACGGCCCCGGTGTATAGAAAGGTGTGATCCACCATCAGCCTGCGGCGGTGGCGCTCGGCGCGTTCGATCAGCTCAAGCACTTCGGCGGTGGACTGGGCCATCGGCTTCTCCACCAGGACGTGTTTGCCGGCTTCGAGCGCCCGGCAGGCGAAATCGTAATGGGTGGAAACCGGTGTCGCGATCACCACCGCGTCCACGGCCGGGTCGCGCAAAACCGCAGCGTACTCCAGCGCCGGCTTGACCGCCGGATAGCGCCGCACCGTTTTGGACAAGACCTTGGCGTCGGCGTCGCAGACCATCGCAAGGCTGGCCGCTTCAAGCTCCCAGAAGTTGCGAATAAGATTCTGGCCCCAATAACCGCAACCCACTACGGCAATACCCGGTCCATTCATGGCGCTTCCCTGAGGCGATCCCGCTTCCCAAGACTACCCCTGCACTTTACCGCAATTCGCGGTCCAGTCGGTATAGCGAGGATAACCTGCTATATTGAAACGACTTGGGGCGTTGGGGCAACCACCTCCCACGGGCTTAATGCTAGTCTCAACTGACGCGGGGTCACCTATTGGAGACTGCCAGTGGCCGGCGAACTAAAATAGCGCTCAGTTTGTCGGAATAAACCCTTTGCCAGTCCGGCTGAGCGGCCAGAAACGTCTCCAGGGGGCTGTTGCGAAGGATCAGGCAAGCCTGGAGGTTGTACTTGCGCATCAGTACCTGAACTTGGGGGTCAACCGACATGATCCGCAGGTAATCGCCATACACGCCGGCTTCCTCGTAGAGCTGGCTGCGCCCGTCGATAAAGACCTTGTGCTCCGGCTGGAGAGTCCAGTTCAGGTAACCCCCCCAGCCGTAGTCGTTCAGCATGGGGACGTTGATGGGGTGCTGACGCAGGTAGGCCACGGCCTGCGCCGGGAATTCCTCCGCCACGTCCTTCCGGATTTCGGTGGTGGAAGGGAAGATCCTGAACAGGGCGAATCCGAGCAGCGCGATCATGGCCAGATTGAGCCCGGGGCGGTCCTTCCCGGGCTCGTAGGGCGGAACCCAGCGAGCCAGGAGCTTTGCCGCCAGCGGTATCAAAGCCAGCATAAAGACGAAGAGTAGCCGCGAGTGTACGCAGGCGCCGTACAGCGTCGCCACGAGAAACGCCAACTCGTCCAGCCTGTACACCGGCCGGTAGACCAACTGAGCGAGCAGAAAAGGCAACAGGAGGACCAGCAGGATTTGAAGCTCGGCGCCTGTGGCGCCCAGCGGCTGGTACTCCGTGATATTCGACATGCCGATCGGCGCGTTGAAAAGGACATGGAGCGTATCGCCTGCCACCCGGGTCCCGTAGGGCGTTACGGTGAGCGCCAGCATCGATAGCAGTGAAACCACTTCGAGCCGGAGGCGTTCGTGCGGCGTCCAGGGAACAGCGGTGAGCCCGCCCCATCGGAAACCGACGAGGCCGCTGGCGAAATACAATCCGACGGCGAGCAAGCCCAGCATAAAAGATCCATGGGTGTTGACCCAGACTAGAAAAAGCGGAGGCAGCAGCCACACCGCCCGGTGATGGCCCTGCCGGAACCGCTCCAGGCAGATGAGGGTGATCAGCAGAAAACTGAAGCCGATGAGCTGAGGCCGAAGGGTAAAGAAAGCCGCTACCAGCGGCAGAGTAAGAAGACAGGCCACAAAGGCGGCCTTGGAGTTGCGGCAGCGCTGGTTGGCCCAGTAGTAGATCAGCAGAATCTGGAGCGCTGAGAGGCCCATCAGCAATCCCATAAGCCCCCTCAGACCCGCAACCCTCTCGGCCAGCGCTATGGCAAGCGAACCCATCCACTCAAACACCATCGACTCATTGCCGTTGGCGGTAAAGGAATAGTGATCCGTGCTGCTCCAGGTATGCGTCGCCAGGATCTCCCTGCCAATTGCGATATGGTTCCACAGGTCGGGATCGGGAAGCCGGTAGCGGGACGTTAACACGGCGCCGGCCACCAGGAACATCCCGAGCATCACGGGGAACGAAAACACTTTCCCGAAGATCGTCTTGGTGCCTGGAGTGCGATCGGTGGGAGTGGGCATGATCGGCTTCGGTGCGCTCAAGGCGCCGCCGTACTTGTAGCGTCGCGAACGAACACGCTGCTGAGGTTGTCCGAGTAAGTCCGCTTCCAGTCCGCCTGGGAGTTGAGCAGGGTCGCCAGCGGCGAATTGCGCCCGATGAGGCAAGCGCGCACGCCGTACACGCCCAGCAGGGGCAGCGCATCGGAATCGAGATCGGCGATGCGAAGGGAATCCTGCAGGACGCCGGAGTACTCGTATAGGTCGCTGCGACCGTCGACGAAGACCTTCTGCCGCGGGCCCAACGTCCAGATCAGATAACCGCCCCAATCGTACTGGTTGAACAAGGGGCCAGGAGGCGGATTCCGGCGCAGGTAGTCGACCGCTTGTTGGGGATAGTCGGCCGCAATCACAGCGTCGATTGCGCGGCGCGTTGGGAACAGCAACACCGTCCCCACCGCCAGAAGCGCGATGAGGACGGCGTTCAGCGCGTAGGGATCAATGGCAGCGTTGTAGGGAGGCGCCCACCGGGCGAGCAGACTGCTGAGGAGCGGCGCAAACATGATGATAAAGAAGGGCAGGAACCGCCGGTGCACGCTGGCCGCGTAAATCGCGAGGAACAGCAGCCCAAGCTGCTCCGCGCGGAAGGTTGGACGCAGGGTCACCATCGCCATCAGAAACAACACCAGAAACCCCAGGAACATCTTCCCCGGGAGCAGGTTGAACGGCATGGCCTGCCATTCGTTGATACTGCCGATGTTTACTGGCTGCGAGGCGGCCATTTTCACCGGATAGGCGGCGAGCTGCGCTCCGTAGGGTGTAGCCAGGAGCGCCAGCACCGAGAGCAAACCTACGACGGCGAGCTGCTGCCGCTCGGGGGGTGTCCAGGCGCGCGTCTCGACTCCCTCCCACTTGTGGTTCGTGAGGCCGCTCGTCCAGTACGCGCCCAGCACCAGCAGTCCGAAAACGAAAGTGCCGTGGGTGTTCACCCACAAGGCGAAGATGGGTGGCAGCAGCCAGAGTGAGCGGGCGTGACCTTGGCGGAAACGCTCCAGGCAGATCAACGCGGCCAGCAGGAAGATGTAACCGCATAATTGCGGCCGCAAACGGAATGAGACCGTAGCCAGCGGCAGAAGGGCTGCACAGGAGGCGAACGCCGCCTTGGTGTTTCCGCACGAGCGCGCGCAAAAATAATAGAGCAGCACCATCAATGTGGCCGACAGCGCCACCAGCAGCACGGTGAGGCCCGACACGCCGCCCAGGCGCGCAGCCAGTGCCATCGGCACTTCACCCAGCCATTCGTAGGCGATCCACGGGGCGCCGTGGGCTGTAAATGAGTAAATATCCGCCGTGGGCCACTGGCGGGTGGCCAGAATGCGCTCGCCCACCGCGACGTGCCACCAGGTATCCGGGTCCGGAAGATTCAAGCGCGCCACCAGGAAAGACGCTCCCGCCAGCAAAGCGCCGAGCAGTGCAGGAAACGAGAAAGGCCGCAGGAATGGGCGGGCGCCCGAGCGGGGCGCGGCTGGGCGCGATGGGGCGCGAGCCGCGGGGCGTTTATCCAAAGAGGCGTTGGTGCCGGTGGGTTCCACCGCGGAGTCCTGCCGGGTGTTGTGATGTGTCGCCTGCGGAAGTTGCGATCTCGGGTTATTCACAAGCTGTGAATATTACCGCCTTCGCGGCATTTCCGGCAGCCCGCCGTCGATGCGGGGGAACTGCCGCTGAGGCCGGGGTGCCGCCCCATTCGGAGAGGCCGGTATTCCCCTGGTGATGGGCATGCTTGATGAGCACAATCATAGAGCCGATAACGGAAATCGCACCACCTCCCGAATTCACCTGCGGGCCGTCACAGACCGCAACGCTCGTGATGCAGTCCGTAGAACCGTGATGCCGCCTCCTGCTTTAGTTCGGGCCTGCCTGAGGGTTCCCAGCCCTCCGAAGTTCGCGAAACTCATCGAGCACCTCGAAAGGCGTTCGAACCGCCGCGATGCTCTCGCCGAGCTGGCGGATTTTGTCTTCCTTTAAGTGCCCCAGCAAGGTGCCCGCCCGGACGAGATAGTCCATGCGCTCCGGCAGCAGACCCATCACCCGGGCGCTGGTGGCATCGACCGCCACAGGATCGTCGCCCAACACGAGAACCCCGGCGGCCTTGGGCGTGCCTTGGATCGGGCCGTTGCCCTCCATGCCGACGATGCCGTCCACGATGGCAAAATCGGGCCGCACCGTTCCGTTGATATCGAGAATGGAGCGGCTGATCCCGGCCCAGTGCAGCACGTTCTTCGGCCAGCCATAGCAGCTCCCGGGCACCACCCCGAACATGTTCTTGAGTGAAAGCGTAGCTCCCACCCAGTGGTGCGTCTTCATCTTTGGCATCGAAACGATAAAGTCGGCGCCCAACACCGTCTTCGGAAAGCACAGCTCCTTAAGCCGCGATGCCCTGGTTTTCAAAGGCACGCACTGCACGTCGTCGAGATTCAAGTCTACGAACACCCCGGACAGCGGACCCAAATGGTCGCGCAAGCGAAGGGTCTCGACAATCGCTT
>DATJAQ010000124.1:0-11858 GCA_035516075.1 Terriglobia bacterium | reverse complement strand
TCAACGATCGTGGTTCGTAGATCGTCGCTCGTGTTTTGTGGATCGACGATCTACGTTCAACGAACCACGAGCCACGTGCCTCCGCCAGGCGTATGTGGCGACGGACAACTGACGACGGACCACCAAATCCAGGGCCAGCCTAGCACGGTTCCGGAGGGCCGTGGGGACAAACGGGACGAATGAGACAGTTTATTTTTCCATTTAGTTTCAGTGGGATGGGCTGTGGGAAAGCGACGAATCCGGGGTTCTCGAACTGGGCGGCCCTGCCGCGAGCGCTCACGCGCCTGCGCCCTTAAACGCGCGCCAATTCCCGCTTTCACAGATTGTGGCGCAGAGCCCGTCATTTCATGTTCGGGTCTCGAGGGCCAATTCGACCGCAGGCACACAATCTGACAGCTATAATCGAAGCTGCGATGCGCTTCGAATTCTTCGTCGCCCTCAGGTACCTGAAGGCCAAGCGGCGCCAGGCAGCGATCTCGGTGGCCACCGCCATTTCCATTGTCGGGGTGATGGCGGGCGTCTGCGCGCTGGTGGTGGCGCTGGCCATCAACAACGGCTTCCGGGAGGACCTGGAGAACCGTCTGGTGGGCGCCACCGCCAACATCAACCTGATTCGAACCAAGAACGACGGCATTGCCCACTACGAAGAGGTAGCCGCGCGCCTCGGCAAGCTCCCGCACGTTGTGGCGGCCGCGCCGGCTCTCTACGAAGAAGTCTTAATGTCCAGCCATTCCCGCTCCGAGGGTGTAGTTCTGAAGGGCGTGGATCCCGAGCGGGAAATGCGCGTTGGCGATCTGCTCCAGCACCTGAGCGCGGGATCGCTAGCGGGGCTGAGCCAGACCTTTCCCGACGCCGACCCGGTCATCGTCGGCAAGGACCTAGCCGACTCGCTCGGCGTGGGAGTCGGCAGCACCGTTCTCGTCACCAGCCCGCAGGGATACCTCACGCCACTCGAAGTCGTGCCCAAGTTCCGGCACTTTCACGTGGTCGGCATCTTTGATTCCGGCTTCTACGACTTCGATTCGGGCTGGGCGTTCACCAATCTGAGCGCGGCGCAACGGCTCTTCGACCTCGCCGACGTGGCTTCGCTCATTGAATTCCGCATCGACGACATCTACCAGGCCGACTTGGTGGCCGAGACGATTCGCAAGGCGGCGGGCGCGGGCTTCGACACCACCACCTGGGAGGAGCAGAACCGTTCACTCTTCAGCGCCCTCAAGTTGGAACGTCTGGTCACCATTCTTACCATCGGTCTCATCGTTTTGGTGGCCGCGCTCAACATCTTCATCACCCTGTCGATGACAGTGATGCAGAAGAACCGCGAAATCGCCGTGCTGATGTCGATGGGCGCACGCCAGCGCCAGGTGTGGGCTCTGTTCACACTGCACGGTCTCCTGATCGGTGGCGTGGGCACGCTGCTCGGGCTCTTGCTCGGCTATTCGGCATCGTGGGTGGGCAATCGCTATCACCTCATTCATCTTCAGGCCGACGTCTATTCGCTGGCGTTCGTCCCCTTCCACCCTCGGCCGCTGGACGGCCTCTGGATCGCGCTGGCGGCGCTCCTGATCAGCTTTTTGGCCACCCTCTATCCGTCGCTGGGAGCTGCGCGGCTGAAACCCGTGGAAATCCTTCGCTACGAATAGACCTGGGGAGGCCTGCACGAGCGCCGCGCCTTGCTCAGCCCGTCGGGAGGTCGTAAGATCGGAAGTGGGCGACGCCTGAGCCGACCGATGGCCCGGAGGAGCATTCTCCTTTTCATTGTCAGATTCGGGGTGCGGGATGAAGCGCCGGATTTCTCTGCCGATCCTTCTACTCTCGATCGCCACAGCGGCGTGGGGCGCGCGGCTTCAGGCCGGCGGACCGGGCTCCTCCGGCGCCAAACGGCTCACGGAGCGGCAGGTCCAGGGCTTGGTGGCCGGCGGCGTCGACTCTCAGCGTGTAGCCCTGCTCGTGGACGAGCGGGGAATCGACTTCGTGCCTACCGATCAGTTCCTGGAAGGCTTGAAGAAGTCCGGCGCCGACGACGTCTTGATTCAGGCGCTCCGAACTTCCGGGGCGCTGGTGAACGCGGCGGCGCCTACGGCGCCGGCGACGGCCTCGGGCCCTGCGGGCTCGCCGGCCCCGGCGCCTCCCTGCCCGGCCGTGCCACCGCTTGGCGCGGCAGCGGCGCCAGGCGGTACGGGCGAGCCCGCGGCACTCTCAGCCGAAGCGCAAGAGAAGGTGCGTCAGGATATCCTCCGCGGTTCGGCGATGGAGCAGCGCAAGTCCTGGCCTGAGGCCGAGGCCGCCTACCGCAGCGCGCTCCGAATCGACGGGTCGAATTCAGCCGCCCATTTCGGCCTCGCCGGCGTGCTCGGCGCAGAGCAGCGATGGGACGATGCTGTGGCCGAGTATCGCCAGGCACTGCAGGCCGATCCGAAGAATCAGCAGGCGCACCGCGGGCTGGCCCAGGTTCTCGCCGAACGGCACGATTGGGACGCCTCGGTGGCAGAGTACCGGGAAGCCTTGCGGCTGGTGCCCAACGACGCGGCGCTCGAGGTGAAGCTCGGCGACGCGCTTTATGCCAAGGGTGACCTCAACGGCGCAATCAATACCTACCGCGCGGCAGCCGGCCTGAAGCCGGGCGACGCCGCCGTCGAAAACAGTCTCGGCGCCGCTCTCTACGCGGTTGACGACGTGGACGGCGCCATCGCGGCCTACCGCGAGGCCGTGCGGCTCGATCCCCAGAATGCCCAGGCCCACAACAACCTCGGAGATGCGCTGCTCAACAAAGGCGACCGCCGGGGCGCGCTCGAGGAATATCATCGTGCTTTCGAGCTGGCCCCCAATAATTCGACTTTCGGCACAAGCTACGAGGCGATTTTGAAAGTGCTAACCCCGCAGTGACCCGTCGCCTGAGGAATCCTTGAGACTAAAGTTGACAGCCCTGGTGCTCGCCGTGCTGTCCCTGGGCGCGGCGGCCGGGTATCGCCTTCCCGTCGCGCTGGCGCCACAACGCGCCGCCGCCCACCACGAGCTCGGGCTCGGCTTGGAGTGGACCTGCGATCTGCGATCCGCCTTCAACCAAGCCGCGCAGGCGGATCCAAGCCGCCCCGGCGTGCGGGCGGACTACGATCGCCTGGAAAGGCGCCTGAACTCATGAAGCGGCTTCCTCGCGTCGCCATCGTCGGCCGGCCAAACGTCGGCAAGTCCACCTTGTTCAATCGCATTGTGGGCCGCCGCCGGGCCCTGGTGGGTGATGAGCCCGGGATGACCCGGGACCGTCTTTATGGCCGGGCGGAATGGCGTGGCCGTGAGTTCGAGGTGGTCGACACCGGTGGCCTGATGGATGCCGCCCTCGAAGAGCCGGCCGGCAAGCGGGGGGCTGGTGAAATTGCTGACGGCATTCTGAGCCAGGTACTGGCGGCGATCGCCGAGGCCGCGCAGGTGGTGCTGGTGGTGGATGCGCGGCAGGGTCTGCTGCCGCTCGACGAGGAGCTGGCGCGCCGGTTGCGCGCCCTGGGCAAAGCGCTGAGCCTCGCCGTCAACAAAGCCGATTCGGAGCGGCAGGAAGCACTGGGCTCCGAATTTCACCGCCTGGGCGTGGCGGATACGTTTCTGATTTCCGCTGAGCACGGCCGCGGCGTGGACGATTTACTGGACCACGTCACCGCGAATTTCAATGTAGCGCCGAGCCAGGACGCTGGCGCACTGGAGGAGGCGCCGGCCGACGGAGTGCGGCGGAACCGCGAGGGCGATCCGGTCATCCAGGTCGCGATCATCGGCCGGCCGAATGTGGGCAAGTCCACCCTGCTCAACCGGCTGCTCAACGAGGAGCGCTCGATTGTTACACCGCTGCCCGGAACCACCCGGGACGCCATCGACGCCGAGCTGAGGTTTCACGGCCAGATCATCCGGCTGGTCGATACTGCCGGCATCCGGCGCAAGGGCAAAACCCGTCTGCTGGCTGAGAAGCTGAGCGTGATCCAGGCCCGCAAGCACCTGGAGCGCTCCGATGTGGCCCTGGTGCTCATTGACGCCACCGAGGGCGTGACGGCGCTCGACACCCACATCGGCGGCTACGCCTACGAGAGTCATCGCTCGGTGATTGTGGTGGTGAATAAGTGGGACACGGCTCCCAAGGGCCTTGCCGCAGTCGAGGATTTCACTCGAGAGGTGCGGCGGAAGATGAAGTATCTCGACTTCGCGCCCCTCGTCTTCGTATCGGCGCTCAAGGGGCAGCGCCTGGGCAAACTCCTGGAGGCCGTGGCGGAGGTGGCCGCGGCGCGGCGCTTCCGTATTCCGACTGCAGAAATGAACCGCTTTGTGAAAGAACTCGACCTGGAGCGGGCGCCCGGCCCCGGCGGGAAGCCGCTGCGCCTCTATTACCTCACCCAGGCCGGCGTAGCCCCGCCCACCTTCGTGGCGTTCAGCAATCGCGCCGGCGCGCCTCATTTCTCGGTGGAGCGCTACATCAAAAACAGGATCCGCGAACGTTTTGCCTTTACCGGAACGCCGCTGGTGATCGAGTGGCGCCGCGCCCGCTAGCCGGCCGGCCCCGGCCCTAATGCCCGATGCCGGGATCGGTGAAGAGTGACGCCGGGTAGGCGTCGTTGTAGGCTACAGTGCTGCGGTAAACCTCGCTCACCCGTTCCCCGTTTACCATCCGCGTGATGTGCATGGGCGTGTTGACGCCCTCAAAGACGCGGTAGTCCGCATAGAGGTCGTCGTATTCATCCCAATCGTTGATGGCAGGATCCCAGCGCCGGTATGAGATTTGAACCGGCAGGCCGGCCTGCCTGCCGAGGTCGAGCTTGATCTGGGTTCCCCGGGCGTCGATGACGTCGATAATGTCGACGTTGACATTGTTCACAAAATCGCTGCCCGCGCTTTGCACCAGCACGCCGGGCTCGTGGATGGTCAGCCGGAGCAGGTTCTCCAGGCCGTACCGGTTAGCGAACCTCCACTGCTTGATCTCTGAGGTTTCCAGATGGATCTGGCCCATGCGATCGATCTCCCAGCCCTGGTCGCCGTTGTTGATGATAACGATGGGCCGGCCCTTCTTGTTCAGGCCATAAGCAATCCGGCGTTTGTCGGGATACTGCGTCTGACTGTCGTAATAGACGAATCCTTCGCCGCCGCCCCCCAGGCTGAACAGCCGGCCGTGGGTGGTGAGTGTCTTAAAATCGAGGAAAGCCCGTCCGCCCAACGCCTGAAGGGTGCGATCGAGAAACGGCTTCGCCTTCGGGTCGATGCGGGTAGGCGCCGGGGAGGCCGGGGCAGCGGGCGCCGCCTGGGCTGTGGCATCCGCCGGCGCCGGGCTCTGGGAGCCAACGGCGGGAGCGCTGCCGGCCATAAGAACGAGGGTGAGAGCTGAGATGAGCCTCATCGAGTCCGATGGATTGGTGACGAGCCGACGGGTGTAGCCTATCCACACAGCACGCTTCCTCCGTTCACATTGAGCACTTCGCCCGTGATATAAGATGCCATTTCGGAAGCCAGGAAGAGAATCGCTGCGGCAATTTCTTCGGGGCGCCCGGCGCGCCTGAGGGGAATCGTGGCCCTGATCTTGCGAGCCTCGGCCGGGTCGTTGAGTGCGGGGACCGACATCTCCGTTTCCACCCATCCTGGCGCCACGCAAGTCACCAGGATACGATGCGGCGCAAGCTCGGTGGCGAGGCCCTTGACCAGACTGATCAGTGCGCCCTTGGATGCGCCGTAGTGGGTGTGAAACGACTCGCCGCGCTGGCCCGCGGTGGACGAAATCACGATGATGCGGCCGCTCCGCCGCTCCATCATCCGGGGCACGGCCTGGCGGATCACGGTGTAGACGCCGCGGGTGTTGACCGCCATCACCTGGTCCCACTCCTTCTCGCTCATGCTCTCGATGGGCGTCCGCGCGGCGTTCCAGATGCCGGCGTTCGCCACCAGAATATCGACGCGGCCGAAGCGCCGGACAGCGGTGTCGATCAGCTTTTTCGCGCCCTTCATTGTCGATACGTCAGAGCGGACGGCCACCATGCGCGCGCCGCCACCCACGGAGCTTCTCACCACCTGTGTGGCGCTGCCCGCGGCGCTGCGATAGCCGAAGACCACGCTGGCGCCGCACTCCGCGAACAGTCGGGCGGTGGCGGCGCCAATGCCCCGCGAGCCTCCCGTGATTACCGCCACCTGGTCATCGAGGCGAATGTCCAATGCAAAACCCTATCGAAAATTGGCGATACCATCTGCCCGCGCCTTGTCCGATGATAAATTAAGTAAGGGCCGGCTGAATGCATCGCCGCGCCGTTGCCGGGCACGCTGATGACCACTGAAAACGTACCGCGAGCGCCGCTCGCAGCCGATTCGCCGACCCGTCCGAGAGCCATCGGTCTCGGCGTGATCGGGTTCGGCACGGTGGGTACGGGCACCGTGAAGGTGCTGGTGGAGCATCGGCACGAACTGAATCGCCGCCTCGGCTGCAAGCTCGAGCTGAAGGCCGTCTGTTCGCGCAACATTCACCGGAGCGACCTCTCCTGGCTTCGCGGCCGGGTGAAGGCCGTCGAGGACTGGCGGCAGGTGGTGGCTGATCCCGAGGTGGAGGTGGTGGTTGAGCTGGTGAACGACCTCCGAACCGCGCACTCGATTGCGCTTGCGGCGATTGCCGCGCGGAAGCACCTGGTGACGGCCAACAAGCAGCTTGTGGCCGGGTATGGACGCGAGCTGGTGGAGCGGAGCCAGCGGGCCGGCACCGCGCTCGGCATCGAGGCCTGTGTGGCCGGCGGCACGCCGGTGCTGCACGCCATCCGTGAGGGACTGGCCGGGGAGCATTTTACGGCGGTGCTCGGCATCCTGAACGGCACCACGAACTACATCCTCACCGAAATGGAGGAACGGGGCCGTCCCTTTGCGGACGTCCTGGCGGACGCGCAGAGGCGCGGCTACGCCGAGCTCGATCCTGCCGCCGACATCGACGGCCACGACGCCCGCTACAAAATTGCCATTCTGGCCATGCTCTGCTTCGGTGCCGCCGTGCCGGTGGAGGAGATACCCGCCGAAGGCATTCGCCGCATCGAGCAGGTGGATTTCGCCTACGCTCACCGCTTCAACCGCACCGTTCGCCTGCTGGCCGCCGCCCGCCGAATCAAGGGAGGGCGCCTGCAGGCCTTTGTGAGCCCGGTGATGATCCCGCGTTCGGCGCCGCTCGCCGCCCTGCGGGGTTCCGTCAACGGGGTGGTGCTGGTGGGCAGCCAGGGCGGCAGCACCATGATCAGCGGACGCGGCGCGGGCGCCGGGCCCACCGCGGTGGCCGTGGTGTCGGACGTGGTGGAAATCGCCCGCGACTTGCTCACCGGAGGCACGGGGGCTACACCACTCGGCTACACCGCCTGGCGCCCGGCGCGCCTGGCCCCGCTGGCCGAGATGGTAGCGCCCTTCTATCTGAGGCTGGTGGTGCGCGACCGGCCCGGCATTCTGGCGCGCGTCTGCGGCATTCTGGGCCGCCACCGGATTAATATCGATTCGGTCTTGCAGGAACCCGCTCCCTCGAAAGCCCGGTCGCCCTTCGCCATGTCGCTCGAGCCCGCACGGCAGGGGCAGGTGGCGCGCGCCGTCGGCGAGATTGCCCGCCTGCCGTTTCTCGCCGAGCCGCCCCTGCTGATGCCCTTCTTCGACGAACTTTAGCCGAATTCCGGTATTCACCCGGGAAGCCCCCGCTTGAACAAGCCGCCCTCGTTGTCCGCCACTCCCAGCGTGCGGCACACCGTTCAATCGTCCGCGGGCACGAAGCGCGAAAGAAGCGCTTGCCGCACGCGGTCCGAAAGCGCATAAACATCGTCCCGCGTCAGCCCAGCCGTGGGAATCGGCGGATGGACGATCATCTCCGTCCGCCCGGACCGCACGTGCAGCGTGTCGGGCGCGTGCACATAGCGCGTGCCGTTGAGCGTGATGGGCACAATCGGCACTCCGGCGCGAACCGCGAGATGAAAACTGCCAGTCTTGAAGGGCAGCATTTCGCCGGCGCGGCGGCTGCGATGGCCCTCCGGAAACAGCACTACGGGCGTTCCCTGGCGGATGCGTTGGGCTGCTTCTTCGAAGCTCTGCCGGGCCTCGTGGGGACGGCTGCGTTCCACCGAGATGTGCCCGGCGCGCCGCAGGAACCAGCCCAGGAAGGGCAACTGAAAGAGCTCACGCTTGGCCAGAAATCGGAACTGGACCGGCAGGCAGGCCAGCAGGATAGGAATGTCCATCGCGCTCGGATGATTTACGCAGAAGATGGCCGTCTTCTGCAGCTTCAGGTTCTCCAGACCCTCCACCCGCACGCGAATGCCGCCGGTTTTCAGGATCGACCATGCCCAGAGCCGCGCGCAGCCGTGTTGCCAGCGGCCGTGCCTGTCAAAGACCGATCCTGCCAGCGAGATCGTGGCGAGCACCGCCGTATAGGCGTAGATCAGGAGGTCCGTGAAAACGAGCGAGCGGAGATAGCTCAGCCCGTAACGCCAGCCGCGCGGCGAAGGGCGCGGGGCGCGGGGCTGCGGCGCGCGGGAGCCTTCGCGCTCCAGCTCCGGTTCGGTTCGTTGCGCGAATCCCCCCACGGCTTCACCCGAGTGCCCTTTCGGCGAGGGCCTGCTTGAGAGCCCCGACGAGAAACAGTGAACCCGCCGCCAGCACCACGCCGGGCGCAGGGGTTGCGCGCCGCGCCGCTTCGAGGGCCCGCGCCGGGTCAGGCTCGACGCGAATCTTTTCCGCCGGAAGCTGAAGCCGCGCCCCCGTCCGCGCCAGAATCTCCTCCGGCGAGGCGGCGCGCGGTTGCGGGGGACGGGTGAGATAAATCTGCGACGCCAGCGGAAAGAGCACGGCCGCGATCTCTTCGACGGCCTTGTCGCGCATGGAAGCATAGACGAGCGTCAGGGTGCGCCCGGCCAGATCGCTGCGGGCGAATTCCGCCAGCGCGCGGGCGGCGGCCGGATTGTGGGCGCCGTCGAGCAGCGTCAGGGGCTGCTCACCACAGACTTCGAGCCTGCCGGGCCACCGCGCGCGGGCGATGCCTTCGGAGACGGCCGAGGGCGGAATGGCCCAGCCGCGTTCGGCGAGTTTCCAGGCGGCGGCCGCAGCCGCAGAGGCGTTCTCCACCTGAAACCGGCCCTGCAGAGGCGCCTTCAGGCTCGAATACCGCGTACCGTCCAGCGCGAGATCGAAACCGTAGCGGCCGTGATCGGACCCGAGGTTTGACAGACGGCCAAAGGTGGGCAACTCCACCAACTCGGCGCCAAGCTCCGCCGCCCGCCGCCGCACCACCGCGGCGGCCTCCGGGTTAGTGCATCCCGAAATCACCGGCCGGCGCGAGCGAATCACGCCGGCCTTCTCGCTGGCGATGGCCGCGTGCGTGCCTCCCAGGTACTCGGTGTGGTCAAGGTCGACGTTGGTGATCACCGCCAGCTCGGGCTCGGCGCTGTTGGTGGCGTCGAGGCGTCCGCCCATACCCACTTCGAGCACCGCAATGTCCAGCCGGGTGCGCGCGAAATGCACGAAAGCCGCCGCGGTGAGGAATTCAAAGAAGCTAGGCGTGGCCGCCAGAGCGCCCTTCGCGCTAAGATGGCGCACCGTCCGCTCCACCTCGCTGAAGGCGAGGGCAAATTCCTCGTCGCCAATCTCGCGGCCGTCCACGCGGATGCGCTCGTTCACGCGCACCAGATGAGGCGAGGTGTACAGACCCGTCCGGTAACCGGAGCAGGCGAGGACGCTCGCCAGCATGGCGGAGGTGGAGCCCTTGCCGTTGGTCCCGGCCACGATGACGCACGGACAGGCGCGCTCCGGATGGCCCAGCGATTCTAGGATGTGCCCCATGCTAGCGAGGTCGAATTTCACCCCGCGCAACTCCTGACCCAAGGCGGCGAGATAGGCTAGGCTAGAATTATAGTCCATCGGGAAAGAATTCGGTCCTTCGTCCTGCGCGCTTTGTCCGTTGTCCGCCGTGCTTCGTTTCTTGCCGGCAGATGGCAGTTCGCGGATGGTGGCTCGTAACTCGTCGCGCTCGGATTAACGATCACGGCTGACGATCAACGAACAACGATCTACGAACTACGAACACCCGTCTGCCGACGACGGACGACTGACAACAGACAACGGACCCATGACAACTCGTCTCATTTCTGCGGCGGCCCAGCCAGCATGCCCAGCGTCTGCGCCAAATAGCTCTTCAGTTCTTTGCGCCGCACGATGGCGTCGAGCATGCCGTGCGCCAGCAGAAATTCGGCACGCTGAAAGCCTTCCGGCAGCTTTTCGCGGATGGTCTGCTCGATCACCCGGGGTCCGGCGAACCCGATCAGCGCTCCCGGCTCGGCGAGATTCAAATCCCCCAGCATGGCGTAACTGGCCGTGACGCCGCCCGTGGTCGGGTCCGTGAGCACCGAGATGAACGCCTGGCCGGCCTCCTCGAGCCGTGCCAAGCCGGCGCTGATTTTCGCCATTTGCATCAGACTGATGGCGCCTTCCATCATGCGCGCGCCGCCCGAGCAGGAGACCACCACCAGCGGCAGCCGGCCTGCGATGGCGCGGTCAATGGCGCGGGTGATCTTTTCACCCACCACCGCGCCCATACTGCCGCCGATGAAGCGGAACTCCATAGCGCAGGCGATCACCGGCCGGTCCTCGATCTTCCCTTCGCCCGTGATCAGGGCGTCTTTCAGGCCCGTTTGAGCCTGGGCTTGCTTCAGCCGGTCGCGATAGGCCTTGGTGTCGCGGAAGCCGAGCGGATCGGACGAGGCCAGACCGGCGTCGTGTTCCACGAAATGCCCGCCATCAAAGAGCATCGCCAGGCGCTCCCGAGAGCCCATCTTGAAGTGGAAGTCGCACTTCGGGCAGCAGTGGAGATTGCCTTCCAGGTCGCCCTTCCACACAATCTGCTTGCAGCCTTCGCACTTCACCCATAGCCCTTCGGTCTGCACGCGCTTCTCGCCCGGGGCTCGCAGCGGCGATTTGTCCTTTCGAAACCAGGCCATATCAGAACAGTGACAAGTGGCGAGTGACACGTGGCGAGTGCCGATAGGGGCGAGCGAAGCGTTTCACTCGTCTCTCCTCACTCATCACAGGCTTTCAGTACTCGATGCCGCGCTGGGCCACGATCCCTTTCTCGTAAGGGTGCTTGACTTCGCGCATTTCGGTCACCAGGTCGGCGAGATCCAGGATCGCAGGGTGGGCATTCCTGCCGGTCAGCACCACGTGAACCATTTCCGGCTTCACACGCAAGGCTGCGCTCACCGTTTCGGCGTCCAGCATGTGATAGCTCATGGCGTAGTTGATTTCGTCCAGAATCACCAGATCGTACGCGCCGCCCGAGATGGCAGCGCTTGCGAACGCCCAGGCTTCCTCCACCAGCCGCACGTCTTCTGGGTCGGGCTTTTCGGCGCCAACCTTCACAAAGCCGCGGCCCATCGGAATGATCTTGAACCGGTCTTCGCCGAGAGCCTTGTTCAGCGCTTGGGCGGCGTCCAGCTCCCCGTAGTGCCAGGAGCCCTTGATGAACTGCACCATCAAGACCCGCAGACCCTGGCCGGCAGCCCGGAAGCCCAAGCCCAGGGCAGCCGTCGTTTTTCCCTTACCGGGCCCGGTGTGGACCATCACCAAGCCTTTTCGGGTGTCAGGCAAGGAGTCCCCGCGTTTCCACCCCGAAATTCCACGATTTCAGGTATGTATTTTCTACGCTGCTGCTGATTCTAAAGCACATAGTGGCTTCGTTCCGTTTTAGGGCGACTTTTCCCTGCATCGACCTCGATGCCTTGGACGGGAGGCGGAGTCCCCAGGGATCTCGTCGTGCAGGGCACCCCTCAAGGTGAGAAAGACGCCGCCCTGGAACCCATTTCCAAGTCTTTTGGCCCGAAGATACCCCGTTGTAGGGTATA
>DATJAQ010000123.1:0-42830 GCA_035516075.1 Terriglobia bacterium | reverse complement strand
CCTGCGCTTGGGATGACGAAAGAGTACGGGAGTTTTCAAATCGATTTGGACCCCTTTTCTCTCTAAGCTCATGCCGAACCACCAGTTAGCAGAATCTTGGAATTCAACAGTTGGACAGGCCTAAATGACGATTGCCAATTGCCGAACGCCGATTGCTGATTGCTTTGTTTTCAATAACATGCTGGGTTAGCAGCCAAATCATCAGAATTTTCACTCATTCGATCGAATTCCGGGTCTTTTAGAGGCTCATTTTTTGACCTATCGTGTTTAGTTTCAGCAAGATGCTGGGTTAATGGCAGTATCTCAAGTCTTTTCAACAAGATGCTGGGTTCGTTCGTAATATTTGTGATTTTCGCGGGCGCCAGTCCGTCCGGGATGCCTGGAAGACCCATAACCGCGCCCGCTTCGTTGAGACCAAGCATTTTTCGCCCCGCGCGCGGCATGTAACCTTCTTGTTTTCAGCAACCTGACGGCATAATGACTGTATCATGCTTGTTTTCAATAAGTAGACGGCTTCCGGCGAATTCCAAAAATGGAATATTAATGTTTTCAGTAACTTGACGGGTTCGTTCGTAATATTTTTTGTTTTCGCGCATGCCCTGACCTACGGACGGCGGACCTCCGAAACTAGCCTGCCACGCATGGATTTGGAGTGTGGTGGCGGGTGCGGCGGGGACTTCCTCGGCGCAAGTGTCGGGCAGGCTGGGCCTCATAAACGCCTCAACAATAACCGTATCATTACTGCGAGGGAGAAGTCAAGTGAAAAGCGCGAATGGCCGGTTGGTTTTCGGATCGACATCCATGCCTCGCCGTGTCTGGGAAACAGGGTGCTGGATCCATCAGAGAGTCAGGCCGAACCGGCTCAAAACCTCGCGCCGTCCGAGACGTGTGACGGAGAGCGCCCTACTGTCAAGTTCCTGAATCACCCATCTTTTTTTCAATGCGAGTTTCAGCAGAGCCGCCCCGAGCGCCCCGCCAAGATGACACCGCCGCTCGCTCCAGTCCAGGCATGCGAAGGCAAAGCGCCGGCGCAACGCCCGGGTTGCCGCGACGTCGATTCCTAGCGCCTCAAAGGCCTTGGCTCCGTTTGGGGTGAGGTCATACCCACCGTTCCGGCCGGTTGAACAGGCCGAGAGCCAACCTAACACCTTCAGCCGGTCGTGGAGCAGCACACCCAAGGCGCCCGCCAGGTGGTCGTAGCAAGTGCGCGCGGCACGCAGGCGTCCCGGCGTGTTGGGCACGAACGGCTGGCCTGAGCCGCCGGCCAGCACACTCAGTGCTTCGAGGGCGCCGGCAACTTCAGTCCCCTGCAGACTGTAATAGCGATGCTTTCCCTGCACCAGGACCTTGATGAGCCGTTCGGCCTGCAATCGATGCAGGTGTGCGCTCGCGGTGGAGGCGCTGACCTCAGCCACCACTGCGAGCTCGGTGCTGGTGCGCGCGTGGCCGTCCAACAGGCAGTAGAGGATGCGCACGCGCGCCGGCTCACCGATGGCAGCCGCAATTCTGGATACGGCGAGGTCGCCTTGAGCTTCTGCATTCATACTTTGATGGTGGACGAAGCGTCGATGTTCGGCAACCGGCAAACTGCGGAGGTGGATCCGGCTGCATCGTGGGCCAGGCAGATCGACCGTCGCGAAGCCCTTTCGCTCATGGCGACCCTGGGAGCGGCGCTCCGTCTGGGCCAAGCCGGCGCAGCGGCCAGACCGGACGACACGAGGACAACGATGACCATAACCTGTTTCATTCGCTATCAGATCGATCCCTTCCAGAAGGACGAGTTCAAAAAATATGCCGAGAATTGGGGCCGCATCATCCCTCGCTGCGGCGGCCACTTGGTGGGGTACTTTCTTCCGCTTGAAGGTACCAACGACGTGGCGTGGGGACTGATTTCGTTCGAGAGTCTCGCCGCCTATGAGGCCTACCGGGCCCGCTTGCGGTCAGACCCTGCAGCGCGTGAGAATTTCGCCATGGCGCAAAGCAAGCGCCTGATCCTCCGTGAAGAAAGAACCTTCGTTGAAGGGGTCGAGGGAACGCTCGGGCTGCCTTCGACGCTCACAAAATGACCGCGGGTTGAGGACAGCGCGATGGCGCACGCGTATGGTCAAACAGGCTCTCTACTGGTCGGCGAGAGCCTGCATCGGGGATATGCGCGCGGCGCGGTGTGCCGGCAACAGACAAGCAGCGAGAGCGACTATCGCGATAACGCCAGCCGAACCGGCGAGTATCGCCGAGCTATGGGCGGGCACATGGAACAGCACTGCTCGCATGGCCTGGCCCGTCAGCCAGGCTCCGGCCAGGCCCAAGGCGGCGCCGCCGGCGAGCAAGCGTAAGGCGAGGGAGATGAATTGCCCGCGAATCTGTTCCGGCCGCGCTCCCAAGGCCATGCGCACACCGATCTCGCGGCGGCGCTGCGCCACGGTGTAACTCAAGACGCCGTAAGTGCCGATGGCGACGAGCAGCAGCGCCATCCCTGAGAAAATGCCCGCCAGCAGTGCCGGCGAGCGGCGGGCCACCAGGCTCGAGTCAATTCGGTCGTCCATCGATTGGATGTCATTAACCGCCAGCTCGGGATCGATTTGCCGGGTCGCTCTTTCGAGAGCATGCCCCAGGGAATCCGGCCGCACGCTGCCGCGTACGGCCACAAAGATGTTGCTGTCCGGGCGATAAACGTAGGGGTAGTAGACGGCGCCTTGTGCTGCGTCGTCGGTGAGACCGGCTTGCTTGATGCTGCCGACCACGCCGACCACCGTGAAGGCCTCGCCTTCGGGTCCCGGTTCGGAACCCTGGAACAAACGATGGCCCAGGGCGCTGGTGTGGGGCCAGTAGTAGCGCGCAAAATCCTCGTCCACCACACACACTCGCACTCCCCGGCGTGAATCCGCGCCGGTGAGAAACCGTCCCGCCCGCAGCGTGAAACCCATGGCAGGGAAGTAGTCGCCGTCCACTCCGTAAGAGTAGTGTCCGCGCGGCGATTCGCCGGGCCGGAGTACATGTCCCTCCACGGCAGCGGCGCTCTTGCCGTTGGCGCCGCTGAAGGGAATATTGTTGGCCGCGCCCACCGACAACACCCCGGGTTGATGGCCAAGCTCGTCCACCAGCCTCCCGGTGAACGCCAGGCCGGCCGAGGGCGAGGGGTACTTGTTGCCGACCAGCGAGATCTGGCCCGTGATCACGTGATCGGACCGGAAGCCCGGAGAGACGGCCATCGCGCGCTTGAGGCTGAGCCCGAGCAGGCCTGCCCCTGCCAACAGCACAAAGGCGAGGGCAATCTGGGCGACGATGAAGCCATGGCGCAGGGATTGCGCGGCGCGGCCCGCCGTTCCGCCACGAGGCTCGGACTGGAGCGCGTTGGCCGGATAGACTCGAAGATTGAACCAGGCGATGGGCGCTGCGAGTACGCCGCCCAGGACGATGGCTGCGGCCAGAGCGACCATGGCCAGGCGCAGATCGAAAGCGATGTGCGCCCCAAAGGGTAAGCGATCGGCGCCCAGCGCAGCCACCAGGCGAATTCCGCCGGCCCCCACCGCGAGCCCGAGTAATCCTCCCAAAAGAGTCAGCAGCGTAGTCTCCACCACCACTTCGGCCACCACGTATCGCCGGCTCGCGCCCAGCGCCTGGCGGACGGCCAGCTCTTTCGACCGGCCGCTGGCGCGAATGAGAAGCAAATTCACGAGGTTGACTGTGCCGATGAGGAGAAGCGCGAACACGCCTGCTTGTAGCAACAACAGCGTGGGACGAATCGCGGCCACCTGGTCCGCATGGAGCGGCACCACCAGAGAACGAAATCCGGCATCGGCCATCATTTTGGCTTGGGGATCGTTTTTCTCGAGGGCTGTATTCTGCGCGTCAATTTGCGACTGGGCCTGCCCGAGAGTTGCACCCGGTTTAAGCCGGGCGATCATTTGCGTGACATTCCCCCCGGAGTGCCGCTCCCGGGGTAAGCGTTGTTCGGGGCTCGAAGCGAGGGGCAAGTACAACTGGGATTCGGAGGAGAGAAAGGAGAAGCCGGCAGGCAGGACGCCCACGACTGTTTTAGGAAAACCGTCAACCCGGATCGTCCGCCCAATCGCGCCGCGGTCGCCGTTAAAATGCTGCCGCCAATAGGCGTCGCCGAGAATGGCGACATCGTCCGTTTGATAAGTCGTCTCCGCATCCGTGAAGACGCTTCCGAAAGCGGGACCGGCGCCCAGGGTGGTGAAAAAATCAGGGGACACTTGTGTGATCCGCTCGCGCCCGGTTGAGCCGGCCTCGCCGACAATCGCGCTGCCAAAGCGGTAGATGGAGAGCGAGCTGAAGGCGGGAATATGGCCGCGGCGCTCGTAATAGTTGGTCAGCGAAGAACCGTCGCGCTCCACTCCCGCCTTCGGATAGGTATTGAAAATGGTCACGAGCCGGCCGGCCTCGGGAAACGGCAGGGGACGGAGCAGGATGGCGTCGATCACCGCGAAGATCGTGAGATTCGCGCCGAAGCAGAGGGCGAGGGTGAGAAGCGCAGTGGCCGTGAAGGCGGGCGACTTCCGCAGTAAGCGGGCGGCGTAGCGCAGCTCCCTCTCGATCTCATCGAACAAATAAAGGCCGCGAGCCTCGCGGCAATCTCCCTTGACGCTGTTGAGACCGCCGAACTCCAGGCGCGCGCGGCGGGCCGCTTCTTCCGGCGGCACGCCGGAGCGCGTGAGGTCGGCGGCGTATTGTTCCAGGTGGAAGCGCAGCTCCTCAGCCATACCGGCTTCAAAATCACGGCGCCGGGTAAGCACACGCAACAGGGAACGAAAGCGCTTCAACACCTCACACCTCCTCCGATGTCGTGTTCAAGGCCGCGGCAATCGCAGAAGTCAGGCGGTGCCAGCCGGCAGTCTCCTCGCGAAGGCGGCGGCGTCCGGCGGCGGTCAGGGTGTAGTACTTCGCCCGGCGGTTGTTCTCGCTCTGACCCCATGCCGTGGCGACGAGACCTTGGTGCTCCAGCCGGTAGAGCGCCGGATACAAAGACCCCTGCGGAATCTGCAGCGCGTCGCGCGAGATCTGCCGGATGCGAAGCAACACGCCATATCCGTGCAGGGGCTTCAAGGACACGGCCTTGAGGATCAGCATGTCGAGCGTGCCGGGGAGCAGGTCTGCGCTTTTGTCCGACATCCGGTTGCCTCCTAGTCTCGCTAGGAGAATACCCCATGTTCTCCTAGTTTGGCAAGGAGAGCTTGAATTGGATTTACATATCTTAGTCGAGGGCCGGGAACCCCCGGCGTCACGCTGTGACCGGTCTCCTGCGAAAATCGGCCCGGCGCTCCGCCTAGCGGCCGTCGTGGTGTTCGGTGCGGCCCTGGGCGATGTCGATGGCGTGGGGTAGCAGGTCGATGAGGATTTCGAGGGACTCGCGCGCGCCGCGCGTGCTCCCCGGAAGGTTGACGATCAGCCGGCCGGCGCGCAGACCGCAGACCCCGCGCGAAAGCGCCGCGCGGCGGTTCTTCTTTGCGCCCTCGGCGCGCATCAGCTCGCTAAACCCGGGTATTTCGCGCTCGATCACCGCGCGGGTTGCTTCGGGCGCGACGTCGCGCGGGCTCAAGCCCGTGCCGCCCACGGTGAAGACGGCGTCGCAGTCCGGGCTGAAGGTCCATTCGCGCAGCCGCTCGCTGATGCGGTCGAGGTCGTCGGGCAGAATTTCGAAGCCCGTCACGCTCCAGCCGCGGGTTTCGAGCAGCTCGCGCACGGCGGCGCCGGCCTGATCCTGCCGCGTACCGGCGGCCGTGGAGTCACTTAGCACGAGAATTTTTGCTTGCATGCTGATAGTGCCCGCTCTTGCCGCCTGCCTTCTCGAGCAGGCGAATTTCGGTGATTTCGATGCCGTGATCGAGCGCTTTGCACATATCGTAGACGGTAAGCGCCGCCACGGCCGCCGCAGTGAGGGCTTCCATTTCCACGCCCGTGGGGCCTGTGGTGCGCACCAGCGACTCGATGCGCACGCCCTCAGGTGAGAACTCCGCCTGCACGTCCACGTGCGTCAGAAGCAACGGATGGCACATGGGGATGAGCTCCGCGGTGCGCTTGGCGGCCGCGATGCCGGCCACGCGGGCGACTTCGAGCGGATTGCCCTTGGGATTCTTCCGCACCGCTTGCCGCGTGCGGGTGTTCATGCGCACCAGCGCCGAGGCCCGGGCGAAGCGCACGGTCTCCGGCTTCGCGCTTACGTCCACCATGCGGGCGCGGCCTCTCTCGTCGTAATGGCTCAATCGCTTCGGCACTTCCGTCGCCTGCCCTTCGGCGCTTCACTAGCCGCGCAGTTGTTCACACGCCGAGCAAATTACCTTTCGCTCCCGTCACAAATATTGTTGGCGCCCTGCCGGGAACGCCGCGTTCTCTGTGGCCGCAAAGACGAAACACAGAGGACACTGAGAATTCACCGTGGTCTCTGTGTTGAGGCTTCAGAAGCACAGAGGACACTGAGACGGCCGCTCACCAGGATTTTGGCAATACATCCACCCATTCACCGGCCGCGAGGTCGGCTTGATGCGGATGGATCACCAGGAAACAGTTTGCCTCAGCCAGCCCCACCAGATCGCCCGATCCGTGCCAGCCCACAAGCTCCACCCAAGGTTCTCCCTGCGGCGGATCGCATGCATGGCCGCTCTCGGCGCCCGGCTGACGGAGTGCGTCCACGGCGCCGTTCCGCTCAACGCGCGCGGGCATGAACACGCTCAGGCCCGTTTTCTGGCGCACCGGCTTGCGGAGGCGCGCCCGCAAGAACACGGGGGGCTCGAACCGGCCTCCGCCGAGCACGGCCAGGGCGGGCCGCGCGAAGAGCTCAAAGGTGACGAACGTCGATACCGGATTCCCCGGCAGGGCGAAGAAGAAGCGCTCGTGCACGCGGCCGAAGGTCAGCGGTTTCCCTGGCCGAATGGCGACGCCTTGGAAACAGGTTTCGGCGCCGAGCTCGGCCAGGACTTCGGCCACGAAGTCGTACTTCCCCACCGATATTCCGCCGCTCAGAACCAGGAGGTCGCACTCGAGGCCCTCCTCGATCAAGCGCCGCAAGCCTTCGCGCGTGTCCGGGGCCACGCCGAGCAGGCAGGGCACTCCGCCAGCCGCCTCCACCTGCGCCGCCAGCGCCATAGCGTTGCTGTTGCGGATCTGGAACCACGCCGGCGGCTGATTCAGTGGCACCACCTCATCGCCGGTGGGCAGAATGGCTACTCGCGGACGCACGAACACCTTTAGCTTAGCCCTGCCGATCGAAGCTGCGAGGCCAATCTCGCCGGGCCCGATGCGCCGTCCGCGCGGCAGCACGCGGCTGCCCGCGCGAGCCTCGCTCCCCCGGCACACCACATTCTCGAAAGCGGTGACGCTTCGCAAAATCTCCACTCGCCGGGCCGTGCCCTCGCCGGCGGCTGCGGCCTCGCGGGTGTATTCGATCATCACCACGGCGTCAGTGCCCTCGGGCAACGGCGCCCCGGTCATAATCTCGATCGCCGAGCCCGGGGCAACGCTGCCGGCGAAGGGGTCGCCCGCGCGCGCGAGCCCCACCACGTCGAGGGCGGCCGGCACGCGATCCACGTCCGCGGCGTGCACGGCGAAGCCGTCCCGAGTGGAGCGGTGGAAGGGCGGATAATCGCGGTCGGCGGCGAGGTCTTCGGCCAAGATGCGCCCGCGGGCCGCCGTGAGCGGCACAGTTTCGAGCGCGGGCTGCGGCTGCGCGACCTCAATCCGGGTGCGAACTTCGGCGAGGGCTTGTTCGAAGGTGAGCATGGCTTGGGGCGCGGGCGGCCGAAACTTCAGCGGCTCACGAGGGCGTAATTCTCCAGCCAGATCGTCTGCCGGCGCTCGGGTCCCGTGGAGATCATGGCGATGGGCACGCCGACTTCGCGGGAGATGAACTGGAGGTACGTGCGCGCGCGCGCCGGAAGCTTGTCGTACTCCTGCACGCCGAAAGTGGACTCCTGCCAGCCCGGGAGCGTGGTGTAGCGCACCTTCACGCGCTCGAGGTCGCGGACATCCGCCGGGAAACCGGCGAGCGGCCGGCCGGCGCATTCGTATGCCACCCCCACCGGAATCTCCGCCAGATGATCGAGGATGTCGAGCTTGGTGATCACGAGCGAACTGAGGTGATTGAGCCGCGCGCTGTAGCGGGCGGCCGGCACGTCGAACCAACCGCAGCGGCGCGGCCGGCCGGTGACGGCGCCGTATTCGCCCCCGCGCTCGCGGATCTTCTCCGCGTCCTCGCCCGAGGCTTCGCTGGGGAAGGGACCGCTGCCCACGCGCGTGGCATAGGCCTTGGAGACGCCGATCACCGAGCCCATCCGGGTTGGCCCCACGCCCGTGCCGGTCGAGGCTCCGCCGGCGGCGGAACTCGACGAGGTGACGTAGGGATAGGTGCCGTGATCGAGGTCGAGCAGGGTGCCCTGCGCACCCTCGAACAGCACGCGCTCGCCGCGATCGAGGGCGTCGTTTAGAAAAGCGGAGACGTCCGCAAGGCGCGGCACCATGCGCGCGGCCAGCTCCAGGTAGCGGTCAATCCAGGCGCCATCGTCGTTCGCGCTGCCGAACAGCGCTGAGGCCACGCGGTTCTTCTCTGCCACCAACGCGACGCATTGCTCGCGGAAGGCGGCCGGATTGCGCAAGTCCGACGTGCGCAGGCCGCGGCGCGCGGCCTTGTCCTCATAGGTGGGTCCGATGCCTTTCGAGGTGGTGCCGATCTTCCCGCCCGCGCGCGCCGCCTCCGCCGCGAGTTCCTGGCTGCGATGCCAGGGCAGGATCAGGTGGGCGCGGTCGCTGATCAGCAGGCGCTCTCCGACGGCTACGCCGGCCTCTTCTAGGCACTGGATCTCGCGCGCCAGCGCCTCGGCGTCGATCACCACGCCATTGCCGATCACCGCCGTGTGGTTGGGGCGCACAATGCCGGTGGGCAGGAGTTGCAGCACGAACTTGCGGCCCTCGGCGAGCACGGTGTGCCCGGCGTTGGCGCCGCCTTGATACCGGGCCACAATGTCAAAGTGCTCGGCCAGGGCGTCCACCACTTTGCCCTTGCCTTCGTCGCCCCACTGAACGCCCACCACCACCGCTGATCGCATCATGCATCTCCCGGGCGTGCCGGCCGCGCTTCATTGTAACCCGAGTCGAGCTCAAGCCCGCGCGTATCGTCGGCCTGCCGCGGAAGCACACTTGCGCCCCGGGGGGACGAAGCCCCGCCAAGCTTCGGAGATCGGGGACGATGAAGGGATGAATCGGGAAACCGACCTGCCAACTTGACTAGCTTGGGTTCCGGCCGGCGGGCGCCTTAGAGATGGCGCTCCATCAACTTCACCAGCGTGTCTTTCGACTGCACACCCATTAGTTGCTCTGCCACCTGGCCGTTCTTAAACAGCAGTAGCGCCGGAATGCCGGTGATGCGATATCGGCTGGTGACGGACATATTGTCGTCCACATTCACCTTGCCCACCTTGGCGCGCCCGGCGTACTCTTTGGCCACCGCCTCCACCGTGGGCGTGATGGCGCGGCAGGGACCGCACCAGGTAGCCCAGAAATCGACGAGCACGGGCTGCTCCGACTTCAGCACCTGCTCTTCGAAATTCTGGTCCGTGAATTCCATCAGTCCGTTTCCAACAGCATGAGACTTGTCTAATACATCCGTCATTGCACTCTCCTCGATTCTAAACCCCCCTCAGGACCCAGCCTGAACCGAGCTTAGCATTGGTATTCTAGACTGCGGAAGCCCGCTGCCGGTGTGCGGCCCGCCGCCACGGGCGGGACTTCCGCGCCAACCATTAGATGCAGCTTGGGGCGGTTTGACTCAAGCCGGTGAGGTCCGGCCTCGCCACTCAGGCGCCGACCGCCCGGCTCCCATCCACCGCCCTCTTGGCCGGCTCCAACTCGCGGTAAAGCTCCGCGTATTCGCGCGCGGAGCGGGCCCAGGAAAAGTCCTTGTGCATGCCGTTCACCATAATCCGCTGCCAAAGCCGCGGCCAGCGGTAGGCCTCCAGTGCTTTGCCGATGGCGTCGAGCAGCGCGGCCCCGGTGTATTCGTGGAACTTGAAGCCAGTCCCGGCGGTGCCATCGAAAGCCTCAATGGTATTCTCCAGGCCACCCGTGGCCCGCACTACCGGCACGGTGCCGTACTTCAGGCTGTACATTTGATTCAATCCGCAGGGCTCGTAGCGCGAGGGCATCAGAAACATATCGCTGCCGGCCTCAATCAGGTGCGCGAGCGCGTTGTCGTAGGCGATCTTCACCAGGAACTTTCCGGCATGTCGCCGAGCCAGGCGCTCGAACAACTCTTCGTACTCGCGGGCGCCGGTGCCGAGCGCCACCAGATAGATGTCGAGCGCGGCCAGCTCCTCGGCGATCTCCGCCAGCAGGTCGAACCCCTTCTGCCGGTCGAACCGCGACACAATGCCGAGCACGGGCCGGGTGAGTTCCGGTTGCTCCACGCCCATCTTTTCGAGCAGCGTAAGCTTGCACTCCTTCTTGCCCGCCAGATCCGCCGCGCTGTAATTCGCCGGGATCAGCGCGTCGGTAGCGGGGTCCCAGGTGTCGTAGTCGGCCCCGTTCAGGACGCCCCGCAACTGCCCGGCCCGGCGCTTCAGCACGCCCTCGAGGCCCGCGCCAAATTCCGGCGTCTGGATCTCCTCCGCGTATTTCGGGCTCACAGTGGTCAGCGCGTCGGCGAAGATGAGACCGCCCTTGAGCAGATTTACCTTGCCGTAGTATTCGAGCGCGTCCACCGTGAAGAGGGCATCATCCAGTGTGATGTCGCCGAGCGCCTCGCGGGGAAACTCGCCGTGATAAGCAACGTTATGGATGGTGAACACCGTTCGCGTGTCGCAATAGTAGAGGTCGTTGAGGTAGGCGTGCCGCAGGTAGATGGGTACCAGCGCCGTCTGCCAGTCGTGGCAGTGGATGATGTCGGGCGGCGGGCCCAGACGCTTGATAAACTCCAACGCAGCGAGCGAGAGTGCCGCAAAGCGCAGGTGATTGTCGGGGTAATCCTTGCCGCTCGCCGGGTCCTGGTAAAGGCCGTCGCGGTCGAAGAACTCGGGCAGGTCGAGGAGGTAATAGCGGACGCCCTTGAGGCTGCCGCCGTCCTGGACGCTGGCGAAGCGGAAGCCCGCGCTGAGCGGCACCGTGACGCTGCGGCCTGCTTCCGCGATCTCGCGGGGCTCGGTGGCCCGGTAGCGCGGCAGCAGGACGCTCACCTCAAGCTCCTGCTGGGCCAGCGCCTGCGGCAGGGCGCCGATCACGTCGGCCAAGCCCCCGGTCTTCGAGAACGGTACGCCCTCCGACGCTACGAACACGATGCGCACGCCAGCAACCCCCGGCCCCCGGCCAGGGGGTCCAAAGCCCAAAGGTAGAAGATGCCTGGCGGCCTGTCAAGAACGGGGGGTGGATTGGGATGGCCGAACCCACCCCCTCACCCGCGAGGCTACCCTGCCCTGGAGGCGGACCGCGCGGCGAGGGTCTCAGTCTGCCCGCGCTTCCCACTTTCACCCTCGTAAAGGCGCTTTGAGCGCTATAAGTCTTTTATAATCAGCACGTCAATCGCGCCACCACCCGCTTTTGCCGAATTTCGAAAGTGTACGATTTCTGGACACTTTCCCGCCTTGCAGGCCTCCTGGGGAGCGGGCGCCTGCCAAGTCGCAGGAGTGGCCGCCAACGCCGGCCTCCTTGGGGGGGAGCGGCCGCCGGCTTTGGCGAGACGCTGGCGGCGCGGCGGCGCCTCACCCGCCGCTGATGGCCGGTACTATCGAGATCTCGCTTCCGGGGGGAATAGGCGTGGCCAGGCCGCCCGTGTACCGCACGTCTTCGTTTCCCACAAACACGTTGATATGCTCGCGGATCTGCCCCTGCTCGGTCACCACGCGATCCCGCATGCCGGGGCACACCACCCACAGCGCCTGCAACGCGCCCGAGAGCGTAGCCGCGGCCGTTTCAAGCTCCACCACACTGTGGCCCTCGGCGAAGGAGCGCAACGCGCCCGGCACATGAAACGTGATTGACATTACTTCGATCTGCCCCGCCGCGTTTTTTGCCTCCTGGCAGACGGCCTCCCGCCGGATGATTTCGCCCTTCGCGCACGCGCCGCCGCCACCCTCACCGCCTTCGCCGCCCTCGACACTCGCCCGGCGCGCGGCTCCCCGATCACGGCGCTTTTCACGCAGACCACCGCCGGCAGGCCCTCCAGGATTTTCTTCCAGGTCTTCCCTTCGTCGGCTGAGCCGTACAGGTGCCCGCTGCGCGTGCCGAAGTAGAGCCCGGCCGGGTCGAGCGCGTCCGCCGTCATGGCGTCGCGCAGCACGGTTTCGTAGGCGCCCTTCTGGGGCAGGCCGCGGCTCAGCGGCTCCCACGAGGCTCCGGCGTTGCGGGTGCGATACACGCGCAGGCGGCCCTCCGGGGCGCAGCGGAACTCGTCCGATTCGACCGGCACAATATACACGCAGTCGGGGTTGTGCGGGTGCATCACCATGGCAAAGCCGAAGTCCGAAGGCACCCCGTTGGCGATATCCTTCCAGCTTTCCGCGCCGTCGTCCGAGCGGTACAAGCCCCAATGGTTTTGCAGGAAGTGGCGCTCCGGGCGGGCCGGGTGCACCACGAACTTGTGGACGCACTGCCCGAATTCGGGATAGCGGTCGGGCTGGTACATGTTGCGCACGCCGCGGTTCGCCGCCCGCCAGCTCGCGCCGCCATCCTCGGTCTTGTACATGCCGCCCGCCGAAATCGCCACGCACATTCGGGCCTTGTCCGAAGGGTGGGGCGCGATGGTGTGCAGCGTAAGACCGCCGTTGCCCGGCCGCCAGCGGGGGCGGTGGGGATGGTCAAAGAGGCCCCTCACCAGCGACCAGGTTTCCCCGGCGTCGCGCGACTCAAACAGCGCCGCCGGCTCCACGCCGCAGTACATCACGTCGGGCTCCTCGGGCCGGCCCAGGCTGATCTGCCAGATGTTGTTCAGCACGGTGCCGGTTTCGGGGGGAAAGCGGATGTTGGCTTGCTGAGGATTGGTCCAGACTTTGCCGAAATCTTCGCTCGACACCAGAAACGTGCCCCAATAACTGTGCGTTGAGGCCCACAAGCGGTGCCGGCCCTCCCGGCCGTCGTAGGCCAGGGAATAGATGGCGAGGCCGTGGAAATAAGGTCCCGCCACGTCCCAGCGGCGGCGCTCCGGGCCGGACCGCAACAGGAACGCGCCCTTTACGGTGCCCACCATCAGCAGCACGTCGCCGTCTTTCACCCTCAGGTGCCGCATGCCGCGCAGCACCGTGGTGAGGGGTCCTCGCTGTTCGCTCGCCTGCGGCAGCGGCACCGAGGATGACGATTGCACCGCCTCGAGCGCCGCCTGCACCTCCCCCGCCTGCTGGTAGCGCTGGGCGGGCTCCTTGGCCAGGCAGCGTTGGATGATGGCCCACAGCCCGGGAGGCACCCGGTCGGGCGGCGGCGCGGGCAGCTCGTGCAGGATGGCGGAGCACGTTTCCAGGCTGGTACGCCCGCGAAAGGGCAGCTGGCCCGCCGCCGCTTCGTAAAGCACCACGCCCAGTGCCCACAAGTCGCTGCGGAAGTCGCCGGGCTGCCCGCAAAGCACTTCGGGCGCCATGTAGGGCAGGGTGCCGGCAATCGCGCCGGCGCCTTCGAGCGGCGCGATGCTGGCTGTGGCTTCGTCGAGCGCGGCCTTGGGCACCCGCGTGGCCAGGCCGAAATCGAGCACTTTCACCAGGCCCTGCGGCGTCACCACCACGTTGGCGCTTTTAAGGTCGTGATGAACGAAGTTGCGGCTATGGGCGTGCACCAGGGCGGCGGCAATCTGCACGCCGTAGCGCAGGATGGACTCCACGGCCAGCCCCGCGCCGCCGGTAAGCTCCTTGCTGCCGGTAAGCTCCCTGGTGCCGATCGGCTCCTTGCTGCCGATAGCCTCCTTGCCGCCGATAAGCTCCTTCAGGGTTTTGCCGTCGATCAGCTCCATCACCATGTAAAGCTCGCCGCCGAATTCGCCCACTTCGTGAATGGTGCAGATGTTCGGATGGCTCAAGGCGGAGGCGGAGCGCGCTTCGCGCAGCAGGTTCTCGCGCGACGACTTTTCCACCAGGGCGCCTTCGCCCACCACCTTCAGGGCCACGTCCCGCTGCAAAACCTCGTCGTGGGCGCGATAAACCACCCCCATGCCCCCTTGCCCGATCTTCGAGACGATGCGGTAGTGGCCCAGCAGTTCGCCGATCACCTTGGCTCCTCAGGGTTCAAATGCTACTTCGCGGGGGATTGTGCGTCAACGGCGGCGAGGTCAGGCCCGGAGTCGGTCAGGAACGCGTGGGCCTGATGTGCGGTGGCGACCGGGGCAGCGCGGATCTGCTTCTCGGTGACAGCCGGTTGCATTCGGGGCGGTCTGGTGGTACGTTGTCGGTCGGCGCGGAACCTAGAATGGAAATTCCGGATCAGGAGGGGGACCATGACAGCCGACATGCGGGCAGGCCGGGGGAAGCGCCCCCAACCGGGGAAGGTGCGCGCCACGAACTGCTTCGTCCTAATGCCGTTTAGCAACGCTTTTAACGATGTGTTCGAGACGATTACAAGTGCCCTGGATGGTCTCGGTTTGCATTGCTGGAGGGCAGATCAGGTGAATGAGCCCGGGAACGTGGTAGTGAAGATACTGGAGGACATCAAGCAAGCAGACATCATCATTGCTGACCTTACGGGAAGAAACCCCAATGTCTTTTACGAAACCGGCCGGGCCCATGAGTTGAAAGACCCGGCAAAGGTGATTCTTTTGGCTCAAACCGATGATGATGTGCCTTTTGATCTCCGTGCACTACGCTACCTCAAGTATAACCCTGACAAAAAGGGACGGAAGGAGTTGAGGAGCAGGCTCCGAGATTATGTGATACAGGCGGCAACGGCCTCCGGCGGACTGTATGAGACGATAGAGACTTCGTCTGAGAGAACGAGGAGGATTGTCGCCGACTTCGACGCGTTGCTCAAGGATAACCCTGCCTTTGTGGAGTCACTGATCATCCGGGTGCAGGCCGGCCTTTCGAGTATCGCGATAAGCGATTTAGAATTAGTCGAACGCTCAGACCGTCCAAAAGAACGCATAGCCCTTCTCATTAAAGAGCGCAATCTCTTGCGGGCACTCATTGGGCGTGGCGCGGCGGCTCGAGTGATCATTTCCCCCCCTACTGGCCGTTATGTGGTCCAAAGTACGAAGCTCTCCTACCTTCGGGATCGATACGAACGGCTGATTGCGGTGCTGGAGGAGGCTGTGCAGAGTGATCCAAGCGACGACCCCTTTCGGTCTGACAGGTGCCAGATAGCGCTTGCTCCTTTTCGCGGCAATAACCTGCTCATCCTGGGTGACAGGTTGTTGTACGAGGGAGTAAAGGTCAACCTGGAGCGTGGGTTCGACTTGACAACTCGGGTCACCCACGCCGCTTCAGTGGCAACGCGTGTGCGCGCGTTTGATAGGCTGTTCGACGACGCCAAAAAGTATACCCTCGAGTATTTTGGCGGTACTGCGCCTTCCGAGGAGAACCCGGCTGACACACTTCGCCGAGCTGCCCTGCTAGGCATCAGAGACGCTTATAAGCAGTTCCAGTTGGCCTCCCCAATTGGCACTGGGATGCGTGTCGACCCTGCCGCGCCGTAGAAGCCACAGTGTGCCTTTTAGCTACGCGGCGAAAGAATGATGCAGAGAAGGAGAGCCGCCCATGAACAACGCAGAGCAGACCCCGAGCAGCTCACAGTGGTCATCAAAGGATGGGCAGCGAGTGGTCTTGTTTGATCTCGATGACACGCTCATCGACTCTGGCAGGGCTCGGGAAGAGCGTTGGCGGGCAGCACTTGAGAAGCTCGAAGGGGCGACGCTCGGCAACGATTTGGAAACCCTCCTTGCTGCTTATAAAGCACTTTATGGATTTCACGAGGACATCACTGGCAAGACGGGACCCCGAGGACATGTCTTTGAGGATATCCGTCAAGAGTGGAACACCCGTATCTCGTACGCGCTTCTTATCGCATGGTGCCAACAGAGCACATTTCCTCGCCAAAATCAAACCAAGGAGGAAACTCACAAAGAGGCTCTTGAAAGACTGAAGGCGGACGGCCACTGGCCTTCACTCCTTGCACGGGCTGAGGAGATCAGCGACCCATGGTCGGTCAATTATTCAATCTCGATAGATCGAGCGCGGCAGACCTTCTGGCAGGGAGATTGGAACTCGTATGTGTACGACGGGGTAACAGAATCCTTGAGAGAGTTGAAGCAGAGGGGTATCGGTTACTGCGTCGCGACCGAGGGTCACCTGCCGACACAATGGAGAAAGATCTGTGTCGTCGGACTCGATACATTGATTGCGCCAGAGCAGCTGTTGGCTACAAGCCAAGCAGCACGTCCGGAGCAAAAAATGAGGGCCCTCAATGATCTGATTGCATGGTATGGCGGCCGAGCCGCCGCCAATCAAGAGGCTGCTCAGGTGCTCCGTCCCGACGGCGGTTCTGACTCGGACGGAATTATTGAAACCAAAGCATCGGAATTACAGCTAGACGCCAAGGCCGCCGAACTGATTGCGGGCGGGCTGGTTCGAATCAAGAGGTTGTTTGACCGCATGGCGAAAAAACTCTACCGTCTTCACGAGGATGCCTTAACCCCAGCGGAGCCCGGCCCTGATGGCCTCCAGGTACAACCGGAATTTTATATTCGAGTCCTTTACGCCATCAACCAGGCACCTCAGGAGCCCCGAGACAGATTGATGAAGTGGGACCTGTCCTGGAACGAAAAACATCCGATCCGCTTGGCCATGGTAGGCGATAACCCGAAAAATGACGTGGCACCGGTGCTGCTCCTCGCACACAAGCTGGATAGAAAGATCATGTCGGTACGGGTGAGACAGGGCAAACGCCGGGAGGAGGAGGTGGTGATCCCCGTAGAAGGACTTAAAAAGCTACCGGCCGACTGCAAAACGATCCGCCATGCGTTTACGGACTACCTGTTGAATGACGAAGAATGGAGAGAACGAACCGATGTCCTGAGACGTCCGATGGCTCCTTTTGGCAGTGCGATCCAGCCTCCGGACCCTCAAGATACGTTGGCGCTCCAACGGAACATACTCGAGCTCCTTGCAGGAGTCGCCGGCGCCCGAAGTGCACATGCTCCTGACCCGCTGATAGTCGAGACAGCTAAGAAATTTGTGGATGAGGTATTCGTGATAATTCTGTTTGACATTAGAGACAGTCAGGCCAAAGATTTGGTTATCGAAAGAGCGCTTGTTATCTGCCGTGATGAGCGAGATGCTGCACTCATTTTGAAAATCTCCGGGTTGCCCCAAACAGCCGTCGAATTCGTCCTCTTTTTGGTCGAGTCGAGCGGCAATGACCAGGACAAGTTCACAAAATATCTGGAGGTACTTGCTGATCTTTTGAACCTCCGCTTTGGGGCTTGGGCGTCTTCGATGGTGCGCACGCTTTTCGACCGAAAGAGAGTCATCGGCAAGATCAGGGAGATTCTTACCTTGCGGGAGCTTTATATTCGCACACTGGAACCGATCATCAAGACCTCGAAGCTTCCCCGGGGGTTTCCGATTGCAGAGGCCAACCTTTTGTATAGTTATCTGAAGGGATAGGATGCCGGGCGCCTTTCCCGACGGCAACAGGTGTCGAAGATGTTATGATATCAGGAGTCGCTTGACGGAGAAACTCCCACAGCGCATTCTAGAGGATCATTATGCACGATGAGCTGCTCCAAGCCCTGGATAATGACGGGAACCCCCTTCCCACTGGTGTTTCCCGCATTGAGGCACACCGCTATGGGATTTGGCACCGGTCGGTTTCGATCTTCGTCGTCAACCCTTATGGTGAGATTCTCCTTGAAAAACGCAGCCCCCTGAAGGACCTTTTTCCCGGACTATACGACATACCCGGAGGGCACCTGACATTAGGGCAAACCCCACTGGACGCCTCGCGTGTTGAACTGAAGGAAGAGCTCGGACTCGATATCGATCCCTCACGCCTTAAGCCGCTTTGCCCTGAGAACGGCGTCATTGAACGCGTGGTGATCCCGGAAAAATCCATCATTAACCTCGAGCGCAAGACCATTTACCTCTTGCAGATCTTTGAGGAAGCGGAAGAAGAAGCCATTCTCAGCCGATCCGCCGAGTGGCTCCGCCTCTCACCGAAAGAGCTTGAAGAAAGAGGCGTCGAAGGAGAAGTCTCGCACGTCGAGTTCTGGTCCTGGGCACGGCTTGAGGATGCTCTCAGAGCTAAGGGTGGTCGCGTACTGGCCAGCGGGACTGAAACAGCCCTCTCTCACCCGCCGGCGGCCTCACGCGTACGGGTACTGTGCTACGATCTCCAGAGGGGTGCCCGATTTTCGTTTTGGGAGGCGAACAGGAGCCTATTTCCCGAACCGGACTGGGAAAAGGTCACAGACGAGTGCTTATTGAAGCTGTTTCTGGAAAGACCGAGCACACCTGCCGGGAAGGAGGAGGTGGAAGCGATCTTTGAACTCGGAACAAATCAGACTTCCGGGGCGTACCAGATCGGGCCCTTCCGATTAAAGGTTTCAGGCGATAAATATTGGGGCGCAAAGTTGCGCGACCCGGCTACACACTACGTCGATAACCTTCTCAAGGCCATTGCCCATAACCGCGAGGCCGACGTGAAAGAACGGTTGCTCAGAAAGATACCAACCGTTCGCGCATTCGTTGGACAGGCGCTGAACCTTCCGATGGGAGACGGGAGCCGCCTCCGGGACCGCCTGAGCAACCTTGCCGACATCGAGGTAGCGCGGAAGGCCGTCCTGGTGTGGCTGGAGTATAACGCTAGAGACGTTCTCTCAGGGGAAGACTTGCTCCACCCCACGCGCGATCTTGGTCAGTCGTGCATCGAAGCGGGACGGAGCCTGTTGGCCAACTGGCGCAACCGGCCCCCGACCTCGGACGCTGACCGAATCAAAGAACTCTTGCTTTTGGGTCTTGGCGCCGCCTCGATCGACTTCAACAACCCCCGTTTCCAAGCGGCGCTCTCCGCCCAAGCCGGCCCAGGGCCGTGGATACTCAAATTCATTCAAGAAAGTACCGCAGAGAACTTGAGCGTGGAGCTGGGGGGCGGTCACTTTCTGCAGGAGCTCTTCGACGAGTACCTAAACGGCCAACGAGCTGCGACGCTCGCTTTTTTGCCCGGCAATTGTGCGCAGGCCTATCTGAGCCTGGCGTTCTGCCAGGAGTTGCTCGAGCAGAATAAGAACTTGAGGGTGATGTTCATTCCGAAGTCGGGTGCTCCCGGAAACGACCTCGGCCTGGGAGACGCACAAACCGCAGTGCGGGCCGAAGCGGCCGGTCTATTGGCTGAGCTAGCATCGTTTGAAGGGCAGGGCCGCTTCATCTTCATACCGAACGGTCCTACGGGTCACGGACTCGACCCGGCGCGCCTTTCGCGCGATGTGGCCGAAGCTCTGGGCAAGGCTACCGTGATTATTGCCGAAGGGCAAGCCTATGCCGAAATCTGCGGATGGAAGAAACCGACATACATAGCCTTTCGAGTGAACGGTCGTGTGGCAGAGGCGATCCACGGGGTGTCCAGAACGAGCAACGCATGTGCTCTTGTCCGCTTAACGCCGGGCGTGGACCACTTCGAAGGGTTTGAAACGGCAGTGCTAAGAAGGCTGACAGATCGCACCGTCAGCGAAGGAGTACCCGCCGCCTTACAGACGACCTCCGAATACGTAAGTGCCATACTGGGGGACAATCTGCCGCTCGTGGCAAAAAACCTCTTCCAGGAAGATCTGAACGAGGCTATTCGGGAGGTCAGAACGGAGGCCCGCCGCCTAGACAAGACGTTTGCACAAGTGCTGCTCGGAGCAGCAGGAAGTCCTCCCGATCCTGACTTGGTGAAGACATACTATAAGGAACGGCGTTTTCCTGTTTTCGGCTGCGGGGGTGGAGGAGGGTTCAATGGGGTCACCCTCAAGGCTCTCAGAATGCTAGGCAAGCCCGTGGCGGCGGGCGTGCCGAGTACAGACGACGGAGGGAGTACGGGAGACCTCCAGAGTTGGCTGCGACAAAGGAGAGGCTTTGTTTTTGGCGTGGGCGACATGGCGGGAATTCTCCAAGACGCCACCGACAACGACGGGAAGCGGGCTGTCCTGGCCTACAGGCTTGACCACGAGCCGAGCGAACAGGTCGGTGAGACCTTGGCCGAGGCGGTCTTGGATCACATCAAGTCAGAGATCAGCAAACCCACCTACCCGGTAGCGCCTGTCCGGTTTGCTCCCGACTTCCTCAGCTTTGTTTGTGACCAGCTCAATCTGGCACGCATCATCGACCGGTCGTTCCGCAGCGGGAAGCGTGAGGAGGAGCGCCTCCGAGTCAGGGGGGCCAGCCTCAGAAACTTGAACGTCGTCGCCGCATATGAACTGTGTAACTGCCTCGGCGACCGGGGTGAGATTCCCAGCGAAGGTCGCCTGGAACCCCTGTATGTATTGGAGAAGGCGTTGGGCATTACCCGAGAGGTGATGGTCCTACCCGTTACATACGATGAGTGTGTGCTCTATCTGGAATATGAGCAACCTGTGGAATCGACCCTTGCAGAAGATTTCAAGGTCCCAGGTGACGCACTTCGAGAAGGGCGACGACGCCTGCTCGGACAGAAGTATATCGATAAGCTACCCCAAAGGGGCAAGAGGCGGACGGTAGGCGTAGTTGCAGGCGCCGGCCAAACTTCACGGCGACCCAAAGCCAACCCTGAGTATCTTGCCCGCCTGCGCGCTGCAGAGCTGTTCGTAATGGGCGCTGGTTCCTTGGTCGGCAGCCAACTTGCTCAACTTGCGGTCGACGGTGTCGTGGAGACACTGATATCTCACCGGAATATGCGCAAAATACTCGTCATCAACCATGTGAAGCTGGACGAGACACTCGGTATGACATTGCGCGACCAGATTGAACTAATCGAGACTGTTGCGACTGAACACGTACCCCAACAACTTCTGGAGAGACTTTCTCCTGAAACGAAACGCTTGCGGATCGGTGACATTTTCACCGACGTCGTCATACCCCGTACGGTGGCGCGGGAAGTCCAGGCTGAGATGTTTAAGCGCCAGTATCACTGGGATCGAGCAGCAGATGACCTGGTCTTCGTTGAGCTTCAGGGGCTCTACAGCGGCCGCTCGATGAAGGTTCTCCGAAACAGATATGTGGACTTCCTCCTGGACTATCCGGAAGTGCAAAAAGAATTGGCCATCACGTTGCGAGAAATTCAGGTTCTATCATACCTGGAGCAGCCGGGCACTCTCTTCGGAAACCGCACCGAGACCGGTCGCTATCGCGGAGCGCTGTTCGCCGCTGATGAGGATATCGATTATCTCGTGGAGCGTGGCATCCAGCGTCGTAGCATCCACGAAGTCGATTCAATCGGGGAGAACTGGAAGTTTCTCAAGGCCGAGGGCGCACCCTCGTTTGAGACCTTTCCCGGTCTCGTGCCAGAGGCCTTGGTGGGAATTTTTCGAATCGCGCTGGAACGCGGATCAGACGTGGCCCAAACGAAAAAGCCGTAAGGGCGCCGTGCTTTGCCCGTGATGCCGACCTGCCCCCTGAAAACTGGGCCAGTCGAAATGTGAGTTCTCCGGGGTACAGAAGCCCAAGGAGGACATGCGATGAGGAAGAGCCGGTTCGGTGAGGGGCAGATAATCGGGGTGCTGAAGGAAGTGGAATCGGGGCACGCTGGAGCAGACGTTTCATTTCACGCCTGCGCCGTGGCTTGCCTGTCAGAGCGGTCGGTAACCGGTTCGCTGAGCGCCTTGAAAAACCGCGCGCTACGGGTGGGCGGTTTGGCGTCCCGCAGTGCGATGGCCGCTGACGGTAAAATCCACCAGGGCACGACGCACGGCATCCGGCTCGCGGCGAATCACGGTGAGGAAGGCCCGGGCCGCCCCGGAAGGCACCACGCGCGCTTGCTCCCATTCCTGTACGGTGCGGACGCTCACGCCAAAATATGGCGATAAAATCGAAGGGGCCGCCGAGGCGGTCCGCTCTACCGAAATTGTAGCCCTCGGGTGGGGAATAGCTGATCTCAGGGATCAGCAAACTTCATAAATATGATGCGGGCTGGCGCAGGCCGGCCTGCGCCAGGTCGCTCCTACCAGATCTTCGCGAGACTCTGTAGGCCCTGGAGATAGTCGTCCTTCTCGATCCGGGATTCGACGCCGAACTCCGCCAGAATAGTCATCATCTGCCCGACGGGGAGGCCCGCAAGCTCGGCGGCTCTGCCGAGCGATGCCTCGCCTTTCCTGTATCTCTCGATCGCCAGCAGGACTCGGCCGCGGGTGACGAGGTCTCGCACCGCTTTGGAGAGGTCGCTCCGTTCCTCCTTCGAGATCTCACTGAGGAACTCATAATTCTCGCGATCCATGCGAACACTCAGGGTCTTGGTCACGGTCTTGCCTCCAACTTCAGCCGTGCGTCCTCGATAATGGAATCCTTATAGCGCCCGTGCAGCCGAAGCGCCTCGAGTTTGGCCAGGGCCCGGCTCCTATCCAGCAGCCCGTTCTCGCAACTCCGAACGAGAATGCCCACCGCCGTGGTAAACGGAATGCCGAGCACCTTGCAGGCGTTGATGCCGTTTTTGTCATCGACACCCAGGAGTTGGACCTTGTGCTTGAGGCTGAGCACAACGGCTTCCGCCTCGCCTCGGCCCAGGCTGAAGTCGGCTTGCACCTTGACCACGAGCTTACCGTTCCTCACGGGGATCACCTTGATTTTCGATTCCTGGCGCGCCTTCTGAATCATTAAGGCGTCCAGAGTCTTCTTCTGGCTGCAGCACTCCTTCTCGACCTCAGCCGGAATCGCCACCTGAGCGCCGACCCGCGCCAGGAAGAGGTCGAGGAGTTCGACCTTCGCCAGCAGAATCAAAGTGGACGCGTCGAGAATTATCATTATGACAAATTATGACGTCCGTAAGTGTAGCACGCCCTAACCTGGGAGGCAAGTCCCAACGAGCGCGTTAGAGCGGGTTGCGCAGACGTTTCATTCCACGTCTGCGCCCTGCCTTGCCGGTGGGGGCCGTCAGACACCGATTCGAGGTGCGTCTTGAAGAACTGCGCGTTACGGGTGGGCGGTTTGACGTCCGGTAGTACGATGGCCGCTGGCGGTAAAATCCACCAGGGCGCGACGCACGGTATCCGGCGCACGGCGAATCACGGGGAGTCCCGCAGCGCGGAGCTGCTCTCCAAGCTCCGCACTACGCTTACTCCGCCCGGGTATACAATGCTTGAGACTGGAGGCGTGCGAGACTTCGATATGGAGTAGGCGGATTCGAGGCAACATTTGACGGTGGGCAGCTTGTCCTTGGGACACCTTAGGTTGAGGAAGCGAGGCCGCAATGAATTATCGCATTCTTTCCCTGGATGGCGGAGGCACCTGGGCGCTCATCGAGCTCAAAGCACTCATCCATCTTTACGGTGACAACACTTCCGGCCAGGCCGTGCTGGAAGACTTCGACCTCGTAGCTGCGAATTCGGGCGGAAGCATCGTGCTCGGGGGCTTGGTGGAAGATCTGACGCTTGGGGAGATCCTTGCCTTGTTCCAGGACCAAACCAAGCGAGAGTCCGTGTTCTCTCCGACGCAATCGTTCGGGGACCGGATCCTCCGCGATTTAACGGGGCTGGGGCCGAAGTACAGCGCGGAGAACAAACTTTCGGCATTACAAAACGCGCTACCCGCCAAGGGCAACGTCCCTCTGGACCGTGTTACGGCAGGTGTGCGGCGTCCCGGCTCGAATGAAGACGTGCATCTGCTCATGATAGGATTCGACTACGACCGCAACCGCGCGGCGTTCTTCCGCTCATCGCCGGCCAGCGGGCCGGCATGGGGAACGGGCGAGACGGCGGATGTGACGCTGGCTGAGGCGATTCACGCCTCCACGAATGCGCCCGTGAACTATTTCGATGCGCCGGCTACTTTCCCGGACCGTGCGGGCCGCTACTGGGACGGGGCCATCTCCGGCGGCAACAATCCCGTGCTGGCGGCAGTCACGGAAGCGATCCTGAAAGGCCAGGACCCCCTGAACCTCGCGGTGCTGAGCATGGGCACGGCCTCGGTGGCGCTCCCCTGGCAACAGCCGGGGGAGCCCTCGTCCCCGTACCTCCAGCAAGTGGTCGACCCCGGGATCGTCACCGATTTACGCAAGCTTGCCTTATCGATTCTTGACGACCCGCCGGACATCGCGACGTTCCTGGCTCACGTCATGACGGGAAGCGGCCTGGGCCTCAATAAGCCACCCGCTGACAGCCGGGTGATCCGCCTGAACCCGCTGATCAGCCCGGTAGGAAAAGCCGGTGCCTGGAGCGCGCCGGGCGCCATGACCGCGGCCCAGTTCACGTACCTGGCAAACCTCGACATGGATGCGGTGAAGCAGTCGCAAGTGGACGCGATATCCAAATACGCTAATCTCTGGTTGCAGGGTGTGGCTCCGAACCAGCCTATTCGGATGAACGGAGACACGCTCCATCCCGAACTGGGGCAGACCCGGTTCCAAGACGGGGTCGCTGCGTGGAATGCGATCAAATGACGAAGGCAGTTCCGATGACACGGTTCAGGCCGGAGGAATGGCGGGTTGGGCCGGCTGGCCCAGGCCTTTCGCTTCAGGCCAGCGTCCTCCCACGCCCGAGGGAGCTCTCGGTGACCGATTCGAGGGGCGCCTTGCAAGACTGCGCGCTACGGGTGGGCCCGTGGACGTGCCGCAGCGCGCTGGCCGCTGCCGGGCGTCAAACGGTCTTCGCGAGGGAGTAGCTGGTGCTGCGGCCTCCGGCGGCGTCTTTCACCAGCACGCCTTTGCTCACGAGGTCCTCGATGTCGCGCAGCGCCGTATCCTGAGAGCACTTGGCGAGCGTCGCCCATTTGGAGGAGGTCAGCTTGCCTTCGAAGCCGTTCAGCAGTTGGGTGATCAGGTTTCGCTGCCGGTCATTGAAGGGCGCGCCCGCATGTGATTCCCAGAATCGCGCTTTGGTGAGAACGGCCGCCAGGGTGATTTCGGCCCGGTCGAAAGCGCGGCTCAGACAACCCAGAAACCATTCGAGCCAGGCCGTGATCTCAAGATCGCCCTTCTGCATGGCCTCGAGAATCTCGTAGTAGTCCTTGCGTTCCTGCCTGATCTCGGCCGACATGCTGTAGAAGCGCTGCGCGCTTTTTTCGGAACGCGCCAGCGCCATGTCGGCAATGGCGCGCGCCATGCGCCCGTTACCGTCGTCAAAAGGGTGGAGGGTGACGAACCACAGATGACCCACCCCGGCCTTGAGAACGAGGTCCATCCCCTCGTCCTGGTTGAACCAGTCCAGGAATCTCTTCATTTCGGTCTTGAGCCGCGCCGCCGCCGGCGCTTCATAGTGAACCCGCTCCCGCCCCATGGGGCCCGACACCACCTGCATCGGGCCGGTCTGGTCCGTGCGCCAGGCGCCAACCGTGATTTTCCTCAGGCCGCTGCGCTCGGTGGGAAACAGCGCCGCGTGCCAGGCGAAGAGCCTGCCCTTCGTCAGCGGGCCGGCGTAGTGTTGCGTCGCATCCAGCATCATCTCGACGACGCCCTCCACCTGGCGGTCGGCCGCCGTAAGACCACCGATATCCATTCCCAGACGGCGCGCGATGGACGAGCGCACCTGCTCGCGGTTGAGCAGCTCCCCTTCAATCTCGCTCGACTTCAGCACATCCTCGGTCAGCGTCTGGAGAACGGCCTCGGCTCGAAGCTGAAAACCAAGCGCCTCCATGCGTCCGATCAGGCGTCCCTGGCGATGGCGCAGCTCGGCCAGGCGGGCAGCCAGTCGTCCCTTTTTCCACCGGAAGCGCGGCCAATCCTTCGATTCGTGGATGTATCGTTTTATTTTCCGCATCATGTGCGTCGAATATAGCGCTTATTCGCCGCAAAGACAAGATTATTCGACGCAGGACATGCGGAGTTTAAGGCCCTATTCTCCGCATCAATCCGAGGCCCCCCGAATAAGACGCTCGCATCATACGGAGTCCGGCTTCTCTGCCTCGCCTGTGGTAGCCGTCAGTAACCGATTCGAGGATCGCCTTCGAAAACCGCCCGCTACGGGTGGGCGGGTTAATGTGCCGTAGGGCGATGGCCACTGACGGTAAAATCCACCAGGGCGCGACGCACGGCGTCCGGCCAACTCCGCCGTGAGAGGTACGCCAGTTGCGCTCCGGATCTGCGCCAGCGAAGTCTAGTCAGTTGGTAGGAGCAGGCGCGGTCTGCGAGGGCCGGTCCAGGTTTGAAGTGGTATCCTTTTCGGCGGGAGGATTAGAGAGATGGCGGTAACCGCAGTTGCTGGACAGAACGCAGGCCTGACAGAGATGGCGATGGGGTATTTTCGCAGCCGGACCCTGTGCGCTGCCGCGCGCTTAGGGGTGGCAGACGCTCTCGGCGACGAGGAACGCACGGTGGAGCAGCTCGCAGCCGCGTGCGGAGCCGAGCCTACGGCGTTGTACCGGCTTTTACGTGCTCTCGCCAGTTTCAGTGTGGTCGCTGAGACCAGTCCGGCGACCTTCGTGCTGACCCCGTTTGGCAAGCCGCTGCGCAAGGACGCTCCTGACTCGGCATGGGCCGGGGTTGTGTTCTGGGCCGACCTGCTGGCCGACAGTTGGGCGTACCTGACGGAGTGCGTGCGGACCGGAAAGAAGGCCATGGAGGCCCGGCCGGCGGGTGTGCCGTCGCGCTGGTCACAAGACCCGGACGCGCCGGCCGTGTTTCGCGCCGTCATGGGTACGGCGCCCGTGGAAGACTACATGCTTATCGTGCGGGCTTGGGACTTCTCGAAATACCACACGGTCGCGGATCTCGGCGGAGGCGGCGGCACGCTGATCGCCGCGGTCCTGGAGGCTTGTCCCCATGTGCAAGGCATGCTGGTGGACCGGCCGGAATCCATCGATCGGGCAGCATCGCGTTTCGAGAGCGCCGGGCTCGCAGGACGGTGCAGGCTTGTGGCTGCCGACCTCAGCAAGGAAGTCCCGCCCGGAGCCGAAGTGTACATGTTGAAACATGTGCTTCACGGCTATGAAGACGGCGTGGCGGGAGAGATTCTTCGCCACTGCCGGTCTAGTGTGCCCCGGGAGGGCCGCATCCTGGTGATGGAATTCGTTCTTCCGCAGGTGGTCGATCATGCCGACCGGGATCTCGAGCAGCGATTGATGAGCGACCTGAACATGCTGGCGGTTACGGGAGGCAGGGAACGCAGCGCCACCGAATGGAAACGCTTGTTGGCGAGCGCCGACCTCAAGTGCGAGCGTATTGTCGAGGTTCCCGGAGAACTAGTCTCCATCATCGAGGCGGCTCCCGCCGGTTGACCAGCCACCGACGCCAAACGTTCCCCCGAAGTTCGCCAGGCGTCTCACTTCAAAGCGTCTTTCAAGAGATAGGCCAGCCTGACCCCGGCCTTCTCCAACTGAAGCTTGATCACAGGGTCCGCCTGTTGCTCGTAAGCGGCCGTAATCGGCGCCAGGGCCGGCCGGCGCGGGCGTTTCCTCCCACATCTCCGCCATGTCGTGCCTGTGGGAGCCGTCAATTAGCGATTGGAGGAGCGGCTTGGAAAACGGCGCGCTGCGGGTGGGCGGGTTGGCGTCCGGCAGTGCGATGGCCGCCGGCGGTAAAATCCAGCAGGGCGCGGCGCACGGCATCCGGCCTCCCGGCGGTCGAGGCGGAGCTTTCCAGACTCTCCAGCCGGTAGTCGATGGGGTCGAGGCACGTGTCATAAGTCGCCCGGTCGATGGTGATCCACTCGGTTTGGTTGATGCCCCTCCGGTTGTCGGTGGTGGGACTCAGCGGGAAAGCGCACGCCACCTTGATCCACCGGCCCTGCTGAACGGAAATCGCCTTCACCTCGTCCGCCGCCTCGGAGAGGTCATGATCCTGGCTGAAGATCACTGCCACGTCATAAACGTTCTCCCGCGCCATTCAAACGACATCGAGAGCCAGCCGGACATCGACGCCCTTCTCTTCGCCAACCAGAATCGTGGTGGTCCCGCCGCCCGGAAGACGAACAGCCTGGTTCGGGTACCGAAGTGAGCGAGAGAAGGTCCGGACCCCGCGGGTTCCCATTACCGCCAATTAGGCTGTCCAGAAGCGGCTCCAGAAGGGGTTGTCAGCGGGATCGGGAATTCCGGTGTAAAAAAATATCTGTGAAAGCTTCCAGCCCCGGCTTGCGGCGATGCGCTCCGCCAGCGCTTTTGGGTCATAGTTGGGGAACCGGTGCCCGAAGGCATTTTTGGCGGCGCAGCCCTTACAACCGCACAAGGCCACCTACTACTTGCAACGCCGCGATCCGGCTTTTGAAAGCAAGATGCGGGAAGTCCTGCTGCTGTATCACCCAGATTATGCACGGCTGAACCCGCTTAACTGAAAGGCGATCTGAATAGGCCATTTGGGGACCCCGAAACATGGGACAAAACAGCATTCCTGCGAAGCGTGCAGCTTCGCGGAAACTCCCAGGGAGGTCACCCAAATGGTTACACGCGGAAATCAGGATACTCGCCCCAGACACTCCCCGCAAGGGTCGGAAGGACCTATTCCGGAGACCAATAAAATTGGGGCTTCGACGCCCTACGACTTCGAAGGCAAGAATCTGACCGCTTACGGGGGTCGCTACCGGTGGCGACCAAGCTGGAGAAGCTGGGTTTCCAGCGGGTGGTGGAAGAGACGCTGCGGAGGAGGATTCCGATCGTTAGATTCTGGTGCAGCGCAACTACGATCGACGGTGGTCGCACAAGATGCTCACGCCGAAGAGCAAGAAGCCTCGCCGCGTCGATATGAGTCGTGAGCTGAGGCGCGTTCTGTTGGAGGTTCGTGACGATCGGCTCGTCAAGGCGCTCGCCGATGGCAAGCCTGATATATCCGACGAGTTGGTTTTTCCTTCAGAAGTGGGGACACCGATTGAGATGAACAACTTCTCCCAGCGCGTATTCAAGCCGCTGCTCGCGAGCGCGGGACTGCGCAGGATCCGCTTCCACGACCTTCGCCATACGTTTGGGAGCCTGCTGATTCAGGCAGGGGCATCGCTTGCCTATGTACGGGACCCGATGGGGCACAGCTCGATCCAGGTCACCGTGGACATCTACGGCCACCTGATTCCAGGGGCCAACATTTCGTACGTCGACAGGCTCGATGCCGTGACCACTCCGCAACAATCCGCAATGCCACCGCAATGCGGGGTTCGCAAGGAATCGGATGGTTTCGAGCAAGTGCTTCCGAATGAATGGCTGGGAGGCAGGGATTCGAACCCCGATACGCAGATCCAGAGTCTGCAGTCCTACCGTTAGACGACCTCCCAGTGTGTCAGCTTTGTCTAGACATAGCCGGATTCGTTGACCCTTGTCAAGCTGCGGCGGCCCGGAGGCGCCGCCCCCCGCGCGCTGCCTCGGCCTGGCCCCGCCGCCGTGCTACTCTGTAACTTCCGCATCGACGCAGGAGCATTGAATTCAGGTGGTTGGGGAGGCACACCGTGAGAGTGATTATGGTGAAGATCGTCGTCTCGAGCAGCATTGCGCTCGCAACCTTCGCGCCCCTGGCGCGCGCCGACGTGGTGACCCTGAAGAACGGCGACCGGGTTACCGGTACGCTGGTGACCGTCAAGGGTGGAAATCTGGAGTTGAAGTCTGACGTGCTGGGCGACCTGACGATTCCCCTGGCGCAGGTGGCGTCGTTCTCCGCCGACAAGCCGGCGGTGGTGATGGTCAAGGGCCAAAAGCCGGTGCAGGGCCAGCTCCAGCTCGAATCCTCGGGCGACTGGCAGGTGACCGCGAGCGGCAAGCCCCAGACCGTCGCCGCCGCCAGCGTGGACGTGATCATGCCCGCGGAGGATTACCAGAAGCTCGTGGAGCACACCGCCAAGCCCTGGCAGGACTGGAAGGGCACCGCCACATTGGGCTACAGCATCCAGCGCGGCGACCAGCAGACCAACACCTTTAGCACCACGGTGGCCGCCGTCCGGGAGCGTCCCGCCACGCCCATCTTCGAGCGGCACTGGCGCACGGACTTCGGCCTCAACACGCTGCTCGCCCACGCCGCGCAGGACGGGACTTCGGTGACCTCGAACACCATCAGCACCAGCCTGCGCCAGGACTACCTCTTTGCGCCCGACAATTTCGTCTTCGGTCTTGCCGAGCTCGATCACGTCGGCGCCCAGGGCCTGTACTTGCGCCAGACGTACGGCGGCGGTTACGGCCACGACTTGATTGCGACTTCGCGCACCTCTTTCAGCGTGCTGGGCGGCATCACCTTCGTCCACGAGAAGTTCTTCACCGGCGCCTACGACCAGAGCGCCGAAGCGCTGCTGGGCGAGAAGCTCGGCATCCAGCTCACCAAGCGGGTGCGGCTGGACCACGATCTGAACGTCTACCCCAACCTTTCGACCACCGGCCAGTACCGCTTCGACACCGCCACCAGCCTGTCGGCCAAGCTCAGCAACAGGTTCTCGCTGAACACCGGCGTGATTGACCTCTATTTGAGCAACCCCGCGCTGGGAAGCCGCAAGAACAACGTTGCCTTCACGACCGGATTGGGCTATACGTTCTGATGGCCGTGGTCGGCGGGTGAGGTGAGTGAGCAGGCGCGGTATGCTGGCCGGCCCGCGGACACGTCCGTCCGGAAATCCGTGGCCCCCCGGGCGGGCTGCGGACTTCGAACCACACGAGAGGAGACTGCACATGTCGCTGGGAAAACGCTGCGGAGCGGAATTCTTCGGCACGTTCTGGCTGGTGTTCGGCGGTTGTGGAAGTGCAGTTCTGGCGGCCGCCTTTCCAGGCCTCGGCATCGGATTCGCAGGAGTTGCGCTGGCTTTTGGACTCACGTTGTTGACCATGTGCTACGCCATCGGGCACATTTCAGGGTGTCACATCAACCCGGCGGTGTCCGTGGGGCTGTGGGCCGGCGGACGATTCCCGGCCTCCGATCTCATCCCCTACATCGTGGCGCAGGTGCTGGGCGCCGCCGCGGCCTCGAGCACCCTTTACGTCATCGCGAGCGGCAAGGCCGGCTTTGACCTGAGCCCGGGCTTTGCCGCCAACGGTTACGCCGACCATTCGCCCGGCGGTTACTCGCTCGAAGCCTGCCTGGTGGCCGAGGTCGTGCTCACCTTCTTTTTTCTCTTCGTCATCCTCGGGGCTACGGACAAACGCGCGCCCCAGGGCTTCGCCGGCATCGCCATCGGTCTCAGTCTGACGCTGATCCACCTGATCGGGATTCCCGTGGACAATCTCTCCGTCAACCCCGCGCGCAGCACCGGGCCGGCGCTCTTCGTCCGCGGCTGGGCGCTGACGCAATTGTGGGCGTTCTGGGTGGCGCCGATTGTGGGCGCGCTCGTAGCCGGCATTGCGTATTCAAGGCTCTTCAAGCAAGAGTAATCGGGCGGCATCAAGCACTCCTCGGTCCGCGCCGCGGCGGCCGTCGATGGCGCCCGGAGGCGAGAGTGGCCGGGCGGGGCGCTCGGTGTCGGCCTTCCATGCGTTCTGCTAAACTGACCCCAGTGGCGGCCTTCCTCCAACGCCGGCATCGAAAGCAGCCCGCCGCTCGGTCTGCGGCGCAGGCGATGCGTCGGGCGGCCGGACGGGTGCTGCCGGCGCTCGTCCTGATGGCTCTGGCCGCCGCCTCCGCACGCGGCGAGAAGCTCCAGGACCTCAAACCCCAGGGCTACGTGAACGACTTCGCCGGCGTCATATCGGCCGGCGCCCAGGCGCAGCTCACCGCCCTGTGCGGCGAGGTGGATCAAAAGGCGCACGCCCAGATTGCCATCGTTACCGTGCACACCCTGGAAGGGGATTCCATCGAAGACTTCGCCAACCGGCTCTACCAGCAATGGGGCGTCGGGCCGAAGAGCGACAACCGCGGCGTGCTGATCCTGCTCGCCGTCGGCGACCACCACTACCGCACGGAGGTAGGCTACGGACTTGAGCCCATTCTTCCGGACGGCAAGGTGGGCGGATTCTGGCGCGAAGTTGTTCCCGCCCTGCGCCGGAACGACTATAGCGGCGCCCTGCTCCAGGTGACGGATTCCATTGCGGCCGTGATCGCCCAGGACCGCGGAGTGACGCTCGGCGCGAGGCCGGCACTGGCGCATTCCGAATCCGACAATTCGGGACGGAATTTTGCCCCCGCCGCTCTGTTTCTGATCGTAATAGGGTTCTTCATTTTCGCCATCATTCGCTCCTTCATCTCTCGCGGGGGCGGGGGCTCCGGCCGCGGCGGCGGGTGGGGCGGGCTGGGTCCCTGGATCATCATGGGAGGCCTCGGCGGCTTCGGCCGCGGGGGCTTCGGCGGTGGCGGTTTTGGCGGAGGCGGAGGCGGAGGTTTTGGGGGCTTCGGCGGCGGCATGTCGGGAGGCGGCGGAGCCAGCGGAAGCTGGTGAAGTCATTGATGATTGGCGATTGGTGATTGGCGATTGCCCCGTGTTCCCTTCGCGTTTCGAGAGCGTTATGGAGTCTGAGCGTGGAGCAGATGACCGCGAGTGCGCGCAGCGAACCCGTCCGGCGCGGAGCGCGAGGCACCGGTGGCGGAGGCGCTGCGGCTCCATCGGGAGGTGCGCGTGAATGAGGCTGCTGCGGAGTTCATCAAACAACTCGCCGAGGCCGAGGGACCGAACTTGCGCTCCGTAGTCCTTTACGGATCGGCGGTGAGCGGCGAGTTTCACGCCCGCCACTCCGATTTCAATCTGCTCTGCCTTTTTGACCACCTCGACGCCGCCACGCTGGAGCGCATCGGCCCCGCCACGCGGCGCTGGACGCGCAAAGCCGGCGCGGCTCCGCTGGTGTTTTCCGCAGCGGAGCTGGCCCGCGCTGCGGACGTCTTTGCGGTGGAACTGGTCGATATCAAGGCCAATCATCAAGTGCTGCACGGAGAGGACCTGGTGGCCTCGCTGGACGTGCCCCTCACGCTCTACCACCTGCAGGTGGAGCGCGAGCTCCGGCAAAACCTGGTGCGCCTGCGTTCGCAGTACCTGGCCGGCGACGGCCGCCCGCGGACGCTGCTCAGTCTCATGACCGCGTCGGTTTCGAGTTTCGCCGCCCTGTTTCGCCACGCCGCTGTCGCGCTCGGCGAGGCGCCCGGCGAGCACCAAAAGCCGCTCAAGAAGCGCGAAGCGATCGATCGCCTGGCCACACTCCTCGACTTCGACGGGAAGCCGTTTCACACCGTGCTCGACGTGCGCGAGGGCAAGGTGGCGGCGCGCAAGCTGGACGCCGCGGCGCTCTTTCATGGGTACCTCGCGGCCGTCACGCGAGTGGTGGACGAGGTTGACCGAAGGCTGGAGCAGCGCGCGCCGGTCTGATCGCTCGCGTTCCGGGCAGCACTGGCCTGAAAGCGCTGGGCGCCCGCATACGTAATACAGAGTGCCAAGCGCAGACGCGGCGGAGGAAGGGTTATGAAAAAACTGTTGATCGTGCTCGGCGTGCTGGTGGTTCTGGCGTTGATTTTCGTGAGCATGTACGTGAGTGCGCGCAACCAAATGGTGCGCAAAAACGAGACCATCAACGCCGCCTGGTCGGAGGTGGACGTCACGTTGCAGCGCCGCGCGGACCTGATCCCGAACCTCGTGGCCACGGTGCAGGGCTTCGCCGCCCACGAGGAGAAGGTGTTCGGCGACATCGCCAACGCGCGCGCCGCGCTGCTCGCGGCCCACGATCCGGCCGGCAAGATCGCGGCCAACAACCAGCTTGACGGCGCCCTCGGCCGATTGCTCGCGATTGTGGAGAACTACCCTCAACTCCGGTCGAACGAGAACTTTCTGCGTCTCCAGGACGAGCTGGCCGGCACCGAGAACCGCATCGCGGTATCGCGCCGCCGCTACAACGACGCCCTGCAGGACTACAACACGTTCATCGGTCTCTTCCCCAACAGCGTGTTCGCCGGCTGGGCGGGCTTCCATCGCAACGATCATTACTTCCAGGCGGCTCCGCAAGCGCAACAGGTGCCCAAGGTCCAATTCCCGGGTCCGAAGAACTGACCCGTTTGCCGCTCGGCCATTTACGACTGAAGGTCGCCGGTGGGTCCCCGCGGAGGCGGGGACTGGGGATTGACGATTGCCGACCGCCGACTGCCTCCTGAGGATGCGGCCTGTTTTGGCTTTGGCATTTTGGGGCATTTCGTTCGACCATTTTATTTAACGCAACTTACTCGATTCTCATTTTTCTCACTTTGGCTTTGTGTAAGATTTACAATCGCTTGATCCCATTGATTTCACGTAACTTGCCCGATTCTCATTTTTCTCACTTTGGCTTTGTGTAACTTTTACAACTCCATCATTCTAAAAGACATTCCGGCTTTGGCACGGCCTCCCGAATTTCGTATCTCATTCATTCTAAGGCACATTAGGGCTTTGCACGATATGGGGTGGGGGGTACCCTGCCTGCACCGATGGCCGAGCCCTCGGGAGCGCAGAAAGCCTAGCCTATCACCTCTGGTTTCAATAACATACTGAGCTTGTTGCCATATCATCAGCGTTTTCAATCACTTGATCTGATTTCGGATCTTTGAGACGCTCCAGCTGTGGCTTATCGCCCTTTGTTTCAACAAGATGGTTGGTTATTGGGTCTATCATACGTGTTTTCAATAACTTGGTTGGTTCGAGCGAATTCCAAAAATGGAATATCAATGCTTTCAATAAGTTGGTAGGTTCGTTCGTAACATTTTGAATTTTCGCCGGCACCGCGCCTGCGGCCCATCCGACCCTCCTCCCGCCCCGGAACCCATTTCGCCGAGAGGGCCATCAATTCTGAGCCCCTTAAAACACCTAACGCATTTGGTTTCAGTGACATGACGGGATAAAAGCTCTATCATTCTTGTTTTCAATAAGTTGACGGGTTCGGACGAATTCCAAAAATGGAATCACTGTGTTTTCAATGAGATGACGGGTTCGTTCGTAACATTTTAGATTTTCACTCGGACTCCCTGGCCCACCAGGAACGGTCCACCGGCAACGTTTGACAGGCATTGGCACTGCCCGCTGGTGGCGGGTGCGGTTCGGGCCTTCTGCCTGGAAGGTTCGGTGCAGGCTGGGGCTCATAAACGCCTCAGCAATAACCGTATCATTACTCAGGCGCAGAAGTCAAGCGAAAAGAGGAGGGTGGACTGGTTGCGGACAGTGCACGCTGCCCGGAAGGCAGCCGATTTGCACCAGGTTTTTCTGCTTCAATTCCTGACCGTCAAGACGGGGCAGCCTGCGCCGCACACCACTTCATAGGCAGTGGCCCACGGCAGGTGGGAGGCCGTACCAATATGGGTTGAGCGATGCAAGCCCATAATGATGGCGTCAACTTTGAGGGTGGCGGCCGCTTGCAGGATTTTTTCGCCGGGCAATCCGAACTCGACCAGGAATTCAGGTTTGAGAGCAAGCTCGATATTCTGCGAAGTCAGTTCCTCGAGCCGCCGCAGGCTGGCCCTGCGAGCGTTCTCTCGCATCTCGGTGACATCGCCGGCGGTGGACCAATGAAAACCCTCCGGCATCGGAACCGCAGGCGCAACGTGGAGCAATATGAGTTTGGTTCCGAATTCATTTGCAAACGAGATGGCGTAGGGCAGGGCGTGCAAGGAAGCTTCGCCGAAGTCCGTCGCAAATAAAAAGGGCCGAATGGGTCTGGCGCCTTCCACCGGAGTCTCTTGATAGGAACCTGGACCCACGGTCAAAACCAGGCAAGCGGCGTGACGAAAAATCTGCTCCGCCACCGAGCCGAGGAGCAGTTTCCCCAAGCCTCGCCGGCCGTGCGTGCCGATCACCACCAGGTCCACTTGTTCCTGCCTGACTACTTTTTCCAGCTCTTCCCATAAATCAAGACCATGCCGCACGATCACTTCATGACGCAGACCCGCCAATGCGCCCTGCTGAACAAGTTCGTCCTCCAATTCGTGTGCGTCTCTCGAAACTGCCTCGGTGGCCGCCAGGACTGCGTCCGGCCCCACCAGCGTGAATCCCAGAGACGAGACCACGTGCGCCAGATAGAATTTCGCCCCATAGTGGCGGGCAATGGCGAGAGCATGGCGGAGGGGTTTCTCAGATGCTTCCGAGAAATCAGTTGCGATCAGGACCGAATTCAAGCGAACGTCTACAGCCGGTGCGACGAGTGACATGCCAACCACCTTCGGGGCCGCCGAGCCGAGGCAAGCGGCCGCTCTACCGGCTAAATGATGGCATCAACCTGAACGCAGGTGCTGTGATTACGATCACTCACCTGAGCCGGTCTGCTGTTTCTGAGGAGTCCGGGTCCCACAGTTTGCCGCTCAGTTCGAAAGGCTTTTGTTGCGCCAACGCGCCGCACGTTTATCGGCGCTGCCGGCAGGGCAAGGCTCATCACTGGACCGTCAGCATGACCGTGGCCGACTGCGAGAGCTGCCCCGCCGTGGCGGTGACCGTGACGGTGTAAGTGCCCGGCAGGGTTCCCTTATTGGGCGGTGGGCCGCTCGGCGTGCCACCCCCGCCGCCACAGGCCGCGCATCCCGCGAGGGCCGCCAGCAGAAGCAGGCCGCCCAAGAGCATCGACACTCGGTAAAAGCCAGCGTGCGGGCGCATTCCGCCGCGGATTTCCGTCCGCCATCGCACTCTCCCCCACAACTTCGCCAACAACAAGGCTAGGAGCATTGCTCCCAGGGCGCGCCAAAATGCGCCAGGCGCTCCGGGACCGCGAAGCGCGCCGAAGGCTGCCGACGCGGCGGTGGTGGCGAGTGTCAACGTGGAGGCGGCGGGGCTCGACCCCGGCGTGACGCTTAGCGGCGAAAACGAACAGGTGGCCTCGGCGGGCAGCCCAGCCGGCGAGCACGCGAGCTGCACGGCGTTGGTAAATGCGCCCAATTGCGGGGTGACGGTGACGGTGTAGGTTGCGGCTTTTCCCGCCGTGACGCTCGCCGAGGCGGGCGAGGCCGAGACGCCGAAGCCGGTGGCCGTAACCTGGATGTCGGTCGCGGCGGTAAAAGTGACGCCGTTGTTGGTGGCGCTCAGGGTGACGGTGTTCGGCCCGGGGTTGCACGCGGGCGCAGGCGTGGAGCCGCTGCCCGTGCCGCAGGAGCCCGTCCAGTTGTAGGTGAGCGGGCAACCGTAGGGCGTTTGCGCGGCCACCTGCAACGCACCGCCACCGCCGCTGACGGTCTGGGGGGACGGCGCCGACAGGGTGGGAACCTCAAGCTGGGCGGCGGCGAGCGCATCCACGCGGCCGTAGCCGTAAGTGTTGTTGGGAACCGGGCTGCCGATCGGGTCGGCGTTGTTCAGGAGGAGGTTATAGAGATCCAGCCGCGCCGTGGCGGGGGCGAGCGCGCCACTCGCGCCGCTGCGGAGGCACGGGGCAAGTTGGAGCAGCAGGGCGTCCACTCCCGCGGCGTGCGGCGTGGCCGCCGAGGTTCCGAAGAACGGGTTTTCAAACTGGCCGGCGCCGGTGATCGAGACCCCGTCGATGGCCGAAATATTGGGCTTGAAGCGGCCGTCGAAGGTGGGGCCCAGGCTGCTGAAGAACTCGATCTGGGTGTGCTTCGGGTCGTCCGGATAGGAGGGGCACTTCGGCACCCCGGAGCAGATGGCGCCTACGGCCACCACGCTGGCCGGTGAGCCGCCCGCGTCAGACTCCGCCGAAACACTGCCCGCGGCTGTGTTGTAGTTGTGGATCTCGCGGTTGGGAGGATCGATCGGCGCAATCGGCGCCTGGGCGCACTCGGGTGTGAACAGGAATAAATTCAGATTGCGCACCGCCGCTTTGTTGGCGGAGTTCTGAATCACGATGTCGAAAAGGCCTTCCTGTGAAGTGGCCGGGTTAGTGTAGAAAATGATCTCTACCGGATCCTGACTGCCCGACTGGGGATTGGTGCTGCTGGCCACCACCTGGCCGGTGCTCTCCGAGACCACGTAGAGGTCGTAGTCGTTGTTCGAGCCCCCGAACGGGTCATTCCAGGTGAGAACGATCACCGCCTGGGCGTTGGGCGGAAGGTCGATTTTGTCCGTGACGCTGGGGCCGAGGTTCAGAAGATCGGTGGTGCCGGAGTTGGCCTGAAACTGGTGCAGATCGCCCGAGTGCCCCACCATGGCGGCGCCGTCCGTGTGCGAGTCCACGTAGTTCCCCTGGTAATGCCCCCGGGCGTTGTTCCCCACCGCCGTCAGCCAGGCGCGAACGGGATTGCTGTTGTTGTTGAGCGCCGCGGCTGTGTTGGCGGATACGGAGCTGGTGCCGTCGTAAGGGAGCCCGAAGAAGCCGATATCGTCCGCGCCCACGTCCGTGTGGGCGGCGATGTAGTTGGCGGCCTGCTGGAAGGCGAGAGTGGTATCGAAGTTGGCGAAGAAAAGCTGCGCACCGGGCGCGAGGTCGTGAATAATCTCGAGCAGAGCGGTGCCCTCTGCGCCCGCGCCGGGGAATCCGCAGGGGGGCGTCGGCAAGCCTTCGAGGTCCTGGTTGGCGGCGAACGACTTTGCCGTGATTCCGCCCGAAACGGACACCAGCGTGCCGCTGCCGTTGCGTGTGCCCGAGGAGGAGGGAAGGTCGCCGGTAGCGATGGGGCCGTTGGCCGCGCCGCTCACCGAACAGCCCGTTCCGGGCGCCGTGCAGGACGCAAAGATGCCCTTCAAGCCGTCGGAAATCACGCCCACGCGAACGCCGGTGCCGTCCACGCGATACGTGGTCCGCACATCGGCCGCCTCAACGATGCTGTCACCCTCGCTTTCCACCGCTCCGGCGCGACGGACACCGTAGTTCGGCAACGTAACGAATCGCACTACGGGCAGCGCGCCCACCGCTTCGAGGCGCGCCACCGGCACCCGCGCCTGCACGATGCGCTGGGCGGCGTCGACAATCTCGAGGGCGGCGCCGGCGCCCGTGATCTCGGTGAGCGCGGCCGAATCCGCCGCCGTCACCAGGACGTACACCTGCACCTCGCCGCGCGCGTTCAAGCGCATCATGCCCATGCGGCCTGCGTCCCGCACGGCCTTCGGCATGGCCTCCATCGAAAACCCTGGCGGCATCGAGGCCTGGCGGCCGCGCGGCCAGGGCCCTCGCTCCTGTGGTACGGCGCGGGCCAGATGCGCCAGAACGGTGGAGAGCTTCGGATGCTTGAAGGGCGGGGCGGAATCCTGGGCATGGACCGTCGGCGGCGTCACCGGTCTTGAAAGCAGCAGCGCGGCCGCGAGCAGAATCAAAATGCGGCCTGGCGCGGAACCCGGAAGGGCCCTGCCCCCGAACTTGACGAGCATGAAACGAATCCTCGGGGGCTATCTTAGCAAACCCGGGCGCGCGCCCGGCTTTGCCGGGCTCACGCGGCGACGAGCGCCCTCAGCCAGGCGTGGGCCTCGCGATCGTTGGCGAGCAGGTGGGGACCGAGCGGCGAGCCTAGAAAGATGAAAGCGCCTCTACCAACCTCCCGGCGGCAGGCCACCGGCGTTTCGCCGTACGTAGCCATAGCGCACGATGTCGGGGCCACGACTGGGATGATCCGGCTGAAATCCCGCACGTGCAGTCTCGTGGGCCAGGCATACACAATGTAGGGCGTGCAACGTGGTTCCCCTGCGGCCTCCGAAGTTTCGGTCCCGAGGTGCACGGGGGGCCGCACGTCCACGCCGAAGCACCGGGCGAGGAGGCGCTGTTCCGTGGCGAAGGCTTGGGGCGCCGCGTACGCGGCCCCAGACTCGTAAAGGACCGTGGTACCGCGCTCCGCGCAAGCACAAAGCTCCTCCGTGAAGGCCAGGCTGCCCAAAGTGGCGCCGGGGACGAGAAGGAGTTTTGACAATCGAATTGCGCCGGCCTGAAAGAGTTCGTGCGCCACGCCGGCCGCCGCCAGGCCTTGAGCAAAGCCGGCCACGGACTCGCGCAGAACGCAGCGCCCGCCGGGATCGACCAGAACCACGCGCTGGCCCTTGGGGGAAGGGGAGGAGAGCAAGGCCGGGATGACGGCGCCGGCCCGACGCGCTCGAATCAAATCGAGCGGCAGGGTGGCCGAGGCGCCGCCCAGCCGGGTGAGAAACTCGCGCCTCGACAGTGCCGTCACAACCTGCCTGCGATCAGCCGGTCGATGGCCGCGGCGGTGTCGTAGAACTGCTGGTCTTTGGCGAAATGGTAGCGGTCCTCCATCTCCGCCACCAACCAGCCGTCGTAGCCCACCTTGGTGAGGGCTGCGCGGATGGCGGGCCAGTTGTTGTCGCCCAAAAACAGATTCGTGTAGACACTCTCGTTGCCGCAGCGCCCGCGGTGCTTCTTCACGTCTTTCAGATGGATTCGCGTGATGCGGGGCCCATGGATTTCCACCCACTGCTCGGCGAAGCCGGTGTCGTGGATGTTGCCCACGTCCAGGTGCAGGCCGACGTAGGGGCGGTTCACGTCGTCGAGGAAGGTGTGGAATTCGCGCGGGCTCAGCAGGAATCGCTGCTCGGCGTTGCAGTTCTCGCAGCCGATCCTCACCCTGGCCTGCGCCGCCTTCTCGCCGAGCTCCTGAAGGGCGGCCACGCAACGGGCATAGACCTCGTTGTAGGGGACGCTTTCGGTTACCAGCCCCGCCACCACCAGAATGGCGTCCGTCTTCAGGAGCTGGGCCGTCTCCAGTTGGCGCTCCACGATCCGCATCGCGCGGGCGCGCGCCTGGGGATCGCGCGCCGAGAGCGGCGTTTCCCAGTGCAGGCCGGTGGACACGTTGGAGACTACGAGGTCGGCGCTCTCGACCTTGCGGAGCAGATCGAGCACGGCGGCATCCGGGGTGTTCATCTGAAACCACGGGACGTCGCCCAGCCACAGCTCCACCCCGTCGTAGCCGGCCTTCTTGATGAGCTCGAGGCCCTGCTCGAAGCTCCAGCCGTGCGGAATCAGATTGTCGCCGATGGCTTTTTTCATGCGCTTCTCCGCCCGGGCCGCGAGCCGCGGCCCGCAGCTACCGAGGGCTTATCTTAGCGCAGGTTGCACTCGGTTGCGATTGCGGAACGATACGACGCTCGGGTTCGGAAGGCCACGGGCCGCCCACCGTCTGGGTGTGGCGCGAACGCCGCGCGGGTTGCGATGCTAAAAGGGAAGGCGTAAACTCTAGGGCATGACAGCAGATCGGCTCAAGAGAATCACAATCGAGGCCGGCAAATGCGGCGGCCGCCCGTGCATTCGCGGATTTCGAATCCGAGTGTCGGACGTTTTGGATCTGCTGGCCGGCGGGGCATCGATTGAAGAGATTCTGACCGATTACGCCTTTCTTGAACGCGAAGACATTCTTGCCGCCATCGAGTATGCGGCGCGGCAAGCCGATCACGTCGTCTTGCAGGCCTCGTGAAGCTACTGGTCGACAACCAGCTTCCGCGCGCCCTCTCCCAACACTTCTCCTCGCTGGGCCACGACTGCGCTCATGTGATGGATATCGGCCTCGCGACAGCGCCGGACGCTGTGATTTGGCGCCACGCCTGCGAGACGGGGCGCGTAGTAGTCAGCAAGGACGAAGGTTTCCTGTTTTTGGCGAGCAAAGAGACTGCCGGTGCACAGCTTATCTGGATTCGGCTTGGAAATTGCCGGACTGCAACGCTGTTGACCGAGCTCGAGCGTCGTTGGCCTCGTATCGAAGCCAGTCTGGAAGCCGGCGATCGGGTGATTGAAGTCCGTTGAACCAGTGACGCGCCGTCGTCTGGTCTCGGAGCAACGACGATGCGCGCAATCACTCAGCGTTACGCGACTCGCGGGGTACCACCTTCAGCCCTTCCCGCACCGAGCCGCGAATGACGGTCAGGCGCGAGGGCGCACCCACCTGGCTTTCGGTGAGCAGCCGGTGCAGGCTGTCGATGCTCTCCGTGGGCTGGCCGTTGAATTCCACCACGATATCGCCCTCGCGTACGCCCGCCGCTTCGGCCGGGCTGCCACGCTCCACCGAAATCACCAGTATGCCGCTTTCAACCGGGAGGGCGTGGAAGCGCACCAGGCGGCGGGCCAGGGGAACGTTCTGCCCGCCGAGCCCGAGATAGCCGCGCCGGATGCGGCCGTCGCGGATGAGGCGCCCGGCCACGAAGTGCGCCGTGTTGGACGCGATGGCGAAGCAGAGGCCCTGGGCTGGCAGGATGACGGCAGTGTTGACGCCGATCACCTCGCCGCGCGAGGTCACCAGCGGACCGCCGGAGTTACCGGGGTTCAAGGCCGCATCGGTCTGAATGATGTTGTCGATCAGGCGGCCCGAGCGCGAGCGTAGGGAGCGGCCGAGCGCGCTCACCACTCCGGCGGTGACGCTGCACTCGAAGCCGTACGGATTGCCGATGGCAACGGCGAGCTGGCCCACCCGCACGGCCTGCGAGTCGCCGAGGGCCGCGGGTTGGAGGTCGGTGCCATGAATGCGGATCACGGCCAAGTCGGTGTCCGGATCGTCGCCGATCGGCTGCGCCGTGAAGCGGCGGCCGTCCGAGAGCGCCACCTCAAGATGCTCGGCACCGTGCACCACGTGGCTGTTGGTGAGGATGAAGCCGTCCGGCGTGAACAAAAATCCGGAGCCGCTCCCGCCTGGCTGAGGAGGGTGCGCCTTGGAGCCGTCGCGGTTCTCCCGCTGGGCCTCCTGCCCGTTCCCAGGCCGCGTGCCCACCACAATATGCACCACCGACGGGCTCACCGTCTCGGCGGCCGCGATGACGGCGCGGGAGTAGGCGTCGAGCAGTTCGCCGTCGTCGCCCAGCGATGGCTGGGCCCCGATCGTGCGACCGGCATTAATTCCATTGACATCAGAAATTTCAGTTGAGACCAGGTCGAGGACGTCGTTCACAGTTCCTCCCTGAGTGTTTGGATGCTGGACGATTCGGCAGGATGCGGCTCGGGCCCGGCCGGATGCGTCAAGTGATTTCGAGCTTGAGGCGGGTCTGGTTGGCGAGAGTCGCGGCCGGAACCACCACGCGGTCCGCGTGCAAATCACCGAGCGACGTCGAACGAAGCGCCCGG
>DATJAQ010000122.1:0-11886 GCA_035516075.1 Terriglobia bacterium | reverse complement strand
GCGGTGTTTCTGCTCACGTACCTGCCGGCTCAATTCGCCGGAGTACAACTGCCCTTTCTGCTCTTCGGCCTCACGCCCTACGAGGTGACGCACCATTTCTGGATCTGGCAACTCGCCACCTACCTGTTCCTGCACGGTGGCTGGATGCACATCATCTTCAATTTGTTCGCACTTTGGATGTTCGGTTACGACCTGGAGAAAACTTGGGGCTCGCGCCGATTCTTGTTCTACTTCTTCCTGACGGGAATCGGCGCCGGGCTTTTCAGCGTGCTGCTACAACCCTCGAGCTTCACGTCAACCATCGGCAATTCCGGGGCGGTCTATGGAATTCTGCTGGCTTACGGAATGCTCTTTCCCGATCGGCCGATCTTCCTATGGTTCGTAATCCCCATCAAGGCCAAGTGGTTCGTGCTGATCATGGGCCTGATCGAGTTCTACCTCTCGCTGACGCAGCCGGGCTCAGGCGTGGCCCATGTCGCCCATCTGGGCGGCATGCTTTTCGGCTACCTTTATCTGCGCGGCATGAAGGGCGGGCGCCTAGGTTTCAATCTGCGCGGACAGTATGCGGAGTGGCGCCGCGCGCGGCTGCGGCGCAAGTTTGAAGTTTACATGCAGAAGCAAGATCGCGATAAGAACCGAGATCACTGGGTGAATTGAAGCGTGGCCGCTGGCTTGCGCAATCCGCGGTCACTCCTCGGTCGGTTCCACGTTCCAACCGTCCACTCTCACCACCGGTTGGGCTCTGCCGAGATCGGCGGGATGGTACCTCGCAGCAATCTCGCGCGTTTCGCCCGGCATCAGCGAGACGTAATTGTCTTCCCAGCGGATGGGGTGCACGTCGCTACCCGCCTGGCCCTTGCGAATCTCGAGGTGAACGAAGAAGGCGAGCTGGGAGGTTGGGTTCTTCAGCGTGACGTGGGTGAGTTCGTCCTCACCTTCCCTTCGGCTTACGGCCGATGCCCGAACCCTCACGCGGGGCAAGCTGGCGAGAGCCGTGTAATCGGCGTAGGAACTGATGGGCGTGTAGTACCAGGTTGAATTGGCCCAGTCGGAAACGTCGGGCTGGGTGGAGCGCCAGTAAAAGTTTCGGCTGAGAATGTGGCCGCCGGAGTCCGCGAGCTCGAGCCGCACGAAGTAGGTCTTGCTCAGCCCGTCGATCTTCGGGATCTCGAAGAGCGTGTTGCTCGAGTCCGGCGCGGCGTCGAGCGTAGCCTCCTGCGAGAACTTCGGCGTGAGGTCGAGGTTGAACACTTGCGCCTTGGCCTTCAGTCCGGAATACGGATGATAAGTGGAATTCACCACCACGATGGCGCCGTTATTCTCGGAGTATTGGATGTGGACCGGATCGCAGGCCTTTTTGGCGCCGAAATAACCGCCGCCCGGCCGGAGATACCAGTCGTACAGATGCCAGATGATCGAGGGCCAGGCGTTGTTCTCCATCCACTGGATGACGCCCGTGGAGTGGTACTTATTCTGGCTGTACGCCTCAAACATGGCGCGCTCGCCCGCATAGGTCATCAACTGCGCCTTCTCGAGATAGTCTTCGAGGCCCGTCGGTTTTCCATAACGGGCTTCGAGCGCGCGGTTGAACACGTTGAGGGTTTTGAACTCGCCGCCCCCGGCGTGGAAATTCCAGGCGTCGTTGATGGGCCAGAGGTCACCGGCAGGCAGCATTTCGCGCATGCTTTCAATCACCGGAGGAGCCGGCCCGGGACTGGTTTCGGTGTTGAAACCGTAAGCTCCACCGTGTTCGCTGTCTTCAATCCAGTAGGACGGCGCCACGTACTCGTAGGGCCCCGTCATCTTCACGCCGCTCGGGCCGATGGTGGTGCGGCGCGCGCTCGCGGAAGAAATATAAGGGTCGGGCCAGGACTGGTCTTTAAGAACTTGAAGGTAGATCGCTTCCACGCGCTTCGGCGGTGGATTATCACTTCCATATAACCAAGATAGTATACTAGGATGATTTCTCAGGCGGTTCAGCTGGTCCCTCAAGGACGCTTTCGCAATCGTGTAATCTTCGTCCTTCCAGCTCCGCCACCGCTCCCAATGATCGCAACAGCACCAGCCGGTCAGTACCAGAACGCCGTAGCGGTCCGCCAGGTCGAACAAGTGGTCGTCCGTCATCTTGCCTTCCAGGCGAATGGTGTTCAATCCCATGTCAAGGGTATAAAGGATCTCGTCTTCCTGGCGCTTCGGATCGAGGCGCAGCAGCATGTCGGGCGACCAGCCGCCGCCGCGGATCAGCAGCCGCTTGCCGTTGACGCTGAACACGCGATGGTTGTCGGCATCGATCTCCGAGGTGACGTCGCGAATGCCGAACTTCAGCGCCAGCGCGTCCGACACCTGCCCGCCCGCCTGCGCCTCCAGGCTGAGATCATAGAGTTCCGGCTTGCCCATTTGCGCCGGCCACCAAACGCGCGGATGCGCAATGTTGAGCGCGGGGTACTGCTTCGGCGCGAAGGTAACCAGCTTCTTTTCTCCGGCAGCGAGGGCGACATCCTGCGACACTTCCACTTCGCCCACGCGCGCCTTCACCACGCCCTGCACTGGCTCCGAACCGGCGTTCTCGAGGTTGGCGGTGAGGGTGAGATGGGCCGCGTCGAGCGACGGCAAGTCCACCTTGGTGAGCACCTGCGGGTCGCGCATCACCAGGGGCCCCGTGGCGGTCACGTCGACCTCGCGCCAGATGCCCATGTCCTTGTCGGCGGGCATGGGATTCCAGTCCACCCAGGTCAGCGCCAGCGAGTCGGCCAAAGGCGGAAACACCTCGACGGCCAGGGCGTTGGTCTCGCCCGGTTTTGCGTTGCGGGTGACGTTGAATTCGAACATCCGCCACATGCCGGCCATCGTCTCGGCCTGCGCGATCTCGACGCCGTTCAGCCAGACGTTGGCGCGATAGTTGATGCCGTTGAAATGCAGCCACAGATTCTTGCCGCGGTAGGAAGCGGGCAGCTTGAACTCGGTGCGGTACCACCACGGCGCGCGGAACGGGCTGTCCGCGGGCATATCGAGGTTGGAAAAGTTTCCGCCGATGGGGTACTCGGTGCCCGGAATCGAGCGTAAATTCAGGCCGAAATCGGGGTCGGGGTAAACGTGGTCCGCCACCAGGGCGGCCACCACAGTGGAAGGTACGGCCGCCGGATACCAGCCCACAGGCTTGAAGGCCGGCGTCGAAATCGCGTCGCCGGTGGCCGGAACTTTGGCCGAAGACTGGATCGCCCAGCCGTGACGCAGCGGAGTGGTCCAGGCGGCGTCCGCCCCGAGCGCTACGCTCGCGCAGGGGATCAGCGCGCCCCAAGTGAAAGCCAGCAGGCCAAGGGAAGCGATTTTCCGGATCATTTTTCCCTCCTGGGAACGGGATGCGAAGCGCGTTCCGGTGGGCGCCGGGAGGGCAGGGGGCACGCGGGGACACAAATACTTAGCCTAGGCAACTGGCCTATTTTCTGAGGACCGGCGCCGTAAGGGATCCCCGGCCGCGCGCTGGACGGGCCTCGCAGGCCCGAAGGCGATCTGGGGCTGAAAGGTAGGCCTACTCGCCCACGCCCCGGACGTTTTCAGCCCGGGGGCCCTTGTCACCCTGCCGCATTTCGAAATCCACCGCCTGGCCTTCGTGCAGGCTGTCGAAGTTCAATCCGCGCAGCCCGCTGCGGTGGAAAAAAACCTCCTGCCCGTCCGCCGTTTTGATGAAGCCGAACCCACGGTCTCGAACCACCCGCTTGATAGTTCCTTGCATCATGCACCTCGCTGCGGAGGAGGGAACGCGTTTCTGAGCGAGCCAAATGCCGAAACTGAGCCCGCGCACACACGGGTCCTCATGCCGCTGCGACTGTAGCAGTTGCGGAGGTTTTTGTCAAAAGCAACCGGGCACCGCCCGGCTTCAGTGCGGCGCCGGCGAGGCGCCCGGACCGGTGGGTTCGCAGCTCGCCGGTGGACGGTTAAATGGGGTTGCTGGACCGGCCGCGACCTCGATTTGCCATCCCGCCGTGCGCCTCCACCCCGGGCACTGGCGGCTTCCTTCCCGCTTTTTGTGGCCCCTTCAGACTCCTAAGGCAGGCCGATGAAAATCGGACTTCCAAAAAATAGAAAGTGTCCGGTTATTGGACACTTTCGACCCAAAACGGCATGGTTTTCGAGTTCGAACGGTCAGTTTCGGAACACGACATCATCCAACCACGGCCCGGCAGGAGCGCTCCGTCGTTAATGCCGGCCCACGATGAGATTGACGCGCTGATGGTCGAACTGATTTACTATTTCATAAATCAAGCGTATAGTAAACAGGGTATGGACGAGACCTATCGCGCCACCCTTGCCAAGGCGTCCGCCGACTTGAACGAGCTCACCCGCCAGGAGCACGAGATCTCGCTGCGCAAGGCCCAGCTTCGCCAGACCATCCGGGCGCTCGCGGCGCTTTGCGAGGATGTGCCCGAGGTCCCCCTCCTGAATCTGCGCGACGCCATCCGGCTGGCCTTCGCGAGCGCGGGCCGCCGCATGACGGCCGCCGAGGTTCGCGTGAAAGTGCTCCAGCTCGGCTTCGACCTCGCGAAGTTCAAAGACCCGCTGGCGTCCATCCACTCCACGCTGTGGAGACTGGTGGGCGCCGGGGAGTTGGTGCTCATCCGCACGCCCGGCCACGCCAAGCTCTTCGAGCCCAGCGAAAATATGAAGACGCCCAGCCTGGGCACGGACGCCCCCTTGCCCCCACCCGCCGACGGCGCACCACCTGCGGCGATCACGGATACGACCGCGCACAGCAAGAACCGATGAAGGTCGGGGGCGGGTCCGGCTGCGCGACTCAGCGAAAAAATTGAAAGAGCGCCGCCGGCATCCAGACGCACAGCGCGCGCCGCAGCTCGGCGGGGGTGCGCGTCGCCTTCATCGCGGCCTTCACCTCTCGACGCTGCTCTTCGGATAGAAATCGTCTTACCGACATCATGCCCTCCTCGCGATCGCCATTCCTTCGCAGCCTGTCCCCGCAATGCTCGCCCCCGCGCAGGCGGGGAGTGGGGAGCAGGGGAAGCGGAAACCGCCTTATACTCTATCATTATTATATTATATAACTAACGAACTGGCACACGTGGGCGTAGCACGTAGAGCGTGGCCGGTACAGTCAATCACCGCGTGGCCCTTGCGGCTCTGCCCCCCCACTATCGCGAGTCCACTGCCCCGCCGTCGCGGCTACACCGCCCTGCTGTGCGGAATGGCTCTGCCTTTCCGGACCGGCTAGAGAAAAAAAAGGCCGTCGCGAGGCGGGGCCGCAAGCGCCGCACCAAAGGATTGGGCGGCGTGTAGCGCACCGGCGGCAGCACAATCTGACCTGCCCGGTGGAGCATCAGCAGCAGACCCCGGCAGACCATATCGCGCGGCGCCCCGTTGGCCTGCTTCCACCCCCAGGCCTGGCAGAGTTGCTGGGACCGCGCTCGCCGGCTGGCGCGCGGATGTTCGGCGATGAGCCGGCGGATAACGACGATCTCTTCGGTGCTAATCTCTCGGCCCCGATATCTCCACCGCGCGGGCATGCCTGAGTGGGGCACGACGGAACATGGAACGCAAGCCCCCACTTCTCTTACGTGCTCACCTCGCGCCACACAGGCGCCGCGGCGGCCTCCGGGTTGCCGGCCGCCAAGAGCAACTGCGCCTGATGGGCCTGCAATCTCCGGGTCGCTTCCTTCCCGCTCGGCCACCAAACAAACCGCCCCTTCGAAAGCCGCTTCTGCGCCAACCCAAACCGCTGGTCGTCATGGATCAGTGCACTCGTCGGATCATTCGGTTTGGCCTGCATGCCGGCGCGGTCGACGGTAACGCCCTTTGCTGAATGTTCAACCACGCCATTCGAGGCCACCGCTCCATCCCGAAGCACCTCAGTACCGACAACGATCCGCTGTATCCTTTTCATCAGGGGCAAGCCAACCTGCGAATCCTGGAGCTGGCCGAAATCAAGACCGTGCCCTCCGATCCCTTGTCCCATCCATTTGTCGAACGGTTGGTCAGCATCGTCCGACGTTCTACCGGCTCTGTCGAAGAAACATGTCCGAGTAGCGCCGGGCTTCAGCCCGGCTAGTCGGCGAGTTCGACGGTGTCATGCGGTTTGGTGATGCCGTGTCGCTCCATCCGATAAATCAGCGTCTTGCGGCTGATGTCGAGATAGCGCGCGGCTCGCGTTTGATTCCATCCCGACCTCTCGAGCGCCTTGGTAATGAGTTCCTTCTCGATCGCTTCCAGGCTCACGCCTTGGGGCGGCAGCTCGATTTCGAGCGCCTGCGGGCCAGCCCGTTCCTGACGCAGGAAGGGCGGTAGGTCGTCGAGGGTGACCTCGTTGCCGCGTACTAGTACCACAATACGTTCCACCACGTTCTCCAGCTCGCGCACGTCGCTCCGGACCTCTGGCCCTGGGCGACCTGATCTACACCACAACCCTGTTGCCGGGCGAGAAGGTGCGCTTGCAGTCCAGCGACCGACACACGCGGTTCAGCTTCGATAGTGAATCCAAGCTGTCATGCCGCAATGAAACGACTTCGGAGGAGTCCTACTACGCGGCCGGCATGGCTTACGGCATGAGCAACCTCAGCCTGCTCGACACCTCAAGCTCCAGTTCGTCGTTCAGCTCCTCGGCGGTGAGTGGCGGCGGCGGAGCGGGCATTGACCTGGGCTTCTTCAGCATCGGTGGTTCGGCCTCGGCCAGTTCCTACGATGCCAACTCCGCCAGCCGGTTTTCGCGCTCACTCAGCCAGCACGCGGAGTCGCTCCAGCAGCACATGGAGGTGAGCACCCGCGCGGCCGCCTCGACTTCTGTCGGCGAGGTGTCAACGCGCAATCACCAGCAAGGCGAATCCGACGACCAGTTCGAGTCGGCCTCGCGCATCTTCTCGAACCCCAATCAATGTCACGCCCTGACGTTCCTTTTCTATCGCATCAACAAGTGCCAGACGGCGAAGTTCGAGTTGGTCGCCATCGAACGCCGGGTGGACGATCCCTTGTCGCCCACCGGCGTACAGCTCAACCCGCCCAAGCCGGCCACGGGCGTCGGCGTGCTCTCGAGCACCGTACTCGCCACCGCTTCGAGCCGTCTCGAGGTGGCGCAGCGAGCGCTCCAGAGCACTGCGGTGGAGCAGGGCGGCGCCACACCAGCGGGATCATTCGTCGCCCGGTCGTTCACCAGCCTCGCCCAGCAAGCGCCGATCGCGGTGGCGGTGCGCCAGGCCGCCCTCCAACAGGTGGACCAGGACCTGGTGAAGGAAGGGCTGCTCGACAAAGTGGGCGGCCCGGTTTCCCCCGCGGTTCAGAAGGCAGCCGGGTGGGAGAGGACGATGTCGCTCCCGACACCCGGTGTGCTGGTCAAGGGCTGTCTGGATGATTGCGATATCTGCGAGCCGGAGCTGAAACGGCTGATGGATCTCGAGGCCACGCGCAAAGACCTCGAGAATCAGTTGCTCAAGAAGCAGATCGACCTGCTCGAGAAATCTCAGGAATACCGGTGCTGCCCCGCCGATGAGCAAAAGCCGGCCACAGCCTGACTTGCAGTGCGCCCCTCGAGCCGGCGCAGACGAATCACCCTGCGCCGGCCTCGCAGTTTCAGACGTCACGAGCTCGCGCAGCCCACAGGAATAGCGGGACGCCTACTCCAGAAGGGCCGGCTTGCCGGTCAAGCAAAAACCTAGGGAGGTTACAATTCATGGCTCAGAATCCGATCGGCACCTTCAATCCCGAGCTCTGCTTCAACACTGCCGCAGGACGAATTTGTGTCCCGATCCTGACGGGACCTACTCTTCCGTATCCCCCGGCACCTGCAACACCGGATCTTGGGAATTGGACGACGGTACGGAATCCGCAAGGCGAAATAACTCGCGCGGCCTCGTGCTTCGGCTCAGACGAGTTGTCGTTCGCGTCGCAGGTCGACAGAAATAACGACGTCACGACCAAATCGTACTATCTGAGCAGCAACGGAGAGATGTTTTTGACCCTCGGCGGGCGCGCCTACCGGCGTTCACAGGGCGAAAAGTTGCAATGTGGAAGCAAACTCTCGATGTTCCTCACCGGAAGTGGCATCGACTACCAAATGACCATCTCCCGGGAATCCTGCACAGGCGCCCGCATCGTTGTAGAACTGAGGGGCGCTGTCACCGAAACATCCGTTGATTTCCTTGAGCCGAAATCCGCGAGGAATGGCACGGAAATCGGCCCGTGCCGTGCGTTGGGAGAACGCGAGCGAGAAAGGCTGCAACCCTTTAACGATCTTCTGGTCGCAGTTGGCGATTTCTACTGGGCCAGGGCCCGAGAAGAAGTGGGGATGCTCCCGACCCTGCTGAAAAACCCAGGCGATGGAGGAGTCCAAGCAAGCTTCTGGTGTGGCCTTGCACGGGCCGGGTGTTGGGGCCTATCTGCCGCCGGGGCCGCTTCATGCTGCGTCGGAACCGCTGGCACTGGTTGCATACTTTGTGCGGGAGGCTTCGGAGCCGCTGGATCGGCGTGTTCAGAGGCCTGGAGCTGGTGTTGATGCTGGCCGGCGCGGCAGGGGCTGGACCGACTGACATGTGACGTGCCCGGGTCAGGAAGCCTTCATGGCTCGTGAGGGAGCCTGTCGAGCCATCGAAGTCAATCTGCGCGCGCAACAGGAGCTGCCGATCCAATCCCTCGCTGCCGCCGCAGTTCGTAGTGGTGCGGCTTGGGCTGAGCCGCCCGCCGCTCGAGCGCGACTCCTTCCCTTTCGAGCGTGTCCTTGGCGATTGTTGATTTGCCCGGAAATCCGCGAGTTTTCGGTTTCTTGCTACGATGCGGAAATGCGGGATCTCGTGATCCTTTTCATCCACCTCCTCACGACCCTCGTCCGACTGGCGCGTCCAGGCGGCGTCCGTTCCGTAGTTGCCGAGTCCGCCCGCGGATAGAGGCATAGGCGAAGGAACTCAGGCAAGGTCGTAGCGATCAAGGTTCATCACCTTGTTCCACGCCGCGACGAAGTCTCTCACAAACGCCTCCTTCGAGTCGTCACAGGCATAGAATTCCGCGATGGCCCGGAGCTGGGCGTTCGAACCGAAGACAAGGTCCACACGGGTGCCGGTCCACTTCATTTCGCCTGTCGCGCGGTCGCGCCCCTCATACACGCCTTCGGAAGTAGAGGAGGCCTGCCACTCCGTATGCATGTCGAGCAGATTGACGAAGAAATCATTCGTCAGCGTCCCGGACCGGCGGGTGAAGACGCCGTGTTGGGACTGCCCGAAGTTAGCATTCAGGGCGCGCAGGCCGCCCACGAGAACCGTCATCTCGGGGGCCGTCAGCGTCAGCAACTGCGCCCGATCCACCAGCCGCTCCTCCGCGGTTCTTGGGTCTCCATTCCGGAGGTAGTTGCGGAACCCATCTGCAGTCGGCTCCAGCACGGCGAATGACTCCACATCGGTCTGCTCCTGCGCAGCATCCGTGCGCCCCGGCGAGTAGGGAACCTTCACCGCGTGCCCGGCCCTTTTCGCAGCTTCCTCGACGGCTGCACAGCCGCCCAGAACGATCAGGTCAGCCAGCGAGACCTTCTTCCCGCCGGACTGCGCGCGGTTGAAATCCTTCTGGATCGCCTCCAACTTCTGAAGGACCTTCGACAGATCGGCCGGCTGGTTGACTTCCCAATCCTTTTGCGGCGCCAGGCGAATGCGTGCCCCGTTGGCGCCGCCGCGCTTGTCGCCGCCGCGGAAGGTTGCCGCCGACGCCCAGGCCGTCGTGACCAGCTGGGAGATGGACAGACCGGAGGCGAGGATCTTCGCCTTCAGGGCAGCAATGTCCTGCTCGCCGATCAGTTCATGATCCACCGCGGGTACGGGGTCCTGCCACAGCAGCGGCTGTGCCGGAACGAGCGGGCCAAGGTAGCGAGAAATAGGCCCCATGTCGCGGTGCGTCAGCTTGAACCAAGCCTTGGCGAACGCATCTGCGAACTCCTGCGGGTTCTCGTGGAAACGCTTCGAAATCCTCGCGTAGCTCGGGTCTATTTTCAGTGCGAGGTCCGTGGTGAACATCATCGTGGGGTGCTTCTTCGACGGATCGTGGGCGTCCGGCACGGTGGGCACTGAAGACCCGTTCTTGGGCGTCCATTGGTTGGCGCCGGCGGGACTCTTGGTGAGTTCCCATTCATAGCCGAAAAGGTTCTCAAAAAAATTGTTGTCCCACTTCACCGGGTTGGTGGTCCATGCGCCCTCCAACCCGCTGGTGAAGGCGTCGTCGCCTTTGCCGCTGCCAAAGGAATTCTTCCAGCCGAGGCCTTGTTCTTCGATGGGGGCGGCCTCAGGCTCGGGACCGACATACTTGATCTGCTCGGCAGCACCATGGGCTTTGCCGAACGTGTGTCCGCCGGCGATGAGGGCCACCGTCTCCTCGTCGTTCATCGCCATGCGGCGGAAAGTCTCGCGGATATCCCGGGCCGCCGCGACCGGATCCGGCTTTCCGTTGGGTCCTTCCGGATTCACGTAAATCAGGCCCATCTGAACCGCGGCGAGAGGATTCTCAAGCTCACGGTCGCCGCTGTAGCGCTCGTCGGCCAGCCACTTGCCCTCCGGCCCCCAGTAAACGCCTTCTTCCGGCTCCCAGATGTCCTCGCGCCCACCGCCGAAACCGAAGGTCTTGAATCCCATCGACTCCAGAGCGACGTTACCGGTGAGGATCATCAGGTCGGCCCAGGATATTTTCCGGCCGTACTTTTGCTTGATCGGCCAGAGCAGCCGGCGTGCCTTGTCGAGGCTCACGTTGTCCGGCCAACTGTTGAGGGGCGCAAATCGCTGCGCTCCGGAACCCGCGCCGCCCCGGCCATCGGAGATGCGGTACGTGCCCGCGCCATGCCACGCCATGCGGATGAAGAGCGGCCCATAATGGCCGTAGTCCGCCGGCCACCAGTCTTGCGAGTCCGTCATCAAGGCGTGGAGGTCCTTGATCACGGCATCCAGGTCGAGGGTCTTGAATTCTTCCGCATAATTGAATTCCTTGTCCATAGGATCGGACAGGGGGGAGTGCTGATGCAGCATCCTCAGGTTCAGTTGATTCGGCCACCATTCCGCATTCGCCGGGGCCCCAGCCGTGCGTCTGCGGGCGCCGCCCGCCACCGGGCACTTGCTCTCGGCTGACGAGGTCCGCTCCTCATGAGCGGGAACAGGCGCTCCCGCCACGGTGTTGAGCTTACTATCCATTGTTGCCTCCTCCTTGCTTTTTAATTTGTGCCATCGCCGCCGGCCGCGCGTGCCGGCGTACGATACGAATCCGATTTCCCCATGCCTACGACACGGAGCGCGAAGCGCGCTGCGGAGCGCACTTCGCGCAGAGCCCGCGGAAAATGAGCTCGCATTCGCGAACCATCCGCTTGCCGAGGGAGCCCGAGCGGGGCCGCGGCAGGTCGTACCACTCCAGGTCCTCAACCTTGCCGCAGCGGTCGCAGATAAAGTGGTGATGCCGCAAGCCTTTCGCATCGAACCGCGCGGCGCGGCCCTCGACGGCCACCTCCCGCACCAGACCCGCCTGCACCAAGTCCCGCAGGTTGTTATAAGTCGTGGCCCTGGAACAGCGCGGATCCAAGCGATTCACGGCTGCGAAGATTTCCGCGGCCGTGGGATGCCGGTTCTGTTGCATCAAGAACGCCATCACGGCGTAGCGCTGCGGCGTGCACCGCAACCCGCTGCCCTCCAGGGATTTCTTAATCGCCTCGGCGTCCATGAAGAAATTAGACTAAATCTAATGTGATATTTTGTCAAGATCCAGGCTTCAGGTTGCCGCTGCCCGCAGAACGCTGGCGGATGCCGTATTGAATATCCTCATCGAGTGGCCGCGCCGTTACTCTTCCCGCGTCGAACGGTCCCCACGTTGCGCTCGCGGGGTTTTGAGACCGCCCGTGCCGGGGGTGACCGGTGGGTGCGGAATCATGGGGCG
>DATJAQ010000121.1:0-8529 GCA_035516075.1 Terriglobia bacterium | reverse complement strand
CCATATCAGCAGCGAGGCGATCGCCCACCGCAGCGGCCGCGCAATGCCTTTCTGGCGTGCATCAAAGAACACCCAGGCGGTTGACAGGAGTTGAACGGCCCAGTAAACGTACAGCGCCTTCTGCGGGCCGAACCTGGACTCGATACCGGAAATCAGGATCAACACCCCAAGAAGCAAAGCGGCAAAGATCCCCCAGGAAAACCTGGCTTTGGGCCGCACGTCGGGAGCTTTGTCGGCGTGCGCCGCAGCGAACGTGGGCACCGCGGCCGGTGCGGTCATCCGAATTTGAGAGGGGTCGATGGCTTCATGGCAGGCGACGCAGACCCTTACGCGCGGCCCGAGCATCTGGCCGCAGTGAGGGCAGGGAAACGGCTCGGCGGGAAAGCCGTCTTCCCCCGCCGAAGAGCCATTTTGCGGCGCTGAAGCGGGCCCTCCCGCAGTGGCGTCAACAGTCTGGCTGGCCGGGAGTTGGGGTTCGTCGCTCATCGGAAAGGTGGCCGCCGGCGCGGCGGTCCGTCAAGGCTTTGGGGCGGGCGTCGGCTCCTTGTCGTTCCACCCCGCGTGGGCACTCCAGTCTAGCACCTCGCGGTAAGTTGAGGTGCGCGGCAGGCGAATAAAATCCTCGGGGTGCGCCTCTCGATTGGTGCCGCCCTGCGATTGGTAGAACCAGCCGGCTTCCTGGCCGAGCGCCGCAGCCTCGCCGGAGACGTAGAACGTGTGCTCGGCGTAGTGATACGGGGTGGCGGGGTGCTCCTTCGGGTTGTAGATGCGGTCCACCAGCACCTTCACGTTGAGGGGCGCCGCGCCCCGCGCCTGGAGCTGCTGCAACGCCTCCACCGCAAAGAAGTTGCACACGATGTGGTCGATATGGCCCTCGGCGGGTGGGTGGGCCGTAACGATCGCCTCAGGGCTGAAGCGACGGATGAGCTTGGCCGCCGCCTCCACCACCTCGTCGCGAGCGTAGGCCAGGTTGGGGAACGCCATGCCCTCGTAAGGCGAATGGTCTGTTGCGAGTAGCGGTGCGAGGTAGGGGTCTCGCGCGCTCGGGTGGCGGTACCAGATCTCGCCGGAGCCGCCGTCGGGCAGGCCCAGGAACAAAATGTCGTCCGCGGGCACGCCGAGGTTGGCGAGTACGGCGCGAGTCTCCTGCATGCGGATGTAGCCGAAGTTGAGCGCCTCCTCGGGACCGCACGAGCGCTCGTAATAGCGGTCGCATGCGCCCGCGTCACCGCTCGTAAAGTACACAAAATGAATGGGAACGTTGTTCTCGACGGCGGCCCGGATGAGGCCGTGCCAGGAGCCCTCGTCGTCCTCGTGGGCGCAGAAGATCAGCACGGACTGCGGGAGCGGATTCACGGCCAGCTCCAGGTCGTTATTTGCCAGCACTTCGCCCGAGGAGGCGGTGACGCGGACAAGGGCGCGGTAGAGGCCGGCCTCCTGGGGAAGCTGGAAATCGACCTTTTCGGCAACTGCGGCCGCGAGCGGCGCAAGATCGAGGTTTTGGGCGACAGGCTGGGTGGCTATAACGCTGTCGTCGGCCTTGAGGAGGCGCGCCTCCACGCGGACGGCGTGCCACGGCTCGGGACCAGGGTTACCCACACGAAAGCTCACGGTGGCGGTGGCGCCGGGCGTGAACAGGGTGTGCTCGTGGTCAAAGTCGATTCCGCCGCCCTGCCGGGCTGGATAGAAGTGCCTATAGGAGTTAAGGTTAACGCCTGAAAGCTCAGGGTATATGTACTGGCCGGGATACGGCCGCGGTGCGCTGGTACCCGGCGGATTGACGAAAACCAAGCGGCTGAAAGCGATGTCGTACGCCTGTTTCCGGGCGTGGTCCCACACCACCACCCCGTATTGATGAGTCGAGGGTTGCTTCACTTCAGGCGCGACGGCCACGTGAGGGCCACGCACTACTCGGCTGGCCGTTCCAGCGGGCAGGTCGAGCGCCGTCGCAATTGGAACAATGCTGGCTGCAGCCTGTGCCGCCGGGCCGGCGATCCAGGGCCAGTACCGGTCGGAGAACTCTACCCGGAGGCCGTGCAAGGGCTTACCGCTGAGGTTCGATAAGACCACCGTGGCGCGCACGGAGTCGCCGGAGGTGTAAAAGGCCTTGTCGAGCTCGATGCGATCGATGCGCACCAGCTTCCGGTGGACGGCGAACGAGGCGGCCGCGGCCTGGGTTGCGAGGACCTTGCCGGATTCAGGGTCAAGTTCCTCAAGATCAACGTTATAGCGGCCGGTGGAGGCGCTCGTCGGAACCTGCCATAGGTCCACGTAGCCGCTCGGAGGACGGACGCCGGTGTACAGGACTTTCTTCGCCAGCGCCGCGAGCGTCGGATCGCCCTCATAGCGGACCAAGGCGACGACCCGGTCGGGCCGCGGTGCCCCTTCGGGGTGCCCGGGCAGGGCTGCGATACGGAGCTTGACCACGGTCCCCACGTCGTAGGTTATGTTGTCTGTAACAGCCTGAAACTGTGCCGCTTGAGGCGCTGCCGTGCTCCCCGGCGTCAGGCCCGAGGCGGGGCCGCCATGGAGGTTCGGCGGGACGGCAAGCGTAGAGCCGACGACGAAACCGAGAGCGAGCACAAACAGCGACAGGCGCGCCCGCGCTCGTCCGCCACGTTCGCGATGGAAGGACATGGGCTCCTCCGGCGCCGAGGATAGCAGAGGCCGCGTCGATACGTCCAGCTTTGCTGAAGGGCCAGGCATGGTTGACCGGCCAACCTTGTCGTCTGTGGCGGGCCTTGTGCCGAATCCCTCGAGCAATGCCCCACGCAAGCCCGTTCAGATTGCGGCCAGACCGCGGCTCTCCGCACGCCTGACTCTGTTATATCATGTATTACCTATCTTATCGTTATGACGTAAAACTGTCGGTACTACTCATTGATATGATACTGACAGAGATAGATTGCAAGTATAGTACTTGACGCCTCCCTGACGCGATGGTGTGATGGGCTGGTCTCGGACGGTAGCCAAGCTGACTTGAGGTTTTATCAGGGCAACCCGCTAGAGCGCGGCGATGCCAGCGCGCCCTTTCAGGGGAGCCAACCCTAGGCAGCTCATCCAGTTACAGGCCTCCCGAACGAATGGCGTGTGGCTGGCGAAAGGGTCCGCGGCGGGCCGCCAAGGAGGGGGGACCACCTTGGGCAGTCTCGCATTACGACTGTCGCGAGTAGTTGATCGTCTGTGTGAACCGTTGGTTTCGGACCAACGCAGGCAAGGGGAGGCTATCCTCGCCTGCGCCAGGCTGGCGCTGGCTGTCGGCTGCTGCGTGGCGGTTTATGCCGATTTCGTGCCCACGGCGCCGCATCGCGAGTTCACTTTCGCGATCACTCTGACGTACGTCCTCGCGAGCGGCGCCTCCCTCGCCGGCGTTCGGGCTGAGCCCTATCCGAGTGTGGGCCTTCAGCTTGCCGGGCTTGCCACCGACCTGATCTGCCCCACGCTTTTGTGCCTCGTGACCGGAGGTCTGAATGGCGCCGTCATCGCCATCTACCTCCTGGCGGTTCTGGCGGCAGCCTACCGCTGGCGCTTTGTCGAGACCCTCTGCACGGCTTGGTGCGTCGTCGTCTTGGTCTGGGTGACCCGTGCGATTCCCTTCGGGGTTTTGGGCCGTACGCTCCAGCTCCCGGCGCCGCGCAGCTCCACGAGCACGTTCATCGGACACGCCGTCTGTCTGCTGTTGTTGGCGGCGCTTCTCGGCTACCTCGCCGAACGCGAGAAGTCTTTCCGGGTCCAAGCGCTCGCCGTGGGCCGGGTGATGACCAGGGCCGGTTCTGCAGCGGGTCTGCAGGAGACCGTCGAACAGGCCTTACGGGCCATCCGGCTGGCCACCGGCGCCGGAGAGCTACGGCTCGCGGTGCGAAACGAACACGCCGGAGACGCCCATCTCTGGACCATGCACAACGCAGAGGCCGGCCTGGGCAGTTCTCTTCAGTTCACAACCCTGCCTTTAGCCGAGCACGAGCGGTATTTCTTCGCGGCCCCGTCTCACAGTTGGCATACCACTCCGGGCCGGCGGGTTGGCGCGCACCAATTGCACCGGTGTCTCGTGGTTGACGCCCAGGGCAGCCGGTTGCCCGATCGAGAGATTCCGCTCGACACCGCCTACTTCGGGCAACAGCCTTTCCGCTCGGCGAACGTGGTCAACTTTGCGATTTCCGATGAGTGGTCCGGCCGGCTCTTCGCGCTCGATACCGAGACGGTGATCAGCCCGCACGCCGAGCTGGGTTTTCTCCAGTCGCTCGTCTGGGCGGCTCTGCCCTCCATTCACCAGGCCTATCTGTTGCGCCGCATCCGCACGCGGGTTCGCACACGCGAGCGGAAGCGCATCGCGGGCCAGCTCCACGACGGGTTGTTGCAGTCGTTGATCGCCCTTGAGATGGAACTCTCGGTCCTTCGCCGTCGCACCGCCCCGCAGGCGCCCGGCGTAGCGGGCGAGCTGGAGCGCCTCCAGCGGCGTTTGCACGAGGAGATCCTGGACGCCCGGGCGGCGATGGAGCAGTTGAGAATACCGGAGATGAGCCCCAGGCAGATGGTTGCGGCCATGTCGGAGTTGGTGGCTCGCTTCCAGCGCGACACCGGCATCCAGGCCAGCTTTGTGTGCGAGTCGTCGCACATCGAGCTGCCATCCTTCGTTTGCCGCGAGATCGCCAGCATCCTCCAGGAAGCCCTGGTAAACGTGCGCAAGCACAGCGGCGCGCGGAGCGTGCGGGTGCGCTTTGGCCTCGAGGACAACGGATGGAAGCTCGCGATTGCCGACGACGGGCAGGGATTTGACTTCTCGGGGCGGCGGTCCCAGGCGGAGCTCGACCGCCGGCACCTGGCGCCCGTCATGCTGCGCGAACGGGCACGCGCGATCGGGGCGCAGGTGGAGATTGCCTCCGAGCCGGGCCAGGGCGCTTGCGTGGAAGTTCACGCGCACCCGCAGGAAGCGTGCGTGTAGAAGCCCGGCGCGGCAGGTGACGCGCGGGCAGAAGGTGCAACTTGGAACGGGCTGCCGAGCAGTTTGAGGAACGGTTTGCGATGTCAACCCCTGAACCCAAGGTGAGGATTATTCTGGCGGACGACCATCCCATCTTCCGCGACGGATTGCGAAAGCTGCTGGAGGCCGAGATCGGATTCGAGGTGATCGGCGAGGCCGGCGACGGGGAGGAAGCCGTTGACGTGGCGCGGCGGCTCGAGCCCGACGTGCTGTTGCTCGATTTTTCGATGCCGCGCCGCAACGGGCTGGAGGCCTTGCGCGGCCTGGGCAGCTTGTGCGATACGGTGCGGCCCATTCTCCTGACTGCGTTTGTCGATCGCGCCGACGCCCTGGAGGCACTGCGCCTGGGGGCCCGCGGAGTGGTTTTGAAGGAATCCGCCACCGAGGTTCTGCTCACCAGCGTGCGGAGCGTGATGGCGGGCGAGTACTGGGTGGAGTGCGAGAGCGTCAGCGGCATTGCCCAGGCTCTGCGCCTGCTGACGCCAGCCCCCGGCGACCAGGCGCGTCCCCCAAGATTCTCACTCACGGCGCGCGAGCTCGAAATTGTCGCCGTCGTGGTGGCGGGCTGCACCAACAAGGACATCGCGGCCAAGTTCTCCCTCAGCCAGCAGACCGTGAAGCATCACCTCACCAACATCTTCGACAAGCTCGGAGTTTCCAGCCGCCTGGAGCTTGCGCTCTTCGCCACCCACCACCGGCTGGTTGAAGAAGAGCAGCCTGAGCCCTCGCGCGCCCCCCGCGTCGCCTAGTCGCCAGGCGGGTATTCCGCCGGGGAAGCGCTCTCAATGTACGTGGAACCGGAGGACGGGTTTGTGCCCTCGATCCGTCCGGAGCAGCGGAATCTCTCGGTCCCATGGGCGGTGCGCCACGCAGGGGCGGCCTGCCTCGGTAGCGCCATCGATTCCGGGTCCGGCGTCGCGCCCAGGGAGGATGGCGCGCCTGGAGGGATTCGAACCCCCGACGTCCAGCTTCGAAGGCTGGCGCTCTATCCAGCTGAGCTACAGGCGCGGGCGCAGTGCCAAAAATACTACGAATCGCGCCCGGCCCGCCACTTCGAAATTCGTCCGCCGCACCGCCTCCGGCAAACACTAGGCTAGACAACTAGCTCTCAGGCGCGGGGCGGGCCTGCGGGCGGCTCCTACTTGAACTGGCTCGCCCCGAGGCCCAGCACCACCTGATCGGCGTCGAGGCCGATCATGAACATCTGGTCCGGCGAGGCCAGGTAGAGGTTGAGCACGCGGGTGCTGCCGCCCGCCGTCACGTTCAGGGTGCCGCGCCCGTCCGAGTTCATCGTATAGGTCGCGGTCAGGGCAAGGTTGGGACTGAGGCTGCCCGCTCCGTTCACGTCTTCGGTGCCGGTAGCCTTGCCCGCCCCGTCGGCGGTGAACTGGCCGAGCTTGTCGAGCGGCCCGCCGCTGAACACGCCGTCCACCGTAAAGCCGAAAGGCCCCTTCAGGCTGGCCGCGCTGAACTTCGACCCGGTCTGGGCCAGCAGGGTTCCACTGTTGGCCGCCGTTTGGTCCGCGCCCAATAGAATCGCCTGGGAGTCCGATTGCAGGTAAAAGGTGTAGTCGACGACGGGCGGCGGAACCGTTGAGCCCGCCGGCACCGCGTTGGTGAGCGAGAGGGTGCCGTGGCCGTCGGCCGTTACCGTGTAGCTGCCGGTGAATCTGAATCCCGCCGCCGTGGCGCCGTCGTTGTTCTCGTCGCCGATGCCGGTGGTGAGGGTTCCGGCGCCGGTGGAGACGAACTGGCCGGCGTCGTCCAGAGCGCCGTTGGCGTTTACGCCGGAGGCCGCGAATACGAACGCGCCGCGCAGGGTAGCCTTCGTGAAGTTCGAGCCCTGCTGGGCGGTAGCGGTCCCGGCCCACACCGGCGCTCCGTCCACCGACATCAGGCGGAGCTCGCCCTTCGCGATCACGAAGAACATGAAGTCGAAAGTGCCGAGGGACCCCGTCAGGGTCATCGAGCCGTGACCGTTCGAGCCCACGGCATAGGTGCCGGTGAACGTGCTCCCCACGGTCACTCCGCCGTTGTCGTTGGAGTCCATCTGGCCGCTGGTCACGCTGCCCAGGCCATTCAGATTGAGAAGCGCGATGGCCGACAGCGGCGAGGCGAGGTTGTCAACCCCGTCGAGGGTCAGCACGTAGTTCCCCTTGAGGGCCGAATTGGCGAACGCCGAGGTGTCCTGCAAGTCAAGGTTTCCGGCGCCGGTTACCAGCGTGTCGAAGCGCACCAGGCGCGCATGGGCGTTCGAAGTCAACACCGCGTCGAAGGTTTCGGAGTTGAGTCCGGTTGAGGGGTCCGGAGTGATCAGGAGGGAACTTCGGCCGTCCTCGCCCACCGCATACGTGCCGGTGAAGGTAACGTTGGTGAAAATGCCCGCGCCGCCGCTAACGTCCTCAATCCCGCTTGAGATCTTGCCCTTGCCGTCGGCCGTAAAACTCCCGGCCTCGATCAGGGTGCCGAAACCGTCCTGACCGCTGAAGCTAAACGAGTACTGCCCCTTGAGGGTGGCGGCGGACGGCGCGACGGTGACTGTAGCGGAGGCGCTCACCGTGGGGTCGGCCTGGGAGACGGCCGTAACGGTCACCCCCTGGCCCGAGGGCGGAATGGCCGGCGCCGCATAGAGCCCGCTCGCGGAGATGGTGCCGGTGGTGGAGTTGCCACCGGTAGCGCCGTTCACCTGCCAGGTCACGGCGCCGCTTTGGCCGTTTACCGTGGAGGTGAACTGCTGGGTGGCTCCCGCCAGGACCGTTGCCGAACTCGGTGAGATATTGACCGAGGTGCCCTGGGTGATGGTGACGGTGGCCGAGGCCGAGACCGTGTTATCCGCTTGCGAGACCACCGTGACGGTGACGCTGGCCGGGTTCGGTACGGCTGCCGGTGCGGTGTAAAGACCGGAGGCGGAGATGGTTCCCGTGGCGGAGCTTCCGCCCGTGGTGCCGTTCACCTGCCAGGTCACGGCGGTGTTGCTCGTATTGAGAACGGTGTCCATGAATTGCAGCATCGCCCCGGTCTGGATGCTGGCTGAGGTGGGCGTGATGGTCACGACAATCGGCAAAGGCGGAGGCACGACCCCGCCCGACCCGTTGCCGCCGCAGCCGGGCAGAAAGGCGGCGAGGCCGAGGACTACCGCGAGCACTTTCTTCATGGCCTTACTCCTGAACTTGAACTACCCCCTTCAGCAGCAGTCGCTATGATGCAGAATTTGGTGCGGGCGTAGCGGCAGCGCCGCCGGTCCCGGCGAGCGGGTTCCCGAAGCGCAGAACGCGCGGGCCAGAGAGCCCGAAGCTCGAAGGTCGAAAGTCAAAGGTCGAGAGTTGAAAGTCGAAGGTCGAAAGTCGAGACTCGAAATTCGAAACCGGACGCTCGAAGTTCGAAACTGGAGAATCGAAATTCGCAGCTCGGACTGTTATGGCCTCGGTCCGCCGTGCCACGCTCCTGACTTCTGACTTTTGACTCCTTTTTGCCCGACTTTCGCGTTGATTTCGAGCCTCCATTAGCAGCTATCGCCTTTCGATTCAGCAACCTGACGGCATATTGAC
>DATJAQ010000120.1:0-3377 GCA_035516075.1 Terriglobia bacterium | reverse complement strand
CTGAACATCGTGGCCAACGGCATGAACGGGGGCCTGGAACAGACCGTGGACCAGATGGATCCGAAACGGTGCGCCGAGACAATTGCCAGGTATCCGGACGTCATCGTCGGAGTGAAGACCGCCCACTACTGGACCTCGGATCCCTGGGATGCCGAGCATACGCCGTGGGCCGCCGTCGATCGCGCAGAAGATTGCGGCCGCATGGCGGACGTTCCCGTCATGTTCGATTTCTGGCCGAGGACGGATAGAAGCTATACGGACCTGATTCTCACCAAGATGCGGCCCGGCGACATCCACACTCACGTATTCGCCCAGCAGTTTCCCATCATTCTGGCCGACGGCAGAATCAATCCGATCCTCGCCGAAGCGCGCGAGCGCGGGGTGATTTTCGACGTCGGCCACGGTGCGGGTAGCTTCTGGTTTCGGAACGCCATGCCGGCGGTGAAGCAGGGCTTCATCCCGGACTCGATGTCCACGGACTTGCATACGGGCGATCTCAACGTGATCAGCATGACCGAAGTTATCTCCAAGTTTCTCGCCATGGGCGTCCCGCTCGAAGATCTCGTTCGCCGCTCGACCGTCAATCCGGCGCGAGAAATTCGCCGGCCGGAACTGGGAACGCTGTCCGTGGGCAAGGAAGCGGACATCGCGGTCCTTGAGGAACTTCGTGGCCGCTTCAGCTACATCGACTGCGGCTACGCCAGAATGAATGGCGACGTGAAGCTGATCGCTCGCATGACCATTCGAGCTGGCCGGATTGTCTACGATCCTTCGGGTCTCAGCATGGTTCCGTGGGAAAAGGCCCGCAGTCAATACTTCACGACTCCCGGCCTGGGCAGTTCTCCGCCAGCTCGGGCAGATGATTATCCAAGGCAGTGAGCGGGTTCGACTACGCGACCCGGCGGAATCGCCGTCGGAAGGAGGCTGAATTGACCAGGCGAATCAGCCGTCGGAAACTCCTGCGAAAGGGAGGAAAGGCCGTGATAGCGAGCGGCGCTGTAGCCTACGGCAGCTCATTGCTGAGCGCCGCTTCGTCCCCATCGCAGGCGCGAAAGCTAAGACGCTGGTGCTGCTCGTCGCGATTTGCGTGGCAATGACGGTGGCGACGCCGGCCGGGGCTCAGACCCTCACCACGCTGGCAACCTTCGACGGAAGCAATGGACGAGCACCGTCGGCCGGCTTGATGCAGGGGCTAGACGGAAATCTGTACGGCACGACAATGCAGGGTGGCAGCCCAGATGCGCACGGCACAGTTTTCAGCCTCACGCCCGAAGGCGTCCTGACCACCCTGTTCAACTTCTGCGCTCCTGAGGGTTGCAAGTACACCAGACAGCAACCCCCTGGGCCGGTCTCATTCAGACTGCTGGAGGAATGTTTTACGGGACAGCTCAAAGTGGAGCCCACCGCGAGGGCGTTGTCTTCACGATTACTTCCGCGGGCAGCGAAACCTGCTGTATAACTATTCCCGACAGCTATGCGTAAACACTGCCGACTAGGGAGGAGTCAGCCGGGCCGTCCACGAGTCAAGGTCGGGTGCACGACAGAAATGTGGTAAGTACTCACGCCGATTTCCTCCGGTGAGATCGCTCCTCCCAGAAGTCTTCGAAGCGGCCGCTGAGCTTGCAACAGCGCAAGGCGATGATGGCGTTGGCGCCTTGCACCGTCCAATGCATCCCCGTTCGTTTGAGGCGGGTGCCCACTACGCCTTTGCAGCCCGCCTCGACCACTCCCGAAGACGTGCACAGGCCCTGAGCATGGAATTCCGGGTAGCGCAGGCGCTGCCGGTTGTGCCGCAGATATTGGACGCAATCGCGCGCCAACTTGGAGTGACGGGCGTGGCGGTGGAGAGCCGCAAGAAGATTCTTCCAGCGACCCTCATCCAATTCGCGATACCGTCTCTCCGCCCAACATTTCGCCTTCCGGCTGCTCTCTCCGTAAAGACTCTTGGCCACTTCGCTGAGGCGTTCTTTGACGTGGAAGCGATCCACGATTTGCAGGGCCTGAGGGAACAATTCGCCCGCCAAATTCCAGATCCAGAGGGCTCCGTCGCCGATCACTACCAAGCGCTGGGCCTCCCGGCAACGCCGACGCCTGGCTTCCCGTTCGACGCGTTGGGTGAATTCGGAAAGCTCGCGGTCCACATCCCGCGTGGCGGCGCTCTCGATGGCGGCCGAATAACTGACCGAACCCTCATCCCGCACCGGGCGCCCTTCGGCATCCCGGGACTCGGCACTCCAGACCGTGCACAGTTTGACCTCCCGGGTCCTGGCCTCCCCGCCCGGCTGTTTCCCCGCCCGGCCGCTCAGTTCGCTCGGGCGCATGGGAACGCCCGTGCCGTCGACACCTACATACAGAGTTGGAGCGGAGAGGGCGTCGGCGAGGGGTTCGGCCGCCTGCCGCTCCCGCTGGGCAATCTCGGCCCCCAAGCTTTCCGCGACCCGCTCAACCTGCTTGGCATTCACCTCGACACCCGCCAATTCGCGCAGCAGGGTGCTCCCTTCCTCAAAGCTCACCGCCGCCCCGACGCTGGCGATCATACGCTGCACCCCGGGCGAGCAGGAAGCCTCCTCCAAACCGAGCGCCTGGTCCCGAGGGCAATGTCCTTGGCCGCACCCCGAACAGTGATAATAGGCCCGTTCCAGACTCAGTTCCCCCAGCACACTTTGAAAGCGCTTGGCTCGCCTTTCCACGTAGCGGGCCGGCTGACCGCAGGCACACGGCCGGGTGGCACCGGTATAGTCGGAATGATCGGCATTGAAGTGCTCTTGCAATTGGCGCGCCGCTACCCGCAGCACTCGGCGGCGCAGGGCTGTTTCCACCGCCTCCAGGTCCACCTCCTCAGCCACGGCGGCGCCCAACAGAGCTTCCAACTCTTGTTCGGCCTCGACCCCCAACTCCACGGCCAGCGCCGTTTTTTTTATGGCCCGAGGCGGATCCCTCGGTCGCTTCTTCCAGCCGAGCGTTGCAAATCTGCTCGTTGGTGGCCACCAACTCGCGGCTCAGATCGCGAAAACGCTGGTATTCGGCCAACTGCGCGCGGGTGCGCTCCAGAGCCGGACCGGCGGGAATCGCCTTGCTCACGGTTCTGCCCTTCAGCGCGTGGGTCACCATCCAGAGGGGACCATGTCCACGGTCCTGGGGCCGCGCGCAACGGCAGTTGGGCTTGCCGCATTTCCGATAACACTCCACCAGAGAGCCGGGGCGCATTTCGCCGAGTTGGGCGAGGCGCGACTTCAGTTCGCGATCTCGGTTCTGCAATTCCTGCAAGGACTGAGGTAAGGGACTCACGGGCACTCCTCTCTGTAAGTACATACGACTTACAGATTATGGACTTCGTCCCCGCCCATGTCAAACTTCCATTTTTGTGTCGTGCACCC
>DATJAQ010000119.1:0-8574 GCA_035516075.1 Terriglobia bacterium | reverse complement strand
ATACTCCCAGCGCGAGGCGTGGCTCATGATGACCCTCCTCAGAGTCCTTCTGGAGGGTTACATCCCCGGCGACGCGACGGGTAACATTTTCAAATGTCTCGACAGCCCCTCAGCGGTAACATTTAACACGTCTCGAATCGTAGCATTGCATTCCGCAGCGGTCCGGTGTACTCTGGCGGACGGCTCGGAAACCAAAACGGGAGTCTTGGTCAATCTACAGCACATGAGGAAATCCTAATGAATCGTATGTGGCACCCTTCGCTGGGCAAGAACGCACTCGCATTTCTGGCCGTGCTAGCCTTCACCAGTTCAGCGGCACGCGCGCAATACAACCTCGTGCAGATCAGCGTGGATAACTTCACCAATACTGACAGCAGTCATAAAACCGAGGTGGAGCCCGACACTTTCTCTTGGGGCTCGACCATCGTGAGCACTTTCCACGTGGCCCGCAGGCCCGGGTCGATTGGATGGGGCAGCGCCGACGTGGGCTTTGCCACCTCCACGGATGGCGGAAGCACCTGGCACTACGGCTACCTCCCGGGCTTAACCGTGAACTATCAAGGGGGAACATTTGGCGCGGCCGCGGACCCGTCGGTGGCTTACGACGCGAAACACCGAGTGTGGATGATTTCGACGCTTCCGCTGGTCGGCCTGAACGGCTTCTCCGGCAAGATCGGGGACGTGGCGGTCAGCCGGTCCCCGGACGGATTGCATTGGGGAAAGCCCATCCTTATCGATAATACTGCCCTCGACGACAAGAATTGGACGGTGTGCGATAACACCGCCACCAGTCCCTACTATGGCAATTGTTATACGGAATGGGACCAGGCGTATGGCAGCGGCGATGTTTTGATGAGTGTTTCCAGCGACGGCGGACTCACCTGGGGTCCCGGCAAAGCGTCCTCCGACCATGCCGGCGGACTGGGCGGTGAGCCACTGGTGCAACCGAATGGCACCGTGGTGGTGCCGTTTGAAGGCGGCGGCATCGACGCCTTCAGTTCCACCGATGGCGGCAACAGTTGGGGCCGAAGCGTCGTCGTCGCCAGTATTCAGAGCCACTATGAGGGCAACATCCGCAACCCGAATTTGCCGACCGCGGGAATCGACGGCGTTGGGAATCTGTTCGTAGCGTGGTCGGATTGCCGTTTTCGCACCGGCTGCAGCTCGAACGATGTTGTGTTCAGCACCTCCGCGGACGGGCAATCCTGGACCGCACCCGCCCGTATACCGATCGATGCGGTGGGCAGCACCGTGGATCACTTCCTTCCGGGCATCGGAGTTGACCCAGCCACCTCGGGCGCAGGCGCGCACCTCACCGTGGTCTACTACTATTACCCGGTTTCGAAGTGCACCAGTTCGTGCCAATTGGACGTCGGGTTTACGTCCTCCGAGGACGGCGGCGCAACCTGGTCCGCAGGTGTACACCTCGCGGGGCCGATGCAACTGAGTTGGCTGCCAGTGTCGGACAACGGACCGATGGTGGCCGATTACATCGGCGTTTCGTACAACAACGGAAACCCCTTCGGGGTATTCGCGGTGGCCCAGGCCCCTGTCGGCGGCGTACTTCGCGAGGCCATGTATACCACCCGTCAACCTCTCCTGGCGTCGCCTGGAGCAACTCGCTTCAGCTCGCGGGCTGACCAGCCCGTGCCCGGCGCCAAGTCGGACCACAAGATGGTGTACTACTACGATGACGAGGGCCATGTGCCGATACCACCGTCGAAGCTGGTTACGCCTCAGGATAAGAAGTAGAGTGTGATTGCCGGGGTGACGCATACCTCCTTTGCGGTGTATGCGCCACCCGGCGCGAGCCGCCACAAAACCTGCGAAACCCTTCCAACTTTAAGGAATCTCCACCTGGCTGTTGAGGGCCGAGATCTGGTCCTCCTCCGAGTCGCGCACCACCTCGCGAATCAGGTAGGCGCCGGGCTTCACGGCGAGGCTCGCTTTCAAATTGAGACCGGACGATAGGAACTTGTTCAGGGTGGGATCGAGCAGCCGAAACTGAATTTGCTTCTGCTGGCCGGTAACGTAGTTGCCGGCTTCGTCGAAGAGCGCTGTGATAACCGTCAGGTCGTTGAGGTTTCGCCCTTCCGCCTTGCGAAAGTGCAGGCCGCGGAGATCGACGTGAGTCAGGACGGAGAGGCGGGCATCGCCTGAGCCGGGCTTGAAGAACTGGGTGTGAACCTCGATGGGAATGGCGTGGAGCTCTTCCTGCGAAAAAACCAGTTGCTCCAACTGCTCTTTGGCGAGCGTGGTGGCGTCTTCGGCCTTGTCCGGGGCGAAGTAACCGCGGCGCGCCTGCACGGAGTAATGGTTGGGATTCGCCGCGAGCGTCACCGTCAGGCGGTGCAAGCGCCCGTCCGGCCTCAGGTCCGGCGGCGTAAACGCCAGCAGGTAGTAGGCGGCAGGGAACGACTCCACCCGGCGGAATCCTTCATCCAGATCGTTGCTGTTGTGGAAGTAGTTTCCGCCGGTGTCGTCAGCGAGCTGCTCCAGCACGTCGGCCGCGCGCCGGGCGCTCTCGTTCAGAACCAGCACCTTATTGGCCTCGAGACCGGGGTACTCCGGAATCACAAGAACGTGCTGGCTGGCGTCGCCCAGCGGAACGTTGGTGTAAAGCCCGCGCGCGTCGAGCGTGCTGATCACAATATTTCGGTGGAGGGCGTCGTCAACGATGCGATCGACCTCGCTCTGCTGGGTGACGGCAATGAACCCGGGAGACACCAGCACAATGCCGCGCTGGCCCGGGAGCGCCGCCATACGGCGGCAAACGCGCTCCAGCCCCTCAAGCGCGTACTGCGATTCGTTCGCCCCGAGTTCCAGGGCGCGCACGGCCGCGCTTTCCGCCACTCCCGCAATCTGGTCCTGGCAATGGGGCGGCGAGCCGCGCTCCACGCAATAGCATTGGAAGGTCTCGGCCTGCACGGTGGCGGTGACGAAGGCGTCGTGCTCGTCCACAAACTTGTACGCCTCGTAAGGGTCGAGCGGGGGGCACTCGTCGGCTCCGGGCCGGTTGATCGGCCGGGGGTGCAGCTTGAGGAGACCCTCTTGAAGCTGAGCGCGATCGGCGGTGAAATCGATTTGATTCTGCCCCGAGGATGTGAAGAGGGCGGCCCGGTCCTGGGGCTCGAGTCCGGTCGCGAGGTAGTGGCCGGCGGCTTCCCGGACGCGCGCGAGGTCGCCGAACTCGAGGTGAACGTCGTCGAAGTAAAGGGCCGTGAATCTGCTGGGCAACGTGATGGCCGGAGACACGGCGCTGGCGCCGCCCGCCGGGGGAGGCGCGCCCGGCGCGGCGGGTCCGCCTGGGGCCCGACGCGGTGAGGTCTCGAGCGTGAAGTGGGTGATTACCTCCGGGCTGCGGCCGTCCAAGATCCGGAAGTCGTCCTTGTGCAGCGTCGTCACCTCCCGGCCTTGCCCGTCGCGCACCACCGCGCGCACCACCACCTCGTTGTGCTGCACGCGCAGGTTGAAGGTCGGCTGGCTTTCGTTGGCGGTAATTTCGGCGGTAGCGGCGTTCTGCGCCCCGGCGGGAGGCGAAGCCGGGAAGACGCCGGCCCCGGCGAGCGCCACGAGCAGCACGGCCGGGCAGGCGACAGCACGATCACCCCGGAAGCGGCGGCGGCTCATCCCTGGTCGTTCGGAGGACGCGCCCTGCGCGCAGGGACGATCGGCAAACGGCGTGGCTCTTCACGCGTCCGTGCGGGTAGTATCGGGCGGGGCCGGGCTCAAGTCAAGGCGGCGCTTGATTTACCGCGCGCAATCGGTGATGCTGGCAAGCTTGCGGGCGCCCCTTCTGCGCCGGCAGGAAGCCCGCTGAACTTATGGCCTACCGGAATCTCCGCGAATTCGTGGCGCGCCTGGAGCGCGAAGGCGAGCTGAAGCGCATCGCCGAGCCGGTGGACGTTGACCTCCAGATCACCGAGATCACCGATCGCGTGTCGAAGGCGGGCGGGCCGGCGCTGCTGTTCGAGAGGCCGCGCTCGGCCCGCGACGGTAGAGACTACTCGATTCCGCTCCTGATCAACACGCTCGGCTCGAAGCGCCGTCTGGAGCTGGCGCTGGACGCGGCCTCGCTCGAAGACGTCGCCGGGCGAATCGACGAACTCCTGGACGTGAAACCTCCGGGCGGCCTGATGGACAAGATCAAGATGCTGCCGAAGCTCGCCGAGCTGGGATCGTTCTTTCCGAAGACGGTGCGCAGCGGTCCGGTGAAAGAGGTTATCGAGCGCGACGCGGTGTCGCTGAGCCGGTTCCCCATCATGAAGTGCTGGCCGCAGGACGCCGGGCGTTTCATCACCTGGCCGATGGTGATCACGCGCAGCCCAAAGACGGGCCGCCGCAACGTGGGCTGCTACCGCATGCAGGTGTTCGACGATTGCACCACGGCCATGCACTGGCAGATTCACAAGGGCGGCGCGGAGCATTTTCGCGCCCTCGGCCGTGGCGCGGAGCCGGGGCAGGGTGCGGAGCCCGGGCCCCGGCGCCTCGAAGTGGCGGTGGCCATCGGCGCCGATCCCATCACGATGCTGTCCGGAATCCTGCCGCTTCCCGAGGACCTCGACGAGTTCCTCTTCGCGGGTTTTCTGCGCCACGAGGCCGTGGAGTTGGTTCCTTGCGAAACGGTGGGCTTGGAGGTTCCGGCCGAGGCCGAGATTGTGCTGGAGGGATTCGTCGATCTCGACGATATCCGCCGCGAAGGACCGTTCGGCGACCACACCGGGTACTATTCGCTGGCCGACCAGTTTCCCGCCTTCCACGTGACCTGCGTTAGCACCCGGCGCGATCCAATCTACGTGTCCACCATCGTGGGCCCGCCGCCCATGGAGGATTACTGGATGGGCCACGCGGTGGAACGACTCTTCCTGCCGCTCATGCGCCGCCAGATGCCTGAAGTGGTCGATATGCACATGCCGGCCGAAGGCGTGTTCCACAACCTGATGATCGTCTCCATTCGCAAACGCTACCCCGGCCACGCGCGCAAAGTGATGAACTCCATCTGGGGGCTGCCCGGCGCCATGTTCACGAAGTGCATCGTGGTGGTGGACGACGACGTCGACGTTCACAACCTGCGCGAGGTCACGTGGAAGGCGCTCAATCACATCGACCCCGAACGCGACATCCAGTTCATGCTGGGGCCCGTGGACCAGCTTGAGCACGCCTCGCGCCTCGCGAACTTCGGCTCCAAGATGGGCATCGACGCCACCCACAAGTGGCCGAGCGAAGGCTTTGTGCGGCCCTGGCCGGACGAGATTAGGATGGACGAGGCGACAAAAAAGAAGGTGGATGAGATCTGGAAGCGGCTGGGGCTGTGACGTAATGGGGCCGCGGCTTGGGATATTATACTCACTGTGATGCCAGTCGATTCGCGTCTCACGTACGAAGACTACTGTCTGCTGCCCGAGGACGGCAAGCGGTACGAGATTATCGAAGGGGAGCTTTACGTGACGCTCTCGCCCTTGCGGCCGCATCAAAAAGTCCTCGCAAATCTGGCATATTACCTGCTCGCCTACGTCAAAACGCATCGCGCCGGAGAAGTCTTCTTTGCGCCGTTCGACGTGGTCTTTTCGGAGTTTGACGTGGTGGAGCCAGACCTGATGTATATCTCCCGCGAACGCTCTGCGGTGCTGACCGAGAAGAACGTCCAGGGCGCGCCGGATTTGGTGGTGGAGATTCTCTCGAAGTCGACCGAAGGCCGGGATCGCACCACCAAGCTCAAGCTCTACGCGCGCTACGGCGTGCGGGAGTACTGGATGATTGATCCGCTTGTGTTGACGGCCGAGGTTTACCGCCTGGGCCGTGCGGGGTTCGAGGCGGCGGCGGAGATTGGTCCCGACGACGAGCTTAGCTCGCCTCTTCTGCCGGGCTTCGGGGTTGCGCTGCGCAGGCTGGCGGAGTAACCCTTCACTCGTCCCTTCACCGTGACCTGCAGCCGACCCGGCGCAGATCTGCGCTCGCGGTCTACGGCCCTTGAACCCGCGTAGCAACTCCGCGAAAAGCAAAGAGGCGGCCTCGCGGCCGCCTCGTTCAGTTCTGCCGGTTTTCGATTATTGTGTCGAAGTGCCAGGGAACATCAGCTTCTGGTTCCACCCCCGCAAATCGATTTCGGTCAGGACGTGGGAATTGTTTGCCGCGTCATAGTGAATTTCGGTTTCGCTGATCTTCGCAGGTTCGCTCACCAGCTTTACCGGCATCTCGCCCACCTGTTTCCGGTTGAGATAAAAGGCCAGTTCCGGCGAGTTCGACGCATTCACGACGGCCACCCGGTAAGCCCCGGGCTGGAGTATTGTTCCACTCGCGAGCTTCACGTTGTACATGAGGTGCACCGTGGTGGTTTTGGCAAGCGCCAGCCCCGCCGTGAGCAGCAATGCGGCCGTGGCGCCCAGGAGGCAATTTTCGAGCTTTTTTCTCATATCGATTATTTCACCTCGTCTATGAAAGTTTCCTTCTTCTGTTTAGAAGCCTCAGGCGTCGCGCGGCGTTGCTTCGAGGTCGAGGGGCTGGGCGAGCGGTTTGTTGTCGTGCGCGAAGCTCCGGAACATCCAGCGATAGGCGCGGCCCAGGGCGGTGCGGTCCTGAAAGAAGACCAGCAGGGTGGCGAACACGATGGTGAACAGGATGATGGCGTATACCAGGCTCTGGGTCAGCGCGCCGTTGGGCAAGCCCTGCTCCACCGGAATGGAGGCCAGGACGGCGGCGGCGAGTCCTTTGGGCGCCAGCGCCGCCATGCGGCAGGCGTCGGAGCGCGGGAGGGAGCGGTCGCCTCCCAGGCGGACGGCCGCGGGCCGCGCCAGGTAGATTAGCAGTGCTACCGCCACACCCCAGGCGAGCCAGCGTCCGTTGGTGAGTTCAATCGAGAGTCCGATATACACAAAGAAGAAAGTCCGCAACAGGAAGAGGATTTCGCCGAGGAACGAGCGCTCGGTGCGGTTGAGGCCGGCCGGCACGAGCAGGGTGAAACGCTCCAGGTAGCGGTGACTCAGTAGTTTTACGTTGCCCAGCGTGGCGCCGAAGGCGAGCGCGGTGACAGGCCCGCTGAAGCCGAGAAACTCCACCAGCCCGTAAACGAGGAAGAGGAAGGCGGCGGTGGTGAACGCGGTGTGCTCGAAGTTCCGGACGCGGTTGATGAGCAACGACCACGCCAGGGCGCTCGCCGCCCCGAGGAGGCTCGCGAGCAGCAGACTCGCCAGCAGTCCGCCCAGCACGCTGCCCACGCGCACGGTGCCGAGCTCGGCGGCGTTAATAAGGGCGAGGGTGAGAATGATGGAGAGCACGTCGCTGAGAGCGGACTCAAGAAACAGGGTGGCGCTGGCATGCTTGCCGAGCCCCAGTTGGCCGGCAAGCGGGATGATGACGCCCGGGGATGTCCCACCCACAATGGCGCCGAGCGTAGCGGATTGGAGCAGGGTGAAATGGGCCAGACCCCATCCGGCGCCTCCCACTACCGCCATGGTGAAGGCGAAGTTGACGAGGGTGAGCGAGACGGTGCCGCGCAGCGACTTGCGCAGCACGTCGAAGTGCATGTCGAGCCCACCCTCAAAAAGCAGGAGCACCAGGGTGATGGTGCTAAACACCGGACCCACCCGCCCGAAGCTGGCGGGCGTGATCAGGTGCAACAGCGGTCCCACTACCAGGCCCAGAATGGTGAGCAGGAGAACGTCTGGAATGCGTGTTCTGCTGAAAAGCGCCGAGAAAAAATGCGCCAGAAAGATCAGCGCGCCCACGGCAGCAATCACGCCTCCGACGTGCATGATGGGACCGTCCTCGCTTAGTCCGGAAGCTTGAGCGCCGCCCAGGCGGGATAGCGCAGGAGATTCCCTTCGGCAACGTTGGCGAAATAGCGCCGCCCGGTGCTGAACTGCATCACACGCTGCCCTTGCCGGGCCAAGGCTGCCCAGCGCGAGCCCGTGTCTGGATTCTGCTCGATCCCGGTCAAGGCCCGGCCTTCGTACTCGAAGTCAACCGTGCGCAGCCCGCGCACCCGGGTGCGTCCCACTCGAAAGCGCTGGCCGCCCAACTCGACCTCGGGCAACTCTTCCGCTAGCGACTGCCGCCAGACGCTCAAAAGGCTATCGCTAAGACTCATCGCGGCGCTCCCCGGAGGAGTTAAAGTAACGACTCAAGATTCGAGCGCTTTGCGGCAGTAAGCGTAACACTTCTTCATTTCGGCGATCGTGTCCATGCCGGGCTTTCCGTATTCGTACTCGATGTTGGCGGGGATCCGCCACTCCCGGTCGCGCAGTAATTGGAGAACCGCCACGATGGGCGTGTCGCCCTCGCCGAAGGGCAGGTTGGGTCCGTGGTTCTTCTTGCGGTCTTTGATGTGCAGAGTGACGATGCGATCGTGGTGTTGCTGGATAAAAGCCACCGCGTCTCCATTGGCCGCGGTGAAATGGCCGATGTCGAGATTCACACCGATGAAGCGGGAGGCCCCGTGCATGGCGCGCTCGAACGTCTCGGCGGTAGAAAACTCGTCCGGATTGGAGGTATCGTCGTGCCCGTGAAAGCCCACGGTAATTTGGAATTCGCGGGCAAGCTTGTCCACGGCGGGCGCGAGGCTCACGTTCGATGAGG
>DATJAQ010000118.1:0-22872 GCA_035516075.1 Terriglobia bacterium | reverse complement strand
CGTGCAGCAGGCGCTGTTGAAGATTCTGGAAGGCACCGTCGCCAATGTGCCGCCCCAGGGCGGGCGCAAACACCCCCACCAGGAGTTCACCCCGGTGGATACGAGCAATATTCTCTTCATCTGCGGCGGGGCCTTTGTGGGCCTGGAGCGGATCATCGAGCGCCGCTCGGGTCAGCGGAGCGTCGGCTTCCACACGGACGCCGTCGCGGCTGGAGTGAGCCGGAGAAACTTCGAGATTCTCAGCCAGGTCCAACCGGTCGACCTGATCAAGTTCGGGTTGATCCCCGAGTTTGTGGGGCGGCTACCGGTGGTGAGCGTCTTGAACGATCTTGACGAAGAGGCCCTGGTGGAAATTCTCACGCGCCCCAAAAACGCGCTGGCCCGCCAGTACCAGCGCCTCTTCGAGTTTGAAAACGTCAAACTCCGCTTCACGGACGGGGCCTTGCGGGCGGTGGCCCGCGAGGCGCTGGAGCGTAAGGTGGGGGCCCGCGGGCTGCGCATGATTCTGGAAGACCTGATGCTCGATCTCATGTACAACCTCCCTGGCCAGCGCAAGCTGCGGGAATTCGTGGTGACGGAGGAGATGGTTCGCAACCGGGAGATCAGCTTCAGTTCTGCGCTCCTGGAGAAGGCCGGATAAGAGGCGTAAGTCGACGGTGTGCGGGGAAGTGGCCCGGCACGGAAGGCCATAAAGGACGGTTAATGAGCTCAACTCTGTTTTCGGGACGTGAAAAGAGCGACACACGCTCTCTACCCATGATGCCGTTGCGCGACGTCGTGATTTTTCCCTACATGATGTCGGCTTTCACGGTGGGAAGGGAGAGTTCCATCCGGGCCCTGGAAGACGCGATGGCGGCTGACAAGAAGATCTTTCTCGCCACCCAGCACGACGCCTCGGTGGACGAACCCAAGCCCAACGAGATTTACCAGGTGGGCACCATCGCCACCATCGTGCAGAGCGTAAAAAATCCCGACGGCAACATTAAGGTGCTGGTGGAGGGTGCCGAGCGCGGCAAGGTGCAGAAGGTGGCCAGCGACGAGGGTTACTTCCGGGTGACCGTGCGCACCACCGCCTTCCGGACGGTGTCGACGCCGAGCCTGGAGCAGCTTCAGCAGCGGGTGACCGCCCTTTTCGAGCAATATGTCAAACTCTCGCAGAGCCTGAACTACGAGACCATGATTGCGGCCGTGAAGTCCGATGACATCGGCAAATTTACGGACACGGTGGCCGCCAATTTCAACATCTCCATCGAAGAGAAGCAGGAGTTGCTCGAAATCTTCGACCCCGTCGACCGGCTCGCGCGCGTGGCGGACATCCTGGACGTCGAGATCGAGAAGCTCAATGTGGATCGCACCATCCAGGGCCGGGTGAAACGCCAGATGGAACGCGCTCAGCGCGAGTACTACCTGAACGAGAAGATCAAGGCGATTCAGAAGGAGCTCGGCCGCAACGAGAAGAGCGAAGCGGACGAGTTACGCAAGCGGATCGAGGCTTCAGGCATGAGCCCGGACGCCCGCGAGAAGGCCGAAGCCGAGCTCGGCCGGCTGGAAATGATGCCGCCGATGTCCGCCGAAACCACGGTTTCGCGCAATTACCTGGAATGGCTCCTCTCCGTGCCCTGGAAGAAGAAATCCAAGGAAGTGCGCAATATTCGTGCGGCCGAAAAGATCCTTGAGGAAGACCACTACGGTCTCGAGAAAATCAAGGAGCGCATCCTGGAATTTCTCGCCGTGCGGCAGCTCGTGAAGGTGCCGAAGGGCTCGATCCTCTGCTTTGTCGGCCCTCCCGGAGTCGGCAAGACCTCACTGGGGCGCTCGATCGCCCGGGCCACGGGCCGCAAGTTTGTGCGGCTATCGCTCGGCGGCGTGCGGGATGAGGCCGAGATCCGGGGCCACCGGCGCACCTACATCGGAGCTCTGCCGGGCCAGATTCTGCAGATGATGAAAAAGGCCGGCACGGTGAACCCGGTCTTTCTGCTCGACGAAGTCGACAAGATGAGCATGGACTTCCGCGGGGATCCTTCGGCAGCGTTGCTTGAGGTGCTCGACCCGGAGCAGAACGGCACCTTTATGGATCATTACCTCGACGTGGAGTACGACCTCACGAAGGTCTTTTTCATAACCACGGCCAACGTGATCCATACCATACCGCAGCCCCTGCAGGACCGCATGGAAATCCTGCGCCTTTCGGGCTACACGGAGCCCGAGAAGGTGGAGATCGCCAAGCGCTTCCTCATCCGCAAGCAGCGTGAGGCGTGCGGGCTGAAGCCCGAGAACCTGAACTTCACCGATGACGCGGTGCAAGGTATCATCCGCAACTACACGCGGGAGGCGGGCGTTCGCAACCTGGAGCGCGAAATCGCCAATATTTGCCGCAAAGTGGCGCGCAAGGTGGTGGCGGAGGGGCACGGCCTCAAGCTCGAGGTGAAGCCGGAGGACTTGAAGGATTTCCTCGGCGTGGTGAAGTTCCGCGACACCCGCTCGGAGGAGAAGAATGAGGTTGGATTGGCGGTGGGTCTGGCTTGGACCGAAGTGGGCGGCGAGATCCTGCAGATCGAGGCCACCATCATGCCCGGGAAAGGCCGGCTGCTCCTGACCGGGAAGCTCGGCGAAGTGATGCAGGAATCGGGCCAGGCGGCCATGAGCTACGTCCGTTCCCGCGCGGCGCGTCTGGGCCTGGATCCCGATTTCTACCGCCGCTACGACATTCACCTCCATATTCCCGAGGGTGCGATCCCCAAGGACGGCCCTTCGGCCGGCATCACCCTGGCCACCGCGATTGTGAGTGCGCTCACTCAGATTCCGGCCCGCCGCGACGTGGCCATGACCGGAGAGGTCACGCTGCGCGGGAAGGTGCTGCCCATCGGCGGCTTGAAGGAAAAAGTGCTGGCGGCGCACCGCCTGGGCGTTTCCACGGTGCTGCTGCCGCGCGACAATGAGAAAGACCTTTCGGAAATCCCGGCGAACATCCAGCAGGAGGTTTCACTTCGCTTCGTGGATTCCATGGACGAGGTGCTCGACCTGGCGCTGGAGCGCAAGATCGAAGCGCCGGCCGGTCTGCCGGCGGAAGTCGAAACCCGCACGAAGATCGAATCGCCGGCCGAGACCGACCGGGAGCACCTTGCGAACTAGCGTCGCCTGTTGAAAGGGTCCCTGCCGGGCTCGGAAGTTGAAACCACTTGACGTTCCACGTTGAAGCCACGTTGAATTCATCCGCACTTGTCCAACGGTGGCCTCCCTGGTGTGAACCCCGTCGTGCCATCGAACGTGCCGAACGAACCTGAAGACAACGGCCAGGGCCAAGGAGCCCGTACCGCACCCCAGCGGAGTGCGCCGACGCGCGCCCGCGAACGAACCAAGAAGAGAGAAAACGAAATGCCAACGAAGAAACTGGAAGAAGTCCAGGAAGAAAAGATTGCCGAGCTCAAGGAAGGCGAAGTCCTCGACATCGCCAAGCTCAAAGAGATGAACATCACCACCCTGGTGAACGTGGCCAAAGATCTGGCCGTGGTGGGGGCCAGCGCCCTGCGCAAGCAGGAGCTCATCTTCAAGATCCTGCAGGCGCAGACGGAAAAGAGCGGCTTGATCTTCTCCGAGGGTGTGCTCGAGTGCCTGCCGGACGGCTTCGGCTTCCTGCGCGCGCCGGATTACAACTATCTGCCGGGCCCGGACGACATCTACGTTTCACCCTCGCAGATTCGCAAGTTTGACCTGCGCACCGGCGACACGGTGTCGGGCCAGATCCGGCCGCCCAAGGAAGGCGAGCGCTATTTCGCGCTGATCAAAGTTGAGGCCATCAATTTCGAGCCGCCCGAGGAGGCGCGCGACAAGATCTTCTTCGACAACTTGACGCCTCTGTACCCGCAGGAGCGCATCCGCCTCGAGACGGTCAAAGACAATATCTCCGCGCGTGTGCTCGACCTGCTCACGCCCATTGGCAAGGGGCAGCGCGGGCTGATCGTGGCCCCGCCGCGCACCGGCAAGACCATGCTGCTGCAGACCATCGCCAATTCCGTCAGCACCAACCACCCCGAGGTCACCCTCATCGTGCTGCTGATTGACGAGCGCCCGGAGGAAGTGACGGATATGCAGCGCACGGTGAAGGGAGAGGTGATCAGCTCCACCTTCGACGAGCCCGCCGCCCGCCACGTGCAGGTGGCCGAGATGGTGATTGAGAAGGCCAAACGGCTGGTGGAACACAAGCGCGACGTGGTGATCCTGCTCGATTCCATCACCCGTCTGGCGCGTGCCTACAACACCGTGGTGCCGCCCTCCGGCAAAGTGCTCTCGGGGGGCGTGGACTCCAACGCCCTGCAGCGGCCCAAGCGCTTCTTCGGCGCCGCCCGCAACATCGAGGAGGGCGGCAGCCTCACCATCATCGCCACCGCCTTGATCGACACCGGCAGCCGCATGGACGATGTCATCTTCGAGGAGTTCAAGGGCACCGGCAACATGGAAATCAACCTGGACCGGAAGCTGGTGGATAAGCGCGTCTTCCCGGCCATCGACATCAACCGCTCCGCCACCCGCAAGGAAGAGCTGCTGGTGCCGAAAGACGAGCTCAACCGCATCTGGGTGCTGCGCAAGGTGCTCAGTCCGCTCTCGCCCGTAGAGAGCATGGAACTCATCATCGACAGGCTCGCTAAAGCCAAAACCAACGGCGATTTTCTGGCGTCGATGAGCAACGGCGGGCGGTAAGCGGTGATGAATTCTGAATGATGAATGCTGAACGGCCTCGGGTTGACTCAGGCCGATAGGCAGCGTTCATCGTCCCGAGTTCATTGTTTCCCGATCAGGTTTCTCTCTCTCGCCAGGTGCAGGATTCGATCCACAACTTCGTCGGCGCTGAGGTGCGTGGAGTCAATGCGCACCGCGTCTGCGGCCGGTACGAGGGGCGAGACCTTGCGCTCGGCGTCGAGTTGGTCGCGCAGGCGAATCTCCCCGGCGGTCTGCGCCAGGCTGGTGCGCCGGCCCTCTCCGCCATCCTGATCCAGCCGGCGCCGGGCCCGCTCGGCGGGATCGGCCTCGAGGAAGATCTTGAGTGGCGCGTCCGGGAAAACCACGGTTCCGATATCGCGCCCCTCCATCACCACGCCGCGCGCTGCCGCCAGGCTCCGCTGCAAGGCCACCAGCTTCTTCCGTACCTCCGGCAGGCGCGACACCTGCGCGGCCGCCAGCGTCACCTGCGGCGTTCGGATCAAACCCGTAACGTCGCGGTGATCTACGAAGACGTGCCACCCAGTGTCCGAGGCCGCGAACTCGATGTGCGCGCCGTCGATGAGCCGGATTACGGCCTCGCTGTCCGCCGGCGAAACGCCGCTCTCCAGCACTTTCAGCGCGGCGGCGCGATACGTGGCGCCGCTGTCCACGTACGGCAAGCCCAGGCGACCGGCCAGCGCGCGCGCTACCGTGCTCTTCCCCGCGCCAGCCGGGCCGTCAATGGCCACTCTTAAAGGTTCGTGCATGGTTGAAGACGGGCTTACACGCGCTCAGCCCGGATAGAAAATGTAACATGCCGGAGGGGCGGCGCGAAGGCGCTAAGTGCGGTGGAAGGCGCGCTCCAATTCCCGGATGGTGTAGCGCAGCATCACCGGGCGGCCGTGTGGGCAAGCCATGGGTGACTCGGCGCGGGCCAGCGCGCCCAGCAGCCATTCCATCTTGGGCCGGTCAAGCGCCATATGAATCTTGATGGCGGCGCGGCAGGCCAGCGAGGCGCTGATGCGGCCGCGCAGCACCTCCAGCGTCGCACCGCGCGCGTCCTGGCCGACGCCGTCGAGGATCTCCACCAGCAGCCGCTCCACGTCTTCCGCTGCGAGTTCGGCCGGTGCGGTCTTTACGGCGACGGTCCGCTGCCCAAAGGGCTCCACCTCGAAGCCGTTGGCGCGGAGTTCGTCGGCGATGTCCTCGAACACAGCCTGCTGCTGCGGCTTGAGCTCGATGATGATGGGCAGCAGCAGCCGTTGCGCCTCCACCTGCTTGGCGCGCACCTGCCGCAGGTGCTTCTCGAACAGGACGCGCTCGTGAGCTGCGTGCTGGTCCACAATCCAGAGACCCGCAGCGTTGGTGGCCACAATGTAGCTCTCCTCGACTTGGCCGAGGGGACGAAGGTCGGCGGGGAACTCGGGTCCGAGCGTAGCCGGCGGTGGGCCGCCTGTGCGGTTGAGCACTGCGGCCATCGTCACGGCGGCGTCCGTGGGCTCGCAGGAGCCCGGCCGTCCGGCGCGGACGGCTTCCGGCGCTGCGGCGTGCGCGGGCCCCTGCAGCACCGCTTCCGCCGCGGATCGAAGTCCGGAACCGAATTCAGGACGGAGCCGTGACGGCATTTCGAGCGGCAGCACACCGGGAGCCGGGGCCACCTTCGGCGGCGTGAGGCTGAACGCTCGCGAATTGGGCCTTTCCGCACCATGAGGTAGGGACGTTCCGGCCACCGCGCCCTCCACGACGCCAGCTCCGGGAAGCCGTTCGCCCGCTTCGGGCCCCGCCGCCGGCGCCTCCTCCGCCAGCTTCTCCAACGCTTCGAGATCGTCGCCAACCGGCTCGGCTCCAGTACGACGCAGCGGAAACGCGGCCACAGGACGGGCTGCAATCAGCGCCTGGCGGATGGCGTCCCGGGTGACATCGTGCACAAAGCTCGTGCGCCGGAAGCGCACCTCCGTCTTCGAGGGGTGCACGTTGACGTCAACTTCCTGCGGCGGACTCTCGAGAAAGACGAGCGCCACGGGAAACATACGGGGCGGCAGGATGTTCCGGTAAGCCTCGGTGATGGCGTGCAGGATCAGCCGGTCGCGCACGAGGCGGCGATTGACGAAGAAAAAGACCTCGTTCCGGTTCAGCCGCTGCACTTCGGGCCGCGAAACAAAGCCCGTCACACGCACCACGCCGGGCGCTTCGGGCGCCTCGTTCTCTTCAACCTCGCCGAAGGCGGGGGCGGGCAGACGCCGCTCCACCGGCCCGAACTCGATGAGCTGCTCCAGCACCTTCACGCCCAAAAGCTGGTAAACGCGCGTGCGGGCGTCGGGCGCGGGCGGCGCGTTCACCACCTCGTGGGACATCGAGGTGAGGCGGAAGCTCTTTTCAGGATGGGCGAGGGCGTAGTGGGTGACGAGGCTCGCGATGTGGCCGAGCTCGGTGGATTCGGACTTCAGGAATTTGCGCCGCGCCGGAGTATTGAAAAATAGATCGCGCGCCTCGATGCGCGTGCCATGCGGCCAGGCAATTTCCTTGACGTCGCGCAGGTTGCCGGCGGCAATCTCCACCCGCGTTCCGGCCGCTTCGGATGCGTTGCGCGTTTCAAGTACCACGCGCGAGACGGCGGCGATGGAGGGCAGCGCCTCGCCGCGGAATCCGAGCGTCGCGATTTCGAGCAGGTCTTCGGCCTGCCGGATTTTGCTGGTGGCGTGCCGCTCAAAGGCCAGCAGGGCGTCGTCGCGGATCATGCCGCAGCCGTCGTCGGTAACCCGGATGAGACGCTTGCCCCCCGCCTCGACTTCGACCTCAAGGCGCGCGCCGCCGGCGTCCAGCGAGTTTTCGAGCAGCTCCTTCACCACCGACGCGGGCCGCTCCACCACCTCGCCGGCGGCGATCTGGTTGGCAACGCGGTCAGGCAGGATGTGAATCACGGACATTGAATGATTGAGCGATCGGACGATCCAGCAATTGACTCATTGGCTCATCGATTCATTGACTCAATGATGCTCGGAGGGGCGAAACGTACGTTTTCCCCGCCCCTTCGGGACCGCTGGTTCCAGCTTCGAGCTTCAGCTTCCGATTTTCGGTTTTCGACTTTCGAGTTTCGCCTCTCGAATTTCCAGTTCCAGCTCCTGAAGCTGCTCCGGGTCCACGGTGCCCGGCGCGTCGCACATCAAATCCACGGCGCTGGCGGTCTTGGGAAACGCGATCACCTCGCGAATATTCGTCTCGCCGCACATGAGCGCGATAGTGCGGTCCCAGCCGATCGCAATGCCGCCGTGGGGCGGGGCGCCGCTATCGAGCGCGTCGAGAAGAAAGCCGAAACGCGCCCGGGCTTTCTCCTCCGTGATTCCGAGAGTTCTGAACACCCGCCGCTGGATGTCGGGCCGGTGAATTCTTATCGAGCCGCCGCCCAGTTCCGAGCCGTTCAGCACCAGGTCGTAGGCGCGGGCCTTACACGCCGAAGGGTCGGATTCGAGCTTGCCGAGGTCCTCCTCGCGCGGCGAGGTGAAGGGGTGGTGCATGGCGGCGTAGCGCCCTTCTTTTGGGTCGTAATCGAACATGGGGAAGTCCACCACCCAGCAAAAGGCCCAAACGCCGGGCTTGATGAGTTCGAGTTTGCGCGCCAGGTCCAGCCGCACGTCGCCCGAGGCGGAGTCCAGGTGGCGCAGTTTTTCAATATTGAGGTCGGCGCTGGAGTAGCTCCCGCCCGTTGGCTCGGCCGACGGACCCTCGGTTTTTAGACCGAGCAATACCACCAGATCCCCCGGCGCCGCCTCGACGCTGGCCGCGAGAGACTTCACGGCGTCTTCGCCCACCACTTTCGCCAGGGAAGATTGTGCCTCGCCTGTCATTTTGATGGTGCCGAACCAGTCCGCGCCCGCATTTTTGGCCGCTTCGTGCAGCTTGTCGAGCTGGCTGCGCGAGAGGGCGGCGCCGCCCGGCACCCTCAGCGCCTTGATGGGCTCCGCCACCTGAATCTTGCCGTGAGCGCTTGCCGGCAGGGCCACGCGTTTCCACGCCAGGCCGAAACGAAGGTCCGGCTTGTCGGAGCCGTATTTCTCCATGGCCTCGTCGTAGGGCAGGAGGGCGAAGGGCCGTTGCACCTTCACCTGCACCAGTGCGAAGAGCTTCTCCATAAGGCTCTCGATAATTCCGAACAGCGCCTCGCGAACCGGGAAGGCCATCTCGATATCGATCTGGGTAAACTCCGGCTGCCGGTCGGCGCGCAGATCCTCGTCGCGGAAGCAGCGCACGATCTGGAAATAGCGGTCGAATCCCGCAATCATCAGGATCTGCTTGAAGATCTGCGGCGATTGCGGCAGGGCGTAAAAGTGCCCGGGGTGCACCCGGCTCGGCACCAGGTAATCGCGCGCGCCTTCGGGCGTGCTGCGGGTGAGAAAGGGGGTTTCGATATCGACGAAGCCGTGTTCCGTCATGTGCTCGCGCACCACCAGGCCCGCCCGGTGGCGCAGGCGCAGATGATGCTGCATGCGCGCGCGGCGCAAGTCGAGATAGCGATAGCGCAGGCGCGGCTCCTCGTTGGCGCGGCCCTCGTCGTCGAGGGGGAAGGGAGGCGTACGCGCTTCGTTCAGCACCAGCAGTTCGCGCACCACGACTTCCACTTGCCCGGTCGCGAGGTCCGCGTTCACCGTCTCCGGCGTGCGTAGGGCCACTTCGCCCTCGATGCCCAGCACGTATTCGGAGCGCACTTGCTCGGCCTTGGCGTGGGCGGCGGCGCTCATTTCAGGACGGCAGACCACCTGGGTGATGCCGGTGTGGTCGCGCAGATCGATGAAGATCAGATTGCCGAGGTCGCGCCGGCGCGCCACCCAGCCGGCCAGGAACACCTTCTGGCCCGCATGCTCGCGGCGCAGCTCGCCGCAGAGGTGAGTGCGCTGCCGGTTACCGAGAAGATCGAGTTCCAAGCGAGTTGCCGCCTCTCCGCCGGCCCGCGCAGCAGGTCGCGCGCCGCCTGAATTCAATCGGCCAAGATGCTGCGCCGCCGCGCGGCGTTGACAGCACCGCCGAAACCTTGCCTCGTCTTGCAGAATGACACTGAGGAAATGAACGGCGGCCGGCCGGTAAAATGATAGGGTAACCGCAAAGCGCGGCGAAAGTCGAGCCGGCCCCTGCCGCGGCCGTCGCCTGCGAACCCGCACTCAAACGAATGGTATGATGCAGGGCTCACCGGCGCGGTAGGTTGGGCGTCAAACGGAGCCGCGAGTTGCGAATGCTCAAGCACATTCTGCTCTCCCTGCTCGTGGCCGCGCTCACCGCGCTCGCCGCCTGGATTATTGCGGTCAATCTCTATGTGACCTCCAAGGCCTTCGCGCACGCGGCACCGGGAGCGCCCGCCGCTTTTCGAGTGGGCTTCGGGATCGCGGCACCGGCAGGTGCGGCAGCCTTCCTGCTTACCCTTTATCTCCTGCGTCGAAAAAGGGCGGGGCACTAGCTCCGCCCTTGCGCAAGGTCGTCGCTCTTCTTAGCAATCTTCAGAAATCGGCGCCGTCGGCCGTCATCTTCCCGGCGCGTAGTACCCCTGCCGGACGTGTAGTTGCACGCCGGGCCGGTCGCATTTCACGTGAATGGAGTGATAGCGCCCGTCGCGCGCCGCTCCGCCCGGCGCGAATCCCAGCGTATACGTGTAGGCCAGAGCGGCGGCGACGCCCTCCACGTCCTTGGGCAGCGCCTTGCCGCCGAGAGCGAGAAAATAGAGGCCGCCGGTCTGGCTGGCGAAAAGCTGCGCGTCTTGCACGGCGCCGAAAGGCGGCGCCCCCATGCGGTCCACCCAGGGCAGAACCGTGTAGACGGCCACGCCGGTGCGCTGGAGCCGTTCCAGCGTCTCCAGCCGGTTGTGGTAGCTGAAATTGTCCGGCGAATCCGACACCACCAGCAGGGCGCGGCGCCCCGGCTCGCCTTCGAAGCGCTCTTCGCAAAGGGTGTAAATGGAGTCGTAGAGCCCGGTGGTGCCGGTGGGTTTCGTGCTGAACGCCTGCTTGAGGTCGTCGTCGAGCCGCGCAAGGTCGCCGGTGAAGCCGCCTCCCACGAGCTTCGCCTGCTCTGCAAAAGTCGCCACGAAGGCGCGATCGCCCGGGCGCAACAGACGGTGCAGCAGATCGGAATAGGGCTGCCAGTCCACACGCTCAGGCTCGTAAAGCCGGGCGCGGCTGGTTTCGATCAGGATGCCGAGATCGAGCGGCTCGGCGGAGCGTCGCGCGAACGATGTGATGCGCTGCGGCCGGTTATCGACGAATAGTTGAAAGTCTCCAGCATTCAAATCGAGAACGAGCTTTCTCTTTCGGCCCTCGGCCAGCACCCACAGCTTCACCACGCCGGCGCCGGCAGTGGGATCGCGTTTCGCGACCGAGGCAGCAGCGGCGGCGGGCTGCACAGTGGTGGCGGCGGGCGCGGCCGTCTTCTGTGACTGACACGGTGCAACAGCGACAAGCAAGGTCAGCGCCGAGACGAGGGTTGGGGTTCGCATTCGCACTCACAGCCATGGTACCAGCGGCAGCGGGAAAGTTGACCCTGAAAGCGGTGTAATCGGGCGGGCCACGGCGTGCTGCTCTCGGGGGATTCCAGGTCAGTTTCCTCTTAGGAATACGGTCCTCTCCAGAAAGCAGCCATTCGGTCATACCACCCCCGTCCACTGCGCCCGGTGCGCGATCCGGTTCAGCGCCCTGGCGCGGCCATTACCTCCACTAATGCGCCTCATACTGCGCACGGTCTTTCGCTGCAGGAAGACCGAGCTTTTCGCTTGACATTCGACCTCAATATAATATAGAGTCAATACCACTGTGTTTAATGTTTCGAGCGTCGGCTTTCCTTTCTCCTGGCCCGAAGGCCTTGACCCCAGCCGGCTTAGAAAAGCAAAGCCAATCAAAGCCATTTGGGTTAAGCTGCGTCCTTTCAATAAGATATACCGAAAATGGCGAAAGCAAAGCCAACCGGGTTATCATATTTGTTTTCAGTCGGATAGCGCGGAAAAGTGGCCAAAAAACGGCCCGAAGGTAAGAATAGGTGGGCTGCAATGAATTGGGGCAGATTTTTCGCCTGTAACGGTTACATGGCGGGCGGGGCGGGCGCTCGGGCGGCGTGCGTTCAAAGCCGGAATGTGCAATGTTTGGAGGCACTTGCAGGTTTGCAGTCCGGAGGTGGCAGCAACGCACACAAGGAGCGTTCAAACCCGGAATGTGCTTCAGAATCAATCGCCTGGAGATATGCACCCCGGCGCCCGTCATGAATTGGCCTTCGTCATGGGTCCGTCGTCGGTTGCCTGTCGCCAGTTGTCCGTTGGCCATTGCTCGTGGTTCGTGGATCGTTGACCGTGACCAGCATCCCGGTCCGCGAGGATTGAATCGGCAGCCGGCAATCCCCGCCTGCGCGGGGGCCAATCGTCCATTCGAGCCCAGCTTGACGAATCCGGCCCGGCGCGATATCGTTAAAGGCCGAGTAGGTCGGTGGTCACCGAAAGGGCTGATCAATCCTCAAAAACCATTTCTGGAGGTTTCATGGACGCGAAGGGTGTATTGGAATTTGCGGCCTCGAACAACGCCAAAATTGTCGATGTGCGGTTCACGGATCTGCCGGGACTCTGGCATCACGTATCGTTTCCGATTCACCAACTCGAGATGGACTCGTTCGAAGACGGGTTCGGTATGGACGGCTCGAGCATCCGGGGCTGGGCAGCGATTCATGAGAGCGACATGCTGCTGGTGCCCGATCCGAGCTGGTGCATGATGGACCCCTTCACGGATACGCCCACCCTGGTGCTGATCGGCGACGTCATCGATCCGCTCACCAAGCAGCATTACCTACGCGATCCGCGCAACATCGCCAAGAAGGCGGTGCAGTACCTGGCGTACACCGGGGTGGCGGATACGGCGTACTTCGGCGCCGAGGCCGAGTTTTTCGTCTTCGACAACATTCGCTTCGACCAGGCTCAGCAGCACGGCTACTACTTCATCGACGCCGAGGAAGGGCGCTGGAACTCCGGCCGCGAGAAGGACAACCTGGGTTACCGTCCGCGCTACAAAGAAGGCTACTTCCCGGTGCCGCCCACCGATCATTACCAGGATCTGCGCTCGGAGATGGTGCTCACCATGGAGCGCGCCGGACTCGAGATCGAGTGCCATCACCACGAGGTGGCGACGGGCGGCCAGTGCGAGATCGACCAGCGCTTCAATTCGCTGGTGCCGTCGGCAGACGGAATGATGATTTACAAATACATCATCCGCAACGTGGCCCGGCAGTACGGCAAGACGGTCACCTTCATGCCCAAGCCCATTTACGGCGACAACGGCAACGGCATGCACACCCACCAAAGCCTGTGGAAAGACGGCCAGCCGCTGTTCGCCGGCGATCAGTATGCGGGGCTCAGCCACCTGGCCCTGTGGTACGTGGGCGGCCTGCTGAAGCACGCCCGGGCGCTGGCGGCGCTGATCGCGCCCACCACCAATTCCTACAAGCGCCTGGTGCCGGGATTCGAGGCTCCCGTCAATCTAGCCTACTCGCGTAGGAACCGCAGCGCGGCGGTGCGCATCCCGATGTACTCCGCCAGCCCCAAGACCAAGCGCCTGGAGTTCCGGCCGCCCGATCCCTCCTGCAATCCGTACCTGGCGTTTGCGGCCATGCTGATGGCCGGACTGGACGGCGTGGAAAATAAGTTCGACCCCGGCGAGCCCCTCGACAAGGACATTTACGATCTCGGTCCCGAGGAGATGAAGAACGTACCCTCCATGCCGGGTTCGCTTGAGGAATCGCTGCGGGCCCTGGAGAAGGATCACGACTTCCTGCTGAGGGGCGACGTGTTCAGCGAGGAGCTTGTTGAAACCTGGATTGAATACAAGATGAAAAACGAGGTCCAGGCGGTGAATACGCGGCCGCACCCGTACGAATTTGCGCTGTACTACGACATTTAGGCGCGGCCCGCGGTTGGGGCGGCGGTGTGGACGAGCGAGTTAGAAGCAGTGCGCCGCCGCAGCGGCCGGAAACCGGCAGTGACGCACCGCCGCCCAAGTTGGAAGACGGCGGTCAGAGATCTTCGCCACAGGGTGGGGATGTTCGGCCGTCCCGCCGGTGCCGCTCCGCGCGTGCGCTCATGCCAGTGGATTTTCCCCAGGCACCGTTTCGGGAACCTCACAGGGCTCAAGAGAACTGGGTGCGGCTTGTGCCGCACCTGCCGGCGGCGCTCCGCAAGCCGCTCGCCTCTCTCGTCGCGCAGTCGCCGGATCCGGACGGCGCCCTGAATCTGCTGGAGCGATACGCGCGCGAGTCCCCGCCGGAGGTGCGGCGCGAACTGGCCGAACGGCCGGCCGCGCTCACCTACCTCGTCGCCGCCTTCGGCTTCGGCGGCCTGCTGGCCGAGGCCTTCTTGGCTGAGCCGGCCCTCGCCCTGCAATTCGTGCGCGACCGCCAATTCAGCGCGCTTAAGGCGCGCGAGGACCTTCGGGAAGACTACGCGCGCTTCTCCACCACCCACGCGCCCCAAGAGATCTCCGGGCAACTCGTCCGGTTCAAGCGACGCAACTCCGTGCGTATTGCGCTCAAGGACGTGCTGGGCTTGGCTACTCTGGCGGAGACCACGCTGGAGCTCTCGGCCCTCGCGGATGTGATCCTGGACGAAGCGCTGCGCGACGCCGATCGCGGGCTCGAAAAGCGCTTCGGGCAGCCGCAGTATCGCGACGCGCAGGGACGCCTGGTGCGCAGCGGCTTCAGCATCATCTCGCTTGGAAAGCTGGGCGGAAGCGAGCTGAACTACAGTTCGGACATCGATCTGCTTTTTCTTTACGCGCGCGACGGCGAGACCGCCGGAAGCGGCGCGCCGGGTTCCGCGGTCTCGAACAAGGAGTACTTTGTGCGCTTGGCGCAGGCCATCACCGGCCGCCTGACGGAGGCCACGGCCGAAGGCCAGGTGTTTCGTGTGGACTTGCGCCTGCGGCCCGAAGGCGACCAAGGCGACCTGACGCTTGCGCTGAACGCCGCATTCGACTACTACGCCCGCCGCGCCCGGGATTGGGAATTACAGATGCTCATCAAGGCGCGGCACTCGGCGGGCGACGCGCGGCTGACGCGCGCTTTCCTGCGTGGCGTCGAGCCCTATGTCTACAGCGCGCCCGGCGATTTTGCGGCCGTCGAGAGTGTGCTGGCCAGCCGCGAGCGTATCTCGAGGCGCTTGCGCGAGCGCCGCCACGAAACGATCGACGTCAAGCGCCATCCGGGCGGCATCCGCGACATCGAGTTCCTCACCCAGTGCCTGCAGCGGCTCTACGGGGCCCGCGAACCATGGGTGAGATCGGGTGGAACGCTTCACGCGCTCCGCAAGCTGAACGACAAGGGGCTGCTCTCGGATCGCGATTACGCCATCCTCAATTCCGCTTACGAGTTTTTGCGCAAAGTGGAACATCGCATTCAACTCGAACGCGGCCAGCAGAGCCATCGCCTGCCTTCCGACCCGCGGGCGCTGGAACGGCTCGCCCGGCGCGTGGGGATCGAGACCGATAATGAACCCGCTTCAGAGCCCGTCCTGGCGCTTCGCGTGAACCGAGTGCTCGGCGCTGTTGAGCAGGTCTACCGCCGCTTGCTGCGCGCCGGCGATGCCGAGCGCGGACCCGGCGCGTTCGAGCTTAGCCCGGTGGCCGCCGGTACTGATCCCGGCCCCGTCGCCGATTCCCCGGTGTTGCGGCTGCTCGGCTCGCGGGACTTGGAACTCGCGAACATGGCCTCCGACGCCGGTGCTTCGCCGAGGGCGCGGCCGCGCCTGGCGCGCTTCATGGCTTCTTTATCGGCGTCTCCGGAGGCCTTGAGTCTGGCGCGGGAATCTCCAGCGGCTCTCGAACGGGCTCTCGAAGTTCTGCGCGTCAGCGAGCCCCTGGGTGAGTTCCTGATTCGCCATCCGGAAGACCTCGCGGTGCTCGCGGCGCGACCACCGGAACCGGCCTCCGAGACGCAGTTGAGTATTCCGCTCCAGTCCGAACAGCCGGCCGCCGCCTGGAGCGCGGGAGCGAGGCCGGCGGCGCCTTTCGCGTGGGTCAGCGAGGCGAGCCTGGAGGCTCGCAGCAAAATGAGCCTGTTGCGGCGAGGTTTTCGTGCCCGTGCGCTCCAGCTCGGCGCCAACGATTGCGCGCGAATGGAGACTGTGTACGAGTCGCTGCGGCGCTGGTCGGATTCGGCCGCGACTTGCGTCTCAACGGCATTTGCGATTGCCGCTGAGATGTCGGGCGCTGCAGCCAGGGTGGCCGTCGCCGGGACAATCGCGCCGGCCGCGCATGCGGGGAACCTTCGGGTGGCGGCTTTGGGCCTGGGACGCCTCGGCCTCAGCGAATTCGACCTGGGCTCCGATGCCGACTTGATCTTCGTTGCGGCTCAACATACTTCTGCGGACGACATGCAGTTGGCCGTGCACTGGGCGGAGAAGACGCTCGAAACGCTATCCAGCTATACCCGCGAGGGCGCCGTGTTTGCGGCGGACACGCGGCTGCGGCCCCGTGGATCAGAGGGTGAATTGGTGGTGCGCGAGGATGTTCTGCTCGATTACGCTCTGAACGAGGCTCAGCCCTGGGAGGCGCTGGCCTATCTCAAGGCGTGTCCTGTGGCCGGCGATTCCGAACTCGGATGGAGCGTCACGGAGCGGCTCGTCCAGGCAGTTTTCGTGCGCTTCGCAAGCGATCCGCATTTGGCGGCCGCGCTGCGGGACATGCGGCGGAGGCTCGAGCGCGAGCCGAAAGCCGGCCATTTCTCCACCAAGTCCGCCCCCGGAGGTTACTACGACGTGGATTTCGCGGTTTCGTACCTTCGCTTGCGGCACCGGTTGACCCTGCCCGCGGGTTCGAACATGTTCGAGCAGATCGGGGCGCTCGCCGCCGCCGGGCGAATTGGCGAGAGCGACGCCGATACGCTGGTTGAGGGGGCGGCCTTCCTGCGCGCCCTCGATCACGCGATGCGCCTCGTCACCGGCAAGCGCCTGCGCGGTTTGCCCGAGCGGCCCGGCCCGGCCCAGGCGATCGAGCGCCTGCTGCGTCTTTGGGCGGTTCCGGCCAACGGGGAGCTGGATGACCCGGTGCCCGCGCAACTGGCGCGGGTGCAGCAGCAGGTGCGCGGCGTCTTCAACCGCGTGCTCGGGTCTGGGTGACGCATGTACTCGTGGTTTGCGCTACGCTTAGGTTGTATCCTTCGTCGCTTATAATCATTCGGATGCCCGCTTTCGACAACACGTCTGGCGCAGCACCCAGCTCATCAGGCAAGGGCCGGGGCGGAGGGGTGCGCTCGTTTTGGCAGCGCGTCACCGACGGCCTCGAGATTCAGCAACTGTGGGGGCAGTTCAAGGCCGATGCGCGGGCCGGTTACGGGTGGTACTCGAAAGAGATCGATTGGGAGCCGGTGGAGGGCGAGTCGCGAAGGAGGCGTTACTGGCGTGCCACCAAGGCCGTGTTCTGGGCCATGCTCATGAAGTTGTCGCCCCCGCGCCGCGTCGTGTTGGTCATTGCTTTGGTTTTGTTGATCCTGGCACTCTTGGGCAGCCAAGTGCAGGTTCAGGGGGCACACAACACAACGGTGATTGACCTTGGCGGAGGCCACGCCATCATGGGCGCGCTGCTCCTGCTGCTGTTGCTCGCGCTGGAGCTCGCCGATCGCGTCGCAATGAAACGCGATCTGGAGATTGCCAAGGAGATTCAGCATTGGCTCGTTCCCGAGCAGCCGCCGGTCATTCCGGGCGTGGACATCGCCTTTGCCTCGCGCGCGGCGAACACGGTGGCTGGGGACTACTATGACGCCTTCCTGCGCACCATCCGCGTTCCGGCTGTCGGCGCGGCCGCGGCGCCCAACGACGGGGGGCAGCATCTGATGGTGGTGGTCGGGGACGTGGCAGGCAAGAGCGTGCCCGCCGCGTTGCTGATGGCCACCTTTCAGGCAAGCCTGCGCACGCTGGCCCTCGAGCCCACCTCGTTGCTGGAGCTTGTCACCGGCCTCAACGCCTATTCGTGCGAACACAGCCAGGGCGGCCGCCGATTCACCACAGCCTTCCTCGCCGAACTGGATCTCGCGACCCACCAGCTCACCTACGTCAACGCGGGGCACAACCAGCCCATGCTGCTGCGACGGGCGGCCACGCTGGAGCGCCTGGAGGACGGAGGCTTGCCGCTTGGAATTATGCGAGACGCGCAGTATCAGTCCGGCGAGACCACTCTGAGCTCCGGCGACCGGCTGGTGATTTTCACGGATGGCGCCGTGGAAGCAGAGAACGACAGGGTGGACGAGTTTGGCGAAGGCCGGCTGCTGACGGAACTTCAACTCGGGCAGAGCAGCAAGGCCGCCGACGCGCTCAAGCGGGTGATGAGCTCGATTGACACCTTCGTCGGGCAGGCGCCCCAGCACGACGACATCACCTGCCTGATCCTTGACTGCCAGTAAGACGCTTCGCTCGCGTCAGCCCGGGAGGCTCGGCCGCTCAGGCTTTTCGGCTCAGGCTCCGCAGCACGGTTTGGAGAATGCCTCCGTTCAAGTAGTACTCCACATCTACCGGCGAATCGAGCCGCGCGATCACGCCAAACTGCCGCCGCGCGCCCTCGGGCGCCGTCGCGGTGACCACAAGCTCCTGGCGTGGCCGGATGTCATTCGCGAGCCCTTCGACGTCGAACGCCTCGCGGCCCGTCAGTCCGAGGCTGGCGGCGTTTTCGCCGGGCTTGAACACCAGCGGCAACACGCCCATGCCCACCAGATTACTGCGGTGGATGCGTTCGTAAGTCTCGGCGATTACCGCGCGCACGCCGAGCAGCAGCGTCCCCTTCGCGGCCCAGTCGCGCGAGGAGCCTGCACCGTACTCCTTGCCGGCAATCACGAGCAGCGGAACGCCCTCGGACTTGTAACGTACGGCAGCATCATAGATAGCCATCCGCTCGCCGCCGGGGAAATGAGCCGTGACGCCGCCCTCGACGCCGGGCACCATCAGATTCTTTAGCCGGATGTTGGCGAACGTCCCGCGCACCATCACGCGATCGTTGCCGCGCCTCGAGCCGTATGAATTGAAGTCGCGCTTCTCAACGCCGTGCGCCGCCAGGTATTTCCCGGCCGGGCTCTCGAGAGGAATGTCGCCCGCGGGCGAGATGTGGTCGGTGGTCACCGAGTCGCCCAGCAGCGCCAGCACGCGCGCCCCGCGGATCGGGGTGACGCGCGGCGGGTCCATCGTCAGACCCTCAAAGAAGGGCGGTTCCTGAATGTACGTGGAATCCGGTTTGAAATTGTAGAGATCGCCGCCGGTTATTGCAATGGCGTTCCAGGTGGGGTTGCCATCCCAAACGTTGGCGTAGCTCTGGCGGAACATCTCCGGTTTCACCGCGCGGCCCATGGCCTCACCGACCTCGATTTGAGTAGGCCACACATCGCGCAGATATACGTCGTGCCCGTCGCGATCCCGGCCCAGCGGCTCGCGGTCCAGGTCGATGTCCACGGTGCCCGCCAGCGCGAACGCCACCACGAGCGGCGGCGAGGCCAGATAATTCGCCTTGATCTGCGGATGGATGCGGCCCTCGAAGTTTCGATTGCCGGAAAGCACCGCGGCGGTCACCACGGGGTTTTCGTTTACCGCTTTCGCCACCGGCTCCGGCAGCGGGCCGCTGTTACCGATGCAGGTGGTGCAGCCATACCCGACGAGGTCGAAACCGAGCTCTTCGAGCGCGGGCAGCACTCCGGCCTCCTGCAAATATTGGGTGACCACTTTCGAGCCCGGCGCCAGGCTGGTTTTCACGTAGGAGGGCACCTTGAGGCCGCGCGCGGTCGCCTTCTGCGCCAGCAGTCCGGCGCCCAGCATTACCGACGGGTTCGAAGTGTTCGTGCAGGATGTTATGGCGGCGATCACCACCGCGCCGTGGCCCAACCTTTCGCGATCTCCGTTCGATTGCACCACGGCCGTGCGGCTGAGTTCGCCCTCCGCGAGCCCGAAACCACGGTCGCGCGTGGGAGAGGTCAGCGACTTGCGGAAGGATTCCTTGAGGCGCGACAGCGGCACTCGATCCTGCGGGCGCTTGGGGCCGGCGAGGGTTGTCTCCACCGCGCCCAGATCCAGCTCAAGACTGTCGCTAAACACCGGGTCGGGCGTAGCGTCGGTACGGAACAACCCTTGCTCTTTCGTATACCGCTCCACGCGGGTCACTTCCTCCTCGGAGCGGCCCGTCGAGCGCAGGTAGCGCAGAGTCTCGTCGTCGACGGGGAAGAAACCCATGGTGGCGCCATATTCCGGAGCCATGTTGGCGAGAGTGGCGCGGTCCGGAAGCGTCATTTGAGCGAGCCCGGGCCCGTAGAACTCCACGAACTTCTCCACTACGCCCTTCTTTCGCAGCATTTCGGTGACCGTGAGGACAAGGTCCGTCGCGTTTACGCCTTCCTTCAGGCCGCCGCACAGCTTGAAGCCCACCACTTGGGGCGTCAGCATGTAGTAGGGCTGGCCCAGCATGGCGGCCTCGGCTTCGATCCCGCCCACGCCCCAGCCGAGAACCCCGAGGCCGTTAATCATCGTGGTGTGCGAGTCCGTGCCCACCAGCGTGTCGGGAAACACCTGAGGTTCGCCGTCCACCTCTTGCAATACGACGACCTTCGCCAGATACTCCAAGTTCACCTGATGGACGATGCCGGTGGCAGGCGGTACCACGCGAAAGTTGCGGAACGCGCGCTGGCCCCAGCGCAGAAATTCGTAGCGCTCGCGATTGCGCATGAACTCGATCTCGGCGTTGAACGCGAGCGCGCGCGGGCTGCCAAAGGCGTCCACCTGTACCGAATGGTCGATGACGAGGTCGACCGGCACGAGCGGATTGATGCGGGCCGGATCGCCGCCCAGGCGCTTCATCGCGGCCCGCATGGAGGCGAGGTCAACCACCGCCGGCACGCCCGTGAAGTCCTGCAGGATCACTCGCGCCGGCCGGAAGGGCAGCTCGCGCGCCGCCGGCTGGTCGGGACGCCAGGCCGCCAGTGCCCGGACGTCGTCCTCGGTAGTGAGGCGGCCGTCAAAGTTGCGGAGCACGGACTCGAGCAGAATCCTGATCGATACCGGTAGGTGTGAAACCGCGCCCAAGCCTGCTTGCTCGAGCGCAGGCAGGCTGAACAGCGTAGCCGTGCCCGACGGAGTTTCGAAGTCTCGGCGCACGCCGAAGGGATTCGAGTTTTGAAAAGTGGACAAGGTAAAGATCCTGAGTGCGTTGTTAGAATGAGGGCACGCGAACGGCCCACTCCGTTTATACACCGCGAAACGTCGCCGTGTCACCGTCGGCGCAGCGGGCGCTATTTGAGCGGCGACGCGTGCCTCGGCTGGTAGAGGTACAGCCCGCTGCCGCCTGGAAGCTGGAGTGCGGTGAGTACGCCCCAGCCCACGTCTTTGACGGGCTCCGTGAAGCTCACGCCTTTGGCCTCGAGCTCCCGCACGGTCGCGTTCACGTCGTCGCACGTCAGGTAAAGCTGATGGCGTCCCTGCAACACGCCCTTGCCCGGCGCGGTCTCTTCATTGGTGGGATGGATGCCCAGCTCGGCGGACGGCAACGCGAAGATGAGCCAGCCCTGCCCTGCATCCACACTGGGGAAGCGCAGTACGTCGCGGAAGAAGGCGCGATCCGCCTCGGCGTCCTTGCTGTAGATCACCACGTGAGCGGCGTTGATCATGTCCTCTCCTTGGGCCCTTTAAGCCCTGCAGAGCAAACCGGTTAGCGAGGTCGGATTGCCCGGAACCCTCGACGTTCGCCCCTGCGCGGGTGTCGAAACGCAGCTCACACACCAGTATGAGCCTGACGGTTCTTGCCTCATGCAGGGCGGGTTGATTCTATCACGTCTGCGCGGAGCGGCCCGTTGGCGGAGCTTGGTTCAGCGTCCTCCAAGCCGGCTCTATCTGCATCTGTTAGAATAAAACCCTTACGCCACAGGAGCAAATCCGATATGAGCCAGGTCTTTAACGGAATTCCGGTCCCGGCCGAGGGCGCGGCCATCACGTTTGCCAACGATAACTTTCAGGTTCCTGACCGCCCCATCATCCCCTACATCGAGGGAGACGGCACCGGCCGCGACATCTGGAAGGCATCGCAGCGCGTATTTGACGCGGCCGTCGAGGCGACCTCCGGCGGCAAGCGGCGAGTGACATGGTACGAGGTCTTCGCCGGTGAAAAGGCCTTTCGCCGGTTCGGCGAATGGCTACCGCAAGGTACATTGGACGCCATCAAGGCTTTCCGCATCGCCATCAAAGGTCCGCTGACCACGCCAGTCGGCGGCGGGATTCGCAGCCTGAACGTGGGCCTGCGGCAGTTGCTGAATCTCTACGCCTGCTGGCGCCCGGTGAAGTACATTCCCGGCGTTCCTTCGCCGGTGCGCAGTCCGGAGCAGATGAACGTTGTTATCTTTCGCGAGAACACCGAAGACGTCTACGCCGGAATCGAATGGCGGGAAGGGACGGAGACGGCCAACCGCGTCATCGACTTCGTCAACCAGCAGCTTAAGGCCGAGGGCGTGAAGAACCAGATCCGCGCGGATTCCGGCATCGGCATCAAGCCCATCTCAATCACAGCTACGAAGCAGCTTGTGCGGCGCGGCATCCGTTACGCTCTGGACCGAGGCTTGAAGACGGTTACTTTGGTGCACAAAGGCAACATCATGAAGTTCACCGAAGGCGCCTTTCGCGACTGGGGTTACGAGCTCGCGCGTGAGGAGTTTCGCGACCGCATCGTGACGGAACGGGAGAGCTGGATTCTCGACGGCCAGGCGAAGAACCCGCAGGCCACCGTCGAGCAGCTCGCCGCCGAGGTTGAACCGGGCCTCGAGATGGCTTCGCCCGACTTCAAGCGCCAGATCGCGGATGAGGTGAAGGCCTGTCTCGATTCGATCGGCGCCACCCACGGACGCGGCCAGTGGAAGCAGAAAGTGCTGATCAACGATCGTATTGCGGACTCCGTCTTCCAGCAGATCCTCACCCGCGCCGGCGAGTACCAGATGCTCTGCACGCCTAACCTCAACGGCGATTACCTTTCAGACGCCTGCGCCGCGCAGATCGGCGGATTGGGCCTCGCGCCGGGCGCCAACATCGGCGACGGGTACGGCGTCTTCGAAGCCACGCACGGCACCGCACCCAAGTACGCGGACAAGGATGTGATTAATCCCTCCGCCGTCATCCGCTCGGGCGCCCTGATGTTCGAGTTCATGGGTTGGCCGGAG
>DATJAQ010000117.1:0-8891 GCA_035516075.1 Terriglobia bacterium | reverse complement strand
TGGCCGTCGCGAATCAGCGAGGCTGCGGCGTCATGGTAGTAGCAGGAGATTCCTAAAATATCCACAGGATTATTGCCTCTTGGCCCACGACATGTCCATCTTCTCTTGGGAGTGATCGATCCAGGTGGTGGGAAGCTTTTTGATGCGGAGGGGATCCGCAAATAAGCGCACCATGACCCCGAAAGGCAGAACGAGGATGGCGTAGATGATCGTGAGCAGAACGCGCGCCTGAAAGTTGCCAAGCCGCTTGGCGAAGGCCGAAAAACCCCGCCAGAATTTCTTCAGGGCGATCCAGAGACTTTTCAAACTCCCCCCTCTAGAAGAGCGTGTAAATGAACGGCGCAATCACGGAACTCTGGGCCAGTACGATGAACACGCCCATCCCCAGCAGTACCACGATCATGGGTACCAGCCACCAACGCTTGCCCCGCCAGAAAAACGAGAGCAACTGGCCCGCCACGCCGAAGCGGCTGCGCGCCGTTTTGAGGAATGCCATAACCCCCTCCCAAGCTTTGCCTCAAGACACGTCCCGTCGCCAGGGCCGGCTTCCAGGGTGCAAACTGCCGGTGCGCCCCGCCGGAACGGGCCGGGGCAGGTCGTGTGAACTGAAGCGCTAAACTGAATTTCCGACTATAGCACACGCCGCCCGCGCGTACAAGCGTAACCGGCGTTGCATTACTCTCAATTGCCAGGTGATGAAAGACGAGAGCCAGGTGGCGAGTGATCGGTGACGAGTGACGAGCGGCAGATGTGAGGGTCACGAGCGCCGAACCGCGAACCGGGCGGCGGAACGATCGATTCGGGCCACCTGCCACTCATCGTTGCCGAAAAGGGGGCAACACGGGTAGACCGGCACACCCGATACTCCGGTCGGGGCGGCGTTGGGGAATTCGCGCTAGGCGGCCTTTAGAGCGCCGACAAAGGCCGAGGTGCTACCGGGGTACTGACCAAGCGTGTAACACGCCTTAGAAGCGCTGTGACACGCGTTTACGGGGCACTTGTGGAGAGACTGGAGGGCCGCCGAACGGTGTTTTCCGCGCTGTACGGGTTTGCGAGCCTTGGCTACCGCCTTCGGTCGCCCTTTAGAACTATAAGTATAGTAGTTCCGGCGATGCCCCCAGGCTGGAACGGCGGCTTGCGTCGCGGATGCGCGCACGGTTTCATGGTTCCAGGATCCCGGCCCGACCTTGCCGGACGGTGTCGCGGAGCCGGCGCTCGCGCCCGCTGGCGCGCGACGCCGACTCAAAAGCGCGAGGGCCCGCCGAACATTTCGCCCAAGCGGCTCACCAAGCCGAGGTCGCCCTCCACTTCGAGTTTTCGCTGCATCAGCGCGGCCACGGGTTCGAGGAGGCCGGCGCCGAGGCGGAAGAAGGTGGGCGCCGACATCCGCAGCACGGCGGCCGGATGCTGTGCCGGGCGCTGCCGGGCCACCGCCCTCGCTCCGTCGATGCGCACCGTCCATTTCCGCGCCGGCCCGCCGTTTCTGCGGAGTTCGTACTCGATTTCACCCGAGAATCCGAAGGCGCGATCGGGCCGGAAGGCGCGCTGCATCCCCTTGAAGATCACCGGCGCCAGAATCGGCGCCAGACGTTCGAGTTGGCGGTCGCTGCGATGGCGCACCAGCCGCGCCAGCAGGGTGGCGCCGCCTGGGACGGGGCGCGCTTTGGCCCCGGCGGGCGCCGGCCACACGCGCACCGAGCCCGCGGCTCCGGTCTCACCCTGCGGCGTAATCACATAATCCCTTAGCGCGGCGGGACGTGGTGGGCGGCCGGCTCCCCGCCGCGCCAGCGCCTGCTCCAGGGCGGGCGCCAGGCGCCGCTGCTTTTCGGCCTCGCGCGCCGGGGCCTGCTCCGCGAACTTCGGCAGCACTTGCTTGCCGAAAACGTCGAGCGCCTCGCAGATATCCTCGTGCCGGTTGTGCCCGGCCTGGGGCGCAAACACCACCAGGTCCACTCCGGCGCGCTCGTAGCGTTCAACCAGGCCGCCGAGTTGGGCCGGCGTGCCCACGCCGCCGCGCAGCGAGCCCATACCGTGCTGAAGCAATTTCACCCCCAGCGGCTGGTCGTCGGCGTTGATCAGTTCGCGCGCGAAGCCGTACTCGCGGCGATGCGCCTTGAACTCCTCCCAGATGTTGCTGACGCCGGGGACGTGCTTTCCGAAAACGTAGTAATAGGCCAGAGAGAAGCCGAAAAAATGAGCCCCGTCAATGCCGCGGTCGATGGCGGTCTGCTCCTCCGGATGGCACATAAAGGGCAGCACCACAGCAACTTGAGGGTTCACCGCAAGGCCGGCGGGGACGCACTCGGGGCTCTGAACGATGCGGTAGTAGTCGTCCACCCAGGCTTTGGCCTGCTCGGGCTCAATAAAGGAGAACGAGAGCGCGCCCACGCCCTTGCGGGCCGCCTCCAGGATGGTCTCGCGCCGGCTGCACGCCACCCAGAGGGGAGGGTGCGGCTTCTGCTTGGGCTTGGGCACCACGTTGCGGGGCGGCATGGAGAGCCACCGGCCCTCGTAGCCCGCAAAAGGCTCCTCGGTCATCATCAGCACAATGGCGTCGAGCGCTTCCTCCCACTGCGCGTGCTTGGCTTCGCGGTCCACGCCGAAGCCGCCCAGCTCCACCTGCGAGCTGCCCTGCCCGGTGCCGAACTCCACGCGCCCGTGCGACAGCAAGTCAAGCGTGGCGATGCGCTCCGCCACCCGCGCGGGGTGATTGAAAGCGTGCGGAAGCTGCACGATGCCGTGGCCCAGACGAATGCGCTTGGTGCGCTGGCTGGCGGCGGCCAGAAACACCTCGGGCGCGCTCGAGTGCGCGTATTCTTCGAGGAAGTGGTGCTCCACTTCCCACACGGAGTCGAACCCCAGCCCGTCCGCCAGTTCGATCTGGTCGAGCGCCTCGTGAAAGACGCGCTCTTCCTCATCCGGCGCCCAGGGACGCGGCATTTGGAGCTCGTAAAAGATGCCGAATTTCACTTCACATCACCCCGGCCGCAGCGTCATTTCAATCAGCCGCGGGCCCGCCGGCAAAAGTGTACGACTTTTGGACAGTCGCGTTCAAACAACGACAAAATCAAGGCTTTTCCCGGATAGATTCGCGTTCATACAACGACATTCTCCGAGACTTCGCCGCACCCTTCTCGGGGGCTCAGGAGGCCTCTTTCTCGGAGACGCGGCGGCGCCATTCTCAGGGAATCGCCGCCCCAACTTCTCTAGTGCTCGGGGCCCTCCTTCTCTGGGAGTCAGTGCCCCCATTTCTCGAGACCCGGCACCGCCCTCCCGTACCCCGGCCGCAGCGTCCTTTCAAAAAGCCGCGGCCCGCCGGCAAAAGTGTACGATTTTTGGACAATTGCGTTCAAATAGCCGCAAAATCGAGCGTTTTCGGCAAGTGTTTTGCTTTCAAATGGCTACAATTCCCGAACGCCCGCCCGCCTGCCACTATCCCGTAAACAAGCCCCCGTTGGGCGAGAGCCACTGGCCCGTGAAGTACGAGCTTTCGTCGGAGGCGAGAAACAGCGCCGCGGCCGCGATTTCGCGCGGCTCCCCCCAGCGGCCCAGCGGAACCTGCGAGGTGGTGAAGGCGCGGAAGAGGGGCGAGAAGGCCTCGGTCATGGGCGTGTCCACAAACCCGGGGCAGATGGCGTTTACGCGAATCTGGTGCGAGGCCACTTCGCGCGCCAGCGACCGCGTGAACCCCAGGATGCCGCCCTTGGCCGCCCCATAATGCGGCGCCACGTCGATGCCGCGCAGCGCGGCCACGCTCGACATGTTGATAATCACGCCGCGGTTCTTCGGCGCCATCAGCTTCAGGGCCTCGCGCGTGCAGAAGAACGTGCCGTTCAGGTGGACTCCGATCATGCGGTGCCACTCTTCGTCGCTCAGTTCCTGGGTGAGGTCCCAGTGGGTGCGAACGGGTCCGCCGCTCATCAGCTCGCCGAGGCGCGCCCCGGCCTTGCGGTTGACCTCCTCCAATTTGCCGCCCCCGGTTTCGGCGATGCCGGCATTGTTCACCAGGATATCCAGCCCGCCGCAGCTCTCCGATACGCGGGCGAACATGGCCTTCACTTCGGCGCTCACCGAGACGTCCGCCTGCACGGCGAAGCCGCGGTGGCGCGCGGCGCCCATCAACTCCACGGTGGCGGCGGCCGAGTCGGGCACCAGATCGTTCACCACCACCTGCGCGCCTTCCTCGGCGAAACGCAGAGCGATGGCGCGTCCGATCCCGGAGCCCGCCCCCGTGATCAGCGCAACGCGGCCTTCGAGTTTCATGGGACCTCCTGCGGTGAAATTGAAGCGGCAAGACTATAACACGCCTTCGGCTGGGAGGCGGTGCAGGGGTCGCTCGGCGGGGAGGATGGGTTGCGGAAGACCGGCGGAAGCGCCGGTCCAGGAGTGTCTGACGAGTTGGCTGCGCGGGCTGCGGGCTACGCCCGCGCGGCGGCCTGGGCGGCGGTGGATTCTTCCGCCGGGCGGTTCCACGCCATCATGGTGCGGAGCTGCTTGCCCACCTGCTCGATAAGCTGGCCGGTGGCCGCGATGCGCGCGGCGGTGAAGTTGGGCCGGCCCTTGGCGTTTTCGTCCATCCACTCTTTGGCGAAGGCGCCGCTCTGGATGTCGGCCAAAATCTTTTTCATGCGCTCGCGCACCCCGGCGTCGATCACCACCGGGCCGCGCGTGTAATCGCCGTACTCGGCCGTGTCGCTCACCGAGTAGCGCATGTACTTGATGCCGCCCTGGTAGATGAGGTCCACAATCAGCTTGAGCTCGTGCAAGCACTCGAAGTAGGCGATCTCGGGCTGGTAGCCGGCCGCCACCAGGGTTTCGAATCCGGCCGCGATGAGCGCCGAAACGCCGCCGCAGAGCACGGTCTGCTCGCCGAAGAGGTCGGTCTCGGTCTCCTCTTTGAAGGTGGTGCCGATCACCCCCGCCTTCAGCGACCCGAGGGCCAGAGAGTAGGCTAGTCCAGTAGCCTCAGCCTGGCCGGTGGCGTCCTGGTGCACGGCCAGCAGGGAGGGCACCCCGATGCCCTCCCGGAAGAGCTCGCGCAGGCGGTGGCCGGGAGACTTGGGGGCCACCATGATCACGTCCACGTCGGCGGGCGGCGCGATGTAGCGGAAATGAACGCTGAAGCCGTGGCCGAAGAGCAGCGTCTTGCCGGCGCTGAGGTGGGGCGCAAGATCCTGCCGGTAGACGCCGGCCTGCAGGTGGTCGGGAATCAGAAACGAAATCAGGTCGCCGCGGCGGGCGGCCTCGGCGGGCTCGAGCACCTCCAGCTTCTCCGCCTGCGCCTTGGCGCGCGAAGCGCTCGAAGCCGGCAGGCCCACCATCACCTTCAGGCCGCTGTCGCGCAGGTTGAGCGCGTGCGCGTGGCCCTGGCTGCCGTAGCCGATCACCGCGATCGTTTTGCCCCTGAGATGCGCCAGATCGCCGTCTTTTTCGTAGTAGATTTTCGCCATGGATTAACCCCTGTCGCCGCCGGCAGGCTTCCTGCCTGCATCATCCTGCCTGCCTCATCCTCCCTAACCCGGCATAGCCGGAACCAAATAAGAACGTCAAAGGTCGAGGGTCAAAAGTCAAAAGTTGGACGCGTTCGAAACCTCGCTCCGAAGCCCATAAAAAAAAGGGCCAAATCGATAGCGCTCAAAATATTCTGCCAGAAAACAGCAGAATCCTACCACAAAGGTACCACAATAGCCCGCCTCGGTCAGTTGGGCAGGAACGCCATTTCCACCTGCTGCTCCGCTCCCGGCGCGCCGCTGAACACCGGAGGATACTCTACAAGATAACGCCCCTCGCCGGTGAAGGTGACGCTGGCCCCGGGCAGGGTTTCGAGGAATCCGGTGAGGTGGGCCGGTTCGGCGGGATCGAAGGCAAAGGGCGCCTCCTCGCCGCGCTCGTGGCGGTAACAGGCCACCCTGGCCACCCCTTCGGTGCGCCGCAGGAAGTTGCGCAGATGCTCGATCTCCCCGGGGCCGGTTTCCACCAGCGCCAGCAGGGTGAACCCCTGGGGCGCGGCGCTCATCGTCAGATTGACGATCTTTACGCCTTTGCGCCGGAAAGCGTTCATCAGCCGGCACAGGGTAATGGGTTCGTTGTCGGTTTCAAGCGCGGTGAGCCACTTCATAGCAACCTCCCAAGAGCAGAGACGAGAGACCAGAGACAAGAGACGAGAGACAAGAGACCAGTGACGAGAATTGACTCATTGATTCAATGAATCGATCAGCCCGTTTCTTGCCACTCGCCTCCCGTCACGCGCCTCTCGTCTCTGCTTCTAAACCGCCCACAAATCCTCCAGCACCTCTTCTTGCGAGGCCGGCGCCGGTTCCGCCGCCACCCGCACCGGCTCCAGCATCATCTCCGCCAGCGCGCCGCCGGGCGGCACGATGGGGTAGACGTTCTCCGCCGGGTCCACGCGGAAATCCACCAGGCAGGGCCCCGGATGCGCCAGCATCTCGCTCACCGCGCCGCTCACCTCGGTAGGGCGCTCCACCGATACGCCGCGGATGCCGTAGGATTCGGCCAGGCGCGCGAAGTCGGGCGCGAAGCTGAGGTCCACGTCGCAATAGCGCTTCTCGAAGAAAATCTCCTGCCACTGCCGCACCATGCCGAGGGAGCGATTGTTGAGAATGGCGATCTTCACCGGCAGCTCGTACTGGGCCACGGTGGCGAGCTCGTTCAAGGTCATCTGGAACCCGCCATCGCCCACAATGGCGATCACCTGCCGCTCCGGGAACGCCACCTGCGCGCCCAGGGCGGCGGGAAAGCCGTAGCCCATGGAGCCCAGGCCGCTCGACGAAAGCCAGGTGCGCGGGCGCGAGAATCCGAAGAACTGCGCCGTCCACATCTGGTGCTGCCCCACATCCACCGCCACGATGGCGTCTTCGCCCGCCTGCTGCGAAAGCGTTTCCACAACGTGCTGCGGCTTGAGCTGGGGCGCGTGGGCTTCGTAACCGAGCGGATGTTCGGCGCGCCAAGCGGCGATGCGGGCGAGCCACTCCTCGCGGGCGCCGGAAACTCCGGCCGCCTCCGCACCGCCTGCGGAGGCGAGGCGCCGCCGTACGGCCGCTGTGAGCGCGGCCAGCGTCTCGCGGGCGTCGCCCACCAGGCCCACGTCCACCCGCACGTTTTTGCCGATCTCCGAGGGGTCGATGTCGATGTGGATCTTGCGGGCGTGAGCGGCGAAGTCCTTCACGCGCCCCGTCACGCGGTCGTCGAAGCGGGCGCCCACGGCCAGCAGCAGGTCGCACTCGGTGACGGCGCAGTTGGTGGCGAAGGAACCGTGCATCCCGAGCATGCCGAGCGAGAGCGGATGCCGCGACGGAAACGCGCCCATGGCCATCAAGGTGGTCGCCACCGGGATGTGCAGCAGCTCGGCCAGGGCCCGAACCTCTTCGCTGGCGTCCGCCGTAATCGTGCCCCCGCCCACGTACAGCACGGGCCGGCGGCTTTTGAGGATAAGGCTGGCGGCGCGCTCCACGTCCTCGGTGCGCCACTCGCGCGCGGCGCTGCGGGCCTCAGCTCCCCGGTTCCCCTCGGCCACCCGCTCCGAGCCATTTCCAGCCGGGGCGGCGGTCTCGGTGCGCTCCATGAATACGTTCTTCGGAATATCCACCAGCACCGGGCCGGGGCGGCCCGCCACGGCGGTGGCGAACGCCTGGTCGATCACCGCGGGAAGATCGGCGGCGGCGCGCACCGCAAAGGAACGTTTGGTGGAGGGCAGGGTGATGCCGATGATGTCGGCTTCCTGAAAAGCGTCTCTGCCGAGCAGCGACGCCGGCACCTGCCCGGTGATGGCCACCACCGGAATCGAATCCATGAGCGCCGAGGTGAGGGCGGTCACCAGGTTGGTGGCGCCCGGGCCGGAAGTGGCCAGGCAAACGCCGGGGCGCCCGGTGGCGCGCGCGTAGCCGTCGGCCGCGAAGGCGGCGGCCTGCTCGTGGCGCACCAGCACCCGCCGGATGCTGGCGCCGTGCAAGGCGTCGTAGAGGGGCAGCACCACGCCCCCGGGCAAACCGAAGAAAACGTCCACGCCATTGCGCTGGAGGCCTTCAATCAGGAGTTCGGAGCCACTCGCCGCTCGAAGCATATCGTCAGCCTCGCCGGACCGGCTGCTGAACCTGGTTGGTTACCGACCGGTCGGTAGGTATAAATGCTACGCACGCCCAGCCTATATGTCAAGCGCTATTTTTTAGGCTAGGCTGCGCCGGGCGCTTTGCTGTCCCTCGTGCGTTCCAGCGCACCCACTCAGTTTTGTTGAAGAGCTGCCCGAAAGGCCTCAATTCAATGAGTTGCCGGCCTGGCTGAGTGCGCGAATGAACCGAACCTGCAGATCGCCCGATAACACTAGTAGAATCCGTAGGTTAACCCCAATAATTCGTTTTGCCAAAATTCGAGTAACTTATTCATTTTGTTGGACATGCCAAGTCCAATTCGTTTTTGGGGCAACGGGCTCCGGACGTAACGGTTACCTGCGCCCAAATTTGACCCGAATTCCCCCAATTGGGCCGCTTCGGCCCAGCCGATCACGGTTCGCGGGCGGCATCGAAATGCATTTTCCATCTCGGACCCACATTAGGAGGACGGAACGGCAACCACCTGCGACTTCCCGTCCCGCCTTCCCATGGGCGGCTCGCGGGTGTGACCGCCCGACCCAACGATGCTTATATACTATGTGCTTAATGCTGTCAAGTAAATTCGGTGGGCGCTTGCGACCCGGCCTGATGTTTTCAGAAACAATTCGGCGAGGGTAGGAATGCCGGCGGGAGTTTACCTGGAACGACAGGTCAATCTTGTCCGCCTTTCGGCCGGCGAACCCGCACCGTTTTCAATGGCCGATATAACCACTTTGTTAACACGTCATTGGGACGCAAGGTAAGGGCTCCAGATTTTGCTTGACA
>DATJAQ010000116.1:0-6283 GCA_035516075.1 Terriglobia bacterium | reverse complement strand
AATTGGTCCGACGTGGTTAAGCTGGCGAACGACGCTCCTGCGCCGGTTGACGTGATTGTGGTTTCCCGCCTCGACGACGTGGGGCTTTATCTTGAGACCATCGAGAAGGGTGCGTTCGACTTCATCTCGGCGCCCTTGCCCGGCTCCGATTTTGCCCACGTGGTTCAGTGTGCCTCCACAGACGTGGGCCGGCGCAGGAAAACCTCGTCGAAAAGCCCGCGCGTGGCGTAGCGGACAGCGTAATTATCTGCCTGATCTTTCACTCCGGCGAGCGCCCGGGGCCGGCGATGCCGCAGGCGGGTTTCGGCGGCGTTCGATCCGGCGCGCTCCCCGCCGGGCAACCTACCCCCCTACTGCACTGGACATCACAGAGCCGGCTTGGCAGAATGGAATCACCCCGTGTCGGGGCGTGGCGCAGCCTGGTAGCGCGCTTGCCTTGGGCGCAAGAGGTCCCCGGTTCGAATCCGGGCGCCCCGACCAGGATTCCGGCCCTTGCGTGAGCGGACGCCGCCCCGGCGATCACGCGCCTTGGCCGCGCAGCATGCGCACCGGGTCCAATGCAGCATCGGAGTCGCGGCTGTTGGCGCGCGCGCCTTCCGCCTCGGGCTCGGCTTCTTTTTCTCCCGGGACAATCAGCCGGTTCGATTCGACGCCGTGCTGGCGGGTGTAAAGCTCCCAGTAGCGGCCTTCCAGGGCGTAGAGCGACTCGTGGGTGCCGCGTTCGATGATGCGGCCGTCCTCCACCACCAGGATTTGGTCCGCGCGACGCACCGTAGAGAGGCGGTGCGCGATGACGAAGGTGGTGCGACCCTGCATCAAGTAGGCGAGGCCTTCCTGAATGAGGGCCTCAGACTCTGAGTCCAGGCTGGAGGTGGCTTCGTCGAGAATCAAGATTCGCGGGTCCGCCAGGATGGCCCGCGCAATGGAGACGCGCTGCTTCTGCCCGCCGGAAAGCTTCACGCCCCGCTCGCCCACCACGGTCTCGTATTTCAGTTCAAACCTCTCGGCGAACTCGTCCACCCTCGCGATGCGGCAGGCGCCCATGATCTGCTCGGTGGAGGCGTCGGGGCGCGAAAACGCCACGTTTTCCCGAATCGTCCCGTCGAAAAGAAAGGTGTCCTGCAACACGACGCCAAGTTGGGTGCGGTAGGAATCCAACCGCACGGTGGCGAGGTCCGTTCCGTCCACCAGAACCCGCCCGGCGGTGGGCATGTAGAACGCGGCCACCAGGCCGATCAAGGTGGACTTGCCGGCGCCTGAAGGTCCCACCAGCGCCGTGACCGTGCCAGGCTCGGCGCGGAAGCCGACCTCGTGCAGCACGGGTTTGCCGGTTTCGTAGGCGAAGCTGACACCTTCAAACACCACCTCGCCTCGCAGCGGACTGACCTGAACAGTGCGGACCGGATCCTGGTCTTCAGGCCGTTCGGCGAGCAGTTCGCGCGTGCGTTCGAGACCGGCAATTGCTTCGGTAAGCTGGGTGCCGATGTTCACCACCTGCGCCACCGGGGCTACCAGCATGCCAAGGAAGATCGTAAACTCCACGAAAGATCCCAGCGTCATGGTGTGATCCAGAATGCGGCGCGCGCCCAGGTACATGATGAAGGCGCTCACCAACCCGAGCAGGCCCGTGGCCGTAAGGCTCATCACCGAGGTGGCAGTGAGGGTCTGCAAGACGTTCTGGAGCAGGCGCTCGACTCCGCCCGCGAAGACGTTCGCCTCCCGCTGCTCGGCGTGGTAACCCTTCACTACCCGCACACCCGCCAGCGATTCGGTGAGGCGGCCGGTGACTTCGGCATTGATCTTGGGGCGGGCGCGGAAAATCGGGCGGATGATCTTGAACGCATAGCGCATGAAGACGCCGAAGACCAGCAGGATGGCGGCTGCCACCGCCGTCATGGTAGCGCTGATGCGCATCAGGATCACCAGCGCCAGCGCTGCGGTGAGCAGTCCGCCTACGAACTGGACCAGGCCCGTGCCGATCAGGTTGCGCAAGCCCTCCACGTCGCTCATGATCCGCGAGACCAGCGCGCCGGTTTTGGTGGCGTCGTAGAAAGCTACCGGCAGGCGCCCCACGTGCTGCTGCACGCGCGTGCGCAACTCCGCGATGAGCCGCTGCGCTTCCTTGGAGAGCAGTTGGGTGAGCGCAAAATCGGTGGCGCCCTGCACCAACGTGGCGGCCACCACGACGCCTACCAGCGGCAGCAGCAGCGCCACCTGGCGCTTGCCGATGACCAAGTCGATGAGGTACTTCGAAGAGGCAGGCAGCACCAGGCCGGAGAGCCGGTTGACGCCCATCAGAGCGAACCCGAGGGCCAGCAGGCGCCGCCGCGGACGAATGAACGTCCAGAGCTCCGGCCACAGCTCGCGCAGTCGAGCGGGGGTGGACGAGGTCGGCGATTTTGCGGCGTCCTGGGCCATGCGCTGGCGTGCGGGCGCTCCTTCCGCGCCTCGTGACCTCCGGTTTCGAGTCTACCAGATAGATGCGCGTCGCCCGCGCGGGTGACGAGGGGGGAGCGCGGCACGGCAACGCCCGCCAGCGTATGCGATTCCGAACCGCGTGAAAATGACTGACTTGCGAGCGAAAAACGCTCGCCGGCGCAGCGGTGTTCGATCGCGCCCAAAAAATTCTGTGTGCTCTCTGTTGACAGATCGCCGCGCCTCGCAATAACATCTCTCATTCTAAAGCCGCCGCGTGCTGCATCGGACAACGAGCTCAGTGGCAATCAGAATCACCCAGGCCCACCCGGGGTCTGGTCCGGCCCGGGCTCCGCAGTGCGACGGGCCGCCTCAATCAGCAGGCAGTTTGGTCGCGACGTTTCCTGAAGGCTGACGAATGCCGCAGATCTTTCATCGCAGCATGAATTCGATCTCCCGCGTGAGCATCGTGGGGATCGTCCTTCTCGTCGGCGGGCTGGGGTATCTGGCCTGGGCCGTGAACCAGTCGCCCTACTACACCAATGCCAAGCTCGCCCTCGAGCAGCCGGTGCCGTTCAGCCACAAGCACCACACCATGGACGACGGCATCGACTGCCGTTACTGCCACACCTCGGTGGAGACTTCCTCTTTCGCCGGTCTCCCGTCCACGGAGATCTGCATGACCTGCCATTCGCAGATCTGGACGAACAGCTCGATGCTCGAGCCCGTGCGCGCGAGTTACGCCACGGGCCAATCCATCCAGTGGGCGCGCGTTAACGCCCTGCCCGACTTCGTCTATTTCAATCACAGCATTCACGTGAACAAGGGCATCGGCTGCACCACCTGCCATGGGCAGCTCGGCGAAATGCCGATCACCTTCAAAGAGAACACGCTCTACATGCGCTGGTGTATCGACTGCCACAAACACCCGGAACTGAACGTCCGGCGCCGCGAGGACGTGTACAAGGCGGTCTACAATCCGCCAGAGAACCAGCTCGCGCTTGGAACCGAGCTGGTAAAAGAGTACAAGATCAAGAAATTCATCAGTTGTGATACCTGCCACCGTTAGGAGCCCGAAGCCGGGGAATCGATGAGCGATAGCACGAAGGACACATCAGCCTTGGATCTCGTTCAGTTGGCGGCCAAGCCTGAAGACGTCAGGAATCGATTCTGGCGCAGCCTGGACGAGCTTGAGGAGACTCCGGCGTACGTGAAGGGCATGAAGTATGAGTTTCCCGAAGGCAGGGTTCCCAAGGCGCTCACGAGCGGCGGCGGCCTGACACGGCGGGATATTCTGAAGTTGATGGGCGCTTCGGCGGGCCTGGCGGGTGTGACGGCGTGCACCAAACTTCCGCCCGAAAAGATCGTTCCCTACGTTCACCAGCCGGAAGAGTTCGTGCCCGGAATCCCGCTGTTTTTTGCCACTGCGACTGGATTGGGTGGGGTGGGCAGGGGCGTGCTGGTGGAAAGTCATCTCGGACGGCCCACCAAGGTGGAGGGCAATCCCGGACATCCGGCCAGCCTGGGCGCAGCCGACGTCTTCGGCCAAGCGTCAGTGCTCAATTTATACGACCCCGACCGGTCCCAGGTGCCAATTCACCTCGGCCGCGTGGGAAGCTGGGAAGCATTCGTGGCCGACCTCGGCAACGCCCTCGTGGCCGAGCGGTCCACCGGCGGCGCGGGGCTGCGAATCCTGACCGAGACCATCACCTCGCCGACACTCGCGGACCAGATCAAGGCGCTGCTCAGCCAGTTGCCGGCGGCGCGGTGGCATCAGTACGAGCCCTGCAGCCGCGATCATGTGCGCGAGGGCGCGCGCCTCGCTTTTGGACAGTACGTCAACACGTTCTATCGGGTCGGCCAGGCGGATGTGATCGTGAGTCTCGACGGCGACTTCTTTTCCGACGAAGCCGGCAGCCTGCGCTACGCGCGAGACTTTGCCGAGCGGCGGCGCATGCCAGACCCCTCGGCCGCAACGAACCGCCTGTACGTTGCCGAGAGCACACCCACGGTCACAGGCTCGCTCGCCGACCACCGCCTGCCGCTGCGATCGAGCGCAATCCCGGCCCTGGCGGCCGCTGTGGCGGATGGACTTGGTGTGCACACCAACGGGGCCTCCGTGCCCGCCGGTGTGCCGGCGGACTGGGTTCCGGCCGTGGTGCGCGACCTGCAGGCTCATCGTGGGCGGAGCCTGGTCGTGACCGGCCACCAGCAGCCTCCAGGCGTTCATGCGATGGTGCACGCCATCAATCAGGCACTCGGCAACGTCGGCCAGACCGTGGTCTACACCGACCCGGTGGAAGCGAACCCGACTGACGAGATGAGGTCGTTGCGGGACCTGGTTGCGGATATGGATGCGGGCCGGGTTCACACTCTGGTGATACTGGGCGGAAATCCGGTTTACAACGCGCCGGCCGACGTTCCCCTTGCGGACGCGTTGCAAAAGGTGAATCTCCGCGTTCACCTTGGGAATTACGCCGATGAGACTGCCGTGCTCTGCCACTGGCACATTCCTTCCGCCCACGACCTGGAGGCCTGGAGCGACATTCGCGGCTACGACGGCACGGTGAGTATCATCCAGCCCCTGATTGCGCCCCTTTACGGGGGCCGAAGCGCCCATGAACTGGTCGCGCTGCTCGAGGGCCAGAGCAACATCGGAAGCCACGAACTGGTTAAAACCTACTGGCAGCGCCAGGCTGCAGGGGGACATCTGCCGGCTGCGTCCACGGCGAACTTTGAAGATTTTTGGGAGGCATCGCTGAATAACGGCTGGGTGGACGGCACCGCTCTGCCGCCGAAGCAGGTGGCGCTTGCTCCGAATGCCGTAAGCTCCGCTCCGGCCGCGCCGGCGAGCGCGGAGGGCCTGGAAATCGTGTTCCGGCTCGATCCCTCGGCATGGGACGGGCGATACACCAACAACGCCTGGCTGATGGAGCTGCCGCGACCGTTTACCAAACTCTGCTGGGATAACGCTCTTCTGATCGCCCCGGCGACGGCCTCGCAACTCGGCTTGAAGCGGGAAGACGTGGTCAAGGCGCAGTTGGACGGGCGCGAGGTTGAGGCCCCCGTCTTCATCCTGCCGGGCCAGGCGGCCGGGTCGGTGACGTTGCATCTCGGCTACGGACGGACTCGCGCGGGGAGCGTGGGGACGGGCGTGGGAGTGAACGCCTACGCCATCCGGTCCTCCGACGCACCCTGGATTGGGACGGGCGTAACCCTGGCCAAGACCGGCTCCCAGTATCACCTTGTGACCACCCAGAATAACCACCTGATCGAGCAACAAGGCCACACGGTGGAGGAGGAAAGCGAGCAGGCGTTTGACCGTCGCGTGGTGCGGGTGGCGACTGTCGAGGAATTCCGCAAAGATCCCAATTTCGCCATGGACTCCCCGGAGATCAGCACCGAGGCGCCCTCGTTGTACCCCAAGTATGACTACAGCAAAGGCTACCAATGGGGCATGTCGATCGATTTGAACACCTGCATCGGCTGCAACGCCTGTGTGGTGGCGTGCTATGCCGAGAACAACATCGCCGTGGTTGGGAAAGACGAGGTCGATAACGGCCGCGACATGCAATGGATCCGGGTGGATACGTATTTCCGGGGCGAACTCGACAACCCAGAAACGTTCAACGAAGTGGTGCTGTGCATGCATTGCGAGAACGCGCCCTGCGAGTACGTTTGTCCGGTGGGCGCCACCATGCACAACGACGAAGGCCTGAACCTGATGGTTTATAACCGGTGCGTGGGCACCCGGTACTGTTCGAACAACTGCCCGTATAAAGTTCGCCGCTTCAACTTCAAGCTGTACTCGGATTGGACAACGCCCAGCCTGTTCCCGCTGCGAAACCCCGACGTCACGGTGCGAAGC
>DATJAQ010000115.1:0-13373 GCA_035516075.1 Terriglobia bacterium | reverse complement strand
ATTGCCGGCAAGAGGTGTTCGCACCACTCAAAGATCTCCCGAGCCGAAAGCGTCCGGCAAGGCGATTCGGACGCGCGAGTCCTCTGCGACGTGCCTCCGACATTCGGCGTCGCCGCGGCCCTATCGGCCAGGCGCCTGGTCCGGAGTCATGGGCCCAGCGGAGATGTGGACCAGGTTGCCCACCCAGGTGGTCATCTGCTGCTCGTCGCTCACCAAGTCTTGCAGCGTGGTGCGCGCCAGCACCTGGTCCACCACCAACTGCACGGTCCGCCACAGCGAACGTATGGAGCAATCCACCGTGTTATTGCACAGGGTTTCGCTGCCTGCGTGTTCGTTACAGAAGGCGGGCTCGAACAGGCGCCCGCCGAGCAGCGCCAGGGCCTCGCCCACCACGATCTGGCTCGCCGCCCGGGCCAGCATATAGCCTCCGGCCTGGCCTCGGGCCGCCTTTACAAAACCACCGCGGCGCAGAATACGCAGCAGTTTGGCCACATAGTGCGTGGAGATGCCTTCCTCCTGGCTGAGCTCGGAAATGGTGAGACTCTCCGCGGGCCGATGCCGCGCCAGCCGCAACAGGCATCGCAATCCGTATTCTTCCTGGGCGGATAATTTCATGGGGCACCTCGCCGGCTCAGAGGGCCGGAAGTTGAAAAGTCAAAAAGTTGAAGAGTTGAAGCGTCGGAAACAAACGGCATCGCAGAATCCCGACCTCAGTACCCCTCCAGGCTTTTCAACTCTTCAACTTTCAACTCTTCGACTTTTCAACTCTTCGACTTTTTCAAATCATTCCAAGTTGCAGCCTCGCGGCCTCGGTCATCTTGGCCATGTCCCACGGTGGCTCCCAAACCACCTCGACGTTCGCCGAGGTCACGCCCGCCACGCTTTCCGTTTTGTATTTCACTTCCGCCGGAAGCGATTGGGCCGCCGGGCAGTTGGGCGCGGTGAGCGTCATCTTCACCTGGACTTCGCCGGACTCTTCCACCTTCACGTCGTAAATCAGACCGAGCTCGTAGATGTCCACCGGAATCTCAGGGTCGTAACAGGTGTGCAGCATGTCGATCACTTTGTCGTAGATCGCGATGCGCTCCATGGCGCCGAGCGGCCCGGCGGGCGCGGTTTCCGGCGCAACCGCCACGCTCGCCGGCTGCGGCGCGGCATCTTCGGCAGCGATCGGGTGCATGTAACCTGCCAGCGGATGTTCCATCGTTCTTCTCCCCCGTTCAGCGCCAACCGTGTCAGCGAGCCGCCTGGTCCTCTACGTCATCGGCTTCGGTGGACACCGGCTGGCCGTTGTCCTCCAGCGCGCTCTTCATGGTGTGCCAAGCCAGGGTGGCGCACTTCACGCGGGCGGGAAATTCCGAGACGCCCGAAAACACCGCCAGCTTCCCGAGCGTGGCCTCCGGGTGCGTGTTCTTTCCGGTCACCAGATCGTGAAATCGCTCGAAGAGCCCGTCGGCCTCCGCCCGCGTCTTCCCTTTGAGCGTCTCGGTGAGGATCGACGCCGAAGCCGTGGAAATGGCGCAGCCTGAGCCCTTGAAACTGACGCCGTCGATGCGATCGCCCGCCAGCCGGAGATAGATGGTGACGCGGTCGCCGCACAGCGGGTTGTAGCCGTCGGCGTGCGCGGTGGCGCCCTCCAGCTCGCGAAAATTGCGCGGGCGCTTGCTGTGGTCGATGATCACTTCCTGATACAAGCCCTTGAGATCCGCCATAGTTCCCGCTTCCCAGTCCCGGCTGTCGTTACGCTGGCCGCGTTCGTGCGTCGCCTCGTTCTCGAAGACTCCGTCGCAGCGCCCCTTCCCACATTCGCCCGTTCGAGCGCCTCACGGCCGCGCCGGCGCCAACTCCCGCGCAAACCGGATTACCCAGTTGCGCTGTTCGGCTGTCTCGGGCACTTCACAGCCGCGGGCCTGGCCCACTCGAGCGAATGCCGCTTCCGGCTCCAGACCTGCGGAGACCAGCAGGCAGCTTGCCACGGTCGCAGAACGGCCGATCCCCTGACGGCAATGGAGGGCGACGCTTTGGGCGCGGTTCAAGCGCTCCTCAAGATCGTGAATCACCCTCGCAGCATCAGCCAGATTCTGTGGCACGGACCGGTCTACCACTGGAAACGGAACGAACGAGATTCCATACTGATTACAGAGTCGCGCTTCATCTTCCAGACCCAGTTCCGTCGCTTCATCGCGTGTCAGGAACGAGACGACGGTGCCGATGCCGGAAGCCTTCCAGGCCTGCACTTCGTCGTCGAGCCAATCCCCGCCGCGCGGACGGCCCGCCAGCGCCAGCTTGCCTGGCCATGGCCCGCCGATCCAGTAGAGTTCAGGTCGCATCCCAAAAACTCCCGTGGTGGGCCTTCAGACGTCCCGAACCACGATCTCACGCGGTAGCGCATCAACCTCAACCCCTCTGTCGCGGAGGATTCTCATTCGGTGGTGTCCGTCGAGAATCGTTCCGTCCGGGCGGGCTTTAGGGGAATGCGGGCTCCCCGGCGAGAGCGAGTGCCTGATGAACTCGGTTTCCAATCGCTCCATCTCCCTCAGCTTCACCTCACTCAGGGCGCTCTCCGAGTGCAGAGGCTTCAAAGGCAGCTGCAAGTCGATTCCAACTCCCGGCTCGGGGAACGCCGGCCGCGCGCATTACCCCAGCAGTTCCTTCGCCTTCTCCACCGCCTCCACCAGCCGGTCGATCTCCTCGCGGGTGTTGTAGAACGCGAAGGACGCCCGCGCCGTCGCCGGCACGCCGTACCGGTGCATTAGCGGCTCGGCGCAGTGGTGGCCGGTGCGGATGGCGACGCCCTCCTGGTCGAGCACGGTCCCGAGATCGTGCGGGTGAATACCCTCCACCACAAACGAGATCACGGCGGCCTTCTGGCGCGCCGTGCCGACGATCCGCAGCCCGGAGATATCCGAGAGCCGCTCCGTGCCGTAGGCCAGCAAACCGTGCTCGTGGCGGCCGATGTTGTCAAGCCCCACGCCGTGCACATAATCGATGGCGGCGCCCAGGCCGATGGTGGCTCCGATGTTGGGAGTGCCCGCTTCGAATTTGTACGGAATAACGTTGTAGATTGTCTTCTCAAAGGACACCGAGCGGATCATGTCGCCGCCGCCCTGGTAGGGGGGCAGTTTCTCGAGCCAAGCGGCCTTCCCATAGAGCGCGCCCACCCCGGTGGGCCCGAAAATCTTGTGGCTGGAGAACGCGTAGAAGTCGCAGTCCAGGTCCTGCACGTCCACCTTCAGGTGCGGGGCCGCCTGTGCTCCATCGACGAGCACCGGAACGTTGCGCTCGTGCGCCGCCGCCACCACCCGCTTCAGGGGATTGATGGTGCCGAGCACGTTCGAGACGTGAGCCAGCGAGACCAGCCGGGTGCGCGGCCCCAGCAACCTCTCGAATTCCTCCCACTCCAGCTCGCCGGCGTCGTTGATGGGCGCCACCCGCAGCACAATTCCCTTCTCGTCGCGCAGCATCTGCCACGGCACGATGTTGGAATGGTGCTCCAGGGCGGTAATCAGCACCTCGTCGCCGGGCTTCAGGATGGCGCGGCCGAAGCCGCTCGCCACCAGGTTTAGGGCCTCCGTGGTGCCGCGCAGAAAGATAATCTCGCGCGCTTCGCGGGCGTTCAGCAGGTGCTGGATCTTGGTCCGCACCCCTTCGTACCGGCGGGTGGCGCGCTCCGAAAGCTCGTGCACGCCGCGGTGGATGTTGGCGCAGTCGCGCAGGTAGAAGTCGCGCTCGGCGTCGATTACCGCCAGCGGCTTCTGGCTGGTGGCAGCGTTATCGAGGTAAACAAGCGGCTTGCCGTGAACTTGCTGATGAAGGATGGGAAAGTCGCGGCGGATGCGCTCCACGTCGAAGGCAGCGAGAGCCGGAGAAGAACCCTGAGCCTGTACCGCAGCGGCGGCGACAACATCGTGAACGGCAACCTCGTTTGTTACGGTGGTGCCCATCGTGACTCCTTCGAACGCCTTTACGCGCTCTTATGGCCGTTCCCCTCCAAGCCGCGGATAAAGCGGTCCATGCGCTCAAACAGACCTTGCACGGCAGATTGCATGACCTGTATCGTCCCCTGCATCTGCCGCTGGCTGCCGGCCATTTCCTTCATGGTTACCTGCATCCCTTCGATCCCCTCGATCGCGCGCGTCATGGCAGTTTGCAGGTTAATCATTCCGTTGGCGAGACTCTCAATCGCCCGGTCGTGTCGGACAAGGATTTCGTCATGGCGCGAAATGGCCTCGCTGTTCCGGTCCACGACGCGCTCCAACCGGCTGAGGAGCTCACCCTGAACGATCTGGTTGTCTCGAAGCGTTCGTAGCGGAGCTTCAAACTCCTCAAGGGTCATAACTCACATCCCTAGCCAACCTCTTCCAACGCGCTCACTCGGTCGCCGTCCTTTGTCTCCTGAGCTTCGCCCCGCACGTGTGCGTGCTGAAGGCGGGCGGACAGGGCCTGCCGCAGGTAGGCGCGCAGCGGCTCGAACTTGATGCGGTCGAGCACGTCGTTGGCGAAGGCCTGAATCAGCAGGCTGCGCGCCTCCTCCAGGCCGATGCCGCGCGAGCGCAGGTAGAAGACCGCCTCGGCGTCAATCTGGCCGATGGTGGCGCCGTGCGTGCACTTCACGTCGTCGGCGAAAATCTCGAGCTGCGGCTTGGTGTTGATGCTGGCGTTGTCGGAGAGCAGCAGGTTCTTGTTGCTCTGCTTCGAGTCGGTTTTCTGCGCGTCCTTGCGCACCGCAATCTTGCCGTTGAAAACGCCGCTGGAATGCCCGTCGAGCACGCCCTTGTAAACCTCGCGGCTCGAGCAATGCGGCTTGGCGTGATCGATCAAGGTGTGGTTGTCCACGTGTTGATGCCCGCCGATCACGTAGAGGCCGTGCAGCAGCGCCTCGGAGCCTTCGCCATTCAGCACGGCGCGCACCTCTTCTCGGTCGAGCCGGCCGCCGAGCGCGACGGCGTGCGTGGTAACGCTCGACGAGCGGCCCTGCTCAACCTGCAGGATACCGATGTGCAGCCCTTCGCCGGTTTCGTCCTGCAGCCGCGTGTAGTCCACCACGGCGTTGTCGCCCGCCACCACTTCGGTGACGGCGTTGGTGAAGTACGGAACTGCGTTCGGGGCGGGCGCCGTTCCGGCCGCCACCAACTTTGCAACGTCCGGCACGCCCCCCGAAGGCACGGCAAGCCCGATATAGTTCTCGATGAAGCTCACCTGGCTGCCCGCGCCCACCAGAACCAGGTTGCGCGGGTGCGTCATGCGGGCCTCGCCATCCGGCAACGTGATAAACGCCAGCAGCAGCGGCTTCTCCACCCGCGTGTTGGGCGCCACTTCCACCAGGGCGCCGTCTTCGAAAAGCGCGGTGTTCAAGGCCACAAAGGCGTGGTCGTGGTAGCCGGCGTGGCGCGCCAGATGAGCTTCGACGGTCTTGCTGCCCTCGCCGAGCGCGGCCGCCAGGCTCCCGGCCGTCACCCCTTCGGGCAGCCCGCCCGCACTCGACAGCTTAGGCGCAAAGTGCCCGTTGACGAACACGAGCGTGTGACAATCGGCGCTCCACGGCAACGAGAACGAGCGCAGCCGGTCCTGAAAACCGGCGCCGGACTTCATCGGCGCGGGAGCGGGCAGGAACCGGGTTCGGGCGATCGGCGCCAGGCTGGTAAATTTCCACTCCTCGTGCTTGCCAGTCGGGAAACCGAGATCGCCGAAGCGCTCGATGGCGGCCCGGCGGAGATCGCGGAGCCAAGCACGTTCCCGAGCCTCGCGCTCCCTAGTGAGAACGGCGAAGCGCTCGAAGTAGAGGTCTTGTTTCTCCAAAACTGCGGTCATGCGAATGGGTTCCCCTTAAAGCGATTCATTGACAGGAGCGTGAAATGCGCATTTGTTGATTCCAAAGCAGATAGTGGCTTCGTTCTGCGTTTTGCGCTCATTTTTCTGTTGCCTGTCCTGCCGTCAGTCGCCGGACCGTTACTCCGGCGGAGGCTCGTCGCGCGGGCGCCGCACGCGTTGAGCCTGGTGGCAGCTTCGTGCCCGCATTTGAGCTTTCTAGCCCGAAAACACCCCGATTTCGGGTATATAATTTTTACACACCCACTGATTCTAAAGCACATAGTGGCTTCGTTCCGAAAATCAGGTGCTTTTCTTCGCTTAGGCCCCAGCGCCGACGGCCTCTTCCTCTACACCCAACCATCCGTAACCTTTTTCCTCAAGCTCGAGCGCCAGTTCCTTCCCGCCCGATTTCACAATTCGCCCGTTCGCCAGGACGTGCACAAAGTCCGGCACGATGTAGTTCAGCAGGCGCTGGTAATGCGTCACCACGATCATGGAGCGCTCGGGCGACCGCAGGGCATTGACGCCGTTGGCCACGATGCGCAGCGCGTCGATGTCCAGACCCGAATCGGTCTCGTCGAGGATGCCGAGCTTCGGCTCCAGCACCGCCATTTGGAAAATCTCGTTGCGCTTCTTCTCGCCGCCGGAGAAACCCTCGTTCACCGGACGGGTGATAAGGCTCTCGTCCATTTCTAGCAGTTTCATCTTCTCGCGAGCGACCGCCAGAAAATCCATGGCGTCCACCTCGTCTTCGCCGCGGGCCTTCCGGCCCGAGTTCAAGGCCGAACGCATGAAGTAGAGATTGCTCACGCCCGGAATTTCCACCGGGTATTGAAAGGCCAGGAATACACCTTCGCGGGCGCGGTCTTCGGGCGCCATGGCGAGCAGGTCCTTGCCCTCGTAAATCACCTCGCCCTCGGTGACGGCGTAGGCGTCGCGGCCCGCCAGCACCTGGGCCAGGGTGGACTTGCCGGAGCCGTTCGGCCCCATGATGGCGTGAACCTCGCCCTTGCCCATCGTGAGGTCGATGCCGTGCAGGATTTCGTTGTTGCCCACTTTGGCGTGCAGATTTTTGATTTCCAGGAACATTCATTCACTCCGTTAGTCGAAACTCGAAATTGGATAATCGAAACTCGTAACCCCACCTTCGCGCCACGTCCCACCCTATCCCCTGGCCCCAGCCATCTGGCCCCTGTTCTTCTCGTCCTGCTTCACCAGGTAGTCGATCGAGGGCGCCGCAAGCCCGAGTTGCCGCAGGAGCGTGGTGATCTGCCCGCGATGATACGTCTGATGGTTCACCACGTGGAAAAGCGTGTCGCCCAGCGGGTACGTCCAGTGTTCGCCCTTGGTATTGATGTAGCTAAGAGGCCGCTTCAGGGCCTCGTCATCGAGCCCCGCCAGGTATGCTCGCACGTTGCTCTCCAGCGCGTGCCAGCGCGCGCGGACTGCGGCCAATTCAGGGAAGGTGGCGGCCGCATACTCCTGGGCTGCGACGCTGTTCGGCGAACGGCCGCGCCAACGCTCGTGCCAGATCCACTCCGCATACACGAGGTGCGCAAGGACGTCCCGGACGGACGAGAAGCTGTTGCCCATCGGCCGCAGGAACTGCTCTTCGCTGAGGGCGGCGCAAGCCTCAAGCTGGCGGTCCCGCGCCCAGTAGTTGTAGTCGAAAAGCTCGCGTAAGGTCTCAACCGGGATCATGCGAGGCCTCCGACGTAGCAGGTTTCACGCTGCGTCAAAGCGACCGGATTCCACGTGTCAAGCCAATCCTCGAAGGACAGCAGATCGGTACGAACATTTTCGAAACCATTCCGCTGGAACTCATCGCTAAGACGCCGATTGTCTCGCTTACAACAGACCGTGACAGCCGCAGTGGAGTTGCGACAGCCGAAGATCAGCTTTTGTGCTCGCTCGTCAGCCGCAGGTACGCTGTAACCGATAAGGGTGACCTCAGCCGCTTGCCGGAGCGCTTCCGTTGCTTGCGCCCAAAGAGAATTCCAAAAACCCTCCCTCTCTCGAGGGCTTAGCGAAGTCCTCACGAAGTATTCCTTTTTTCGGCTTGGTAGGACCAAGCTTCCGGAGCGGATTAATGGCCCCAGCACATACCTCGGGTCGCTGACGCCTGGATAACCCAAATGGTCAAATCCCCAGGGAAAAACCGGCCTATCGCCTAGGCTTTCGCCGCTGGCCAGAAAAGTGCCCCGTGCGCCTCCGAAGGGCAAATCTGTCCAGTTGGTACTCCCATGGAGCTTCAAGAGCTTGAGTGGCGACCTTGGGATCGCAGGAATCCCTACCTCGAAGCCGTAGCCGTCGCGCACTTGCCACTTCCCCCTGCGCCTTAGCTCCAACTCCAGCGAAAGATCGTAATTGAACGAGAGAATCGTGTCGCCGATGCCCACAGAATCCGCTAAACGGCCGTAGAGCTCTGCCTCGACCGGCCTAATGGAATCGAAGTATGCGCAGAGCGCCTCACGAAGACCGGCTAACGTACCGCCATCTTTCTTGGAGGCTTCCAACGCCGTAACGATCTCTTCGATGTCACCGAGAGACCCGTGCCCCAACAGACTGCTTGTGTCGATCCAAGGGACGTTCGGTTGAGCGGCATTCTCGCTAGCCCACTTTACGAGCTTAGGCCCGAGATCATTGGTCAGCGGATAACCGGCGTGTACCGAAGCGCCGGCGCCAAGCACAAATACTCGCATACGCACCTGAGGGCTACCCCACGCTTCCTTCCAGGCTGACGTTCAGCAGCTTAGTGGCCTCCACGGCGAACTCCATGGGCAGCTCGCGGAACACCTGCTTGCAGAAGCCGTTCACGATCATGCTGACGGCATCTTCGGTGGAGAGGCCGCGCTGCCGGCAGTAAAAAATCTGGTCCTCGCCGATCTTCGAGGTGGAGGCTTCGTGCTCCACCTGGGCGCCCGGGTTGCGGACTTCAAGGTACGGGAACGTATGCGCGCCGCACTTGTCGCCGATGAGCAGCGAATCGCACTGGGAGTAGTTGCGCGCCCCGGCGGCGCCCTTCAGGATTTTCACCATGCCGCGATAGCTGTTCTGCCCGTGCCCGGCCGAGATGCCCTTGGAAACAATGGTGCTCCTGGTGTTTTTTCCGATGTGGATCATCTTGGTGCCGGTGTCGGCCTGCTGGTAGTTGTTGGTGACGGCCACGGAATAGAACTCGCCCACCGAGTTTTCGCCTTGCAGGATGCAGCCCGGATACTTCCAGGTGATGGCCGATCCGGTCTCCACCTGCGTCCAGGAGATCTTGGAATTCGCTCCCTGGCACTTGCCGCGCTTGGTGACGAAATTGTAGATTCCGCCGCGGCCCTGCTTGTCGCCGGGGTACCAGTTCTGGACGGTGGAGTACTTGATGGTGGCGTTATCGAGCGCCACCAGTTCCACCACGGCGGCGTGGAGCTGATTCTCATCCCGCATGGGCGCCGTGCAGCCCTCCAGATAACTCACCGAGGCGCCTTCGTCGGCCACAATCAGGGTGCGCTCGAACTGGCCCGTATTCATGGCGTTGATGCGGAAGTAGGTGGAAAGCTCCATGGGGCAGCGCACGCCCTTGGGCACGTAGCAGAACGAGCCGTCGGTGAACACCGCCGAGTTGAGCGTGGCGAAGAAGTTGTCCGTATAAGGCACCACGGAGCCGAGCCACTTGCGCACCAGGTCGGGGTGCTCCTGGACGGCCTCTGAAAACGAGCAGAACACGATGCCACGCTCGGCCAGCGTTTTCTTGAAGGTGGTGGCCACCGAGACGCTGTCAAACACCGCGTCCACCGCCACCCCGGCCAGCGCCGCGCGCTCGTTGATGGGCACGCCCAGCTTCTCGTAGGCGCGCATGATTTCCGGATCGACCTCGTCAAGCGAACTCAGCTTCTTCTTGGGGGCGGCGTAGTAGCAGATGGCCTGGTAGTCGATGGGGCCGTAATGGACGTTCGCCCAGGTGGGCTCCTTCATCGTGGTCCAATGGCGCAAGGCACGCAGCCGCCACTCCAGCAACCACTCGGGCTCATGCTTCTTGGCGGAGATCAGGCGGATGATGTCTTCGTTGAGTCCGGCCGGGGCCAGGTCCGACTCGACGTCGGTGTAAAAGCCGTACTTGTACTCCTGGGTGGCGAGGGTCTCGACGTTGGTAACCGGGGTCGGCATGTTTTTCTCCTCGTGAGCCCCCTCTTCAGCGATGCGTCTGGGCGGCTGAAGGGTCCCTCAGCAGGGGCTGAAGCCGTCACCTTAGGTCAATGTGTACGCTGCAGTCAACAATCCCCAGCGGGCGGCGGGCTGGAGGAGTCTGAGCGGCGCAGAACAGACCCTAAACGGCTCAGTTAAGAGGATAAGAAACTTGTACAGAAATGTCAAGATTGAGGCGAATGGGGCGGTCCAGGCAGCCGCGAGTTTGACGCTCCGGGGAAGTAACGCATAGAATCGGGTGGACTTGGAGGCATTATGTTCCCTTTCCACGGCATTGATTACGTTGAGTTTGACGGGCTGCTCTCGGACGAAGAGAAGCTGGTGCGCCAGACGGTGCGCGAGTTCGTGGACAAGGAGGTACTGCCGTCCATCGAGGAATGGAACCGCGAGGCGAAGTTCCCAAGGCATCTCGTCCCTCTGATGGCCGAGCTCGGGTTCCTCGGCGCCAACATGGAGGGCTACGGCTGCGCCGGCATGTCGAACGTGGAATACGGCCTCATCATGCAGGAGCTGGAGCGGGGCGACAGCGGGCTGCGCAGCTTTGTGTCGGTGCAGGGTGCGCTGGTGATGTACCCCATTCGCGAATTCGGCTCCGAGGAGCAGCGCCAGCGCTGGCTGCCGGCGATGCAGCAGGGCACGGCAATCGGCTGCTTCGGCCTCACCGAACCCGACTTCGGCTCCAATCCCGCCGGCATGAGGACGCGGGCGCGTAAGGACGGCAACGACTACGTCCTGAACGGCGAAAAGGCCTGGATCACTTCGGGCACCATCGCGGACGTGGCCGTGGTATGGGCGCGCGCCGAGGACGGCATCCGGGGCTTCCTGGTGGAAAAGGGCACAGCGGGCTACACCTCCAAGGACATTAAGGGCAAGTGGTCACTGAGGGCCTCGGTGACGAGCACGTTGGCCCTCCAGGACGTCCGCGTGCCCGCCTCCTGCATGCTGCCGGACGCCCGCGGCCTGAAATACCCGCTGGCCTGCCTCACCCAGGCGCGCTACGGCATCGGCTGGGGGGCCATCGGCGCCGCCATGGCCTGCTACAACGAAGCGCTCGAGTACGCCAAGACGCGCAAGCAGTTCGACGAGAAGCCTATCGCCTCGCACCAGCTCATCCAGGCGAAGCTCGCCGACATGATCACCGAAATCACCAAGGCCCAATTGCTGGCGCTGCAGGTGGGACGCCTGAAGGACCGCGGCCGCGCCGAGCCCGCCCACGTCTCCATGCTGAAGCGCAATAACGTGAAGATTGCTCTCGACATCGCCCGCGCGGCGCGCGACATTCTGGGCGCCAACGGCGTGGCCGACGAGCATCCCATCTTCCGCCACATGTGCAACCTCGAGTCGGTGTTCACCTACGAGGGCACGCACAACATCCACACCCTGGCGATCGGCGAAAAGGTCACTGGAATACCGGCCTACAAGTAGGGGCGACGCGCCGCGTGGACCGTGGGGAAGGGAACGTTATTCGGGCAGCTTGCGGCGGCGGGCGCCGAGAGTGTGCTCGATGAGCTCAAACTTGCCCTCCAGGCGGGCCAGGCGCTGGGCGTGGTCTTCGAGGCGGATCGCGGTGGCGGCTCCGACGGTGTCGAGCCGGGCGGAGACCGCGTTAACCGATTCGCTGAGCGCTTCAAGGCGAGAATCGATGGTGAGAATCGCCTTGAGCGCTTCGTAGACGTCCTTACTTAATCCCATCGATCCTCCGCTGGAATTCGTCGAGGTGTTGGACCGTTTCGTTCACGCGGCTGATCATGGCGTCCAGCCGGGCCACGCTGCGCTCCGCGGACGCTTTGGCCTCGCCGGCCAGTAGCTCGAGCTCTTCCCGGCTGAAGTCTTCCGGCTCGTCGAGGTATAGATCGACGGCCGTCCGCAATTCTTCGGAGAAGCTGGTCTTGCGCCTCCGCGCCCGAGCAAACAGGCGTTTGCGCTGCTGCGGGCTGATGTAAACCGTGGTGGGGGTGGCCATCGAATCCCTCCAATATATTGCAAGTATATTGCATCGCCTCCGGATGCGCAACGGCGGATTTCCGGCCGGAGATTGGCGGTGCCCTACACCGCCGGCATTGAACCGTCCCCGGCTTCGGCGGCCTTTGGATTCTTTTGCCATTGGTATAGAATCTCTCGCATGAAAACATGGCTGCGGAACGCGCTTCTCTTGTTCGCGGCTTTAGGGGGCCCGGCGATGATGCCTCAGACTTCGTTCGAAGTGGTCGGCAGCGTCACCCGGCTCGACGCCGCGCTCGACACCATCGCCCCGCCGGACGCCAAGATCGAGAAAGTCGCCACCTGCTGCAAATGGCTCGAAGGTCCGGTGTGGGCTCATCAGGGCTTCCTGCTGTTCGCGGATATCCCGGGCAATCGAATTCTGAAGTGGACCCCGAAGGACGGCATCAGCGTGTTCCTCACGCCGAGCGGTTATCTGGGCAAGGCGCCCTTCCTCGGGCCCGAATCGGGCTCGAACGGCATGACGCTCGACGCTCACGGCCGCCTGACGGTGGCGGGCCACGCACGCCGCAACGTCTACCGGCTGGAGACGATGGCGGCTGGCGCCAAGATCACGGTGCTGGCCGATCGTTACGACGGCAAGCGGTTGAACAGCCCCAACGACCTCGCTTACTCGCGCGACGGCTCGCTCTACTTCACCGACCCGCCTTACGGGTTGCAGAAGCAGGACGATACCGATCCTGAAAAAGAGCTCAGCTTCAATGGCGTCTTTCGCGTGCGCGACGCCGTCTCGCAAAAGCCGGGATCGCCGCCTGACCCTGGCAAGCTCGATCTGCTGATCAAAGACCTGACCCGGCCCAACGGCATCTGCTTCTCCCCCGACGAGGAATTTCTTTATATCGCCGTCTCCGATCCACAGCACAAGGTCTGGATGCGTTACGACGTTAAGCCGGATGGAGCGGTGAGGAATGGCCGCGTGTTCTACGATGCGACTTCAGATCCCGGCGACGGGGGTCCGGACGGCATCAAGGTGGATGAAAAGGGCAACCTCTACGGCTCGGGCCCGGGAGGTGTTTGGGTTTTCTCGCCGGCGGGCAAGCACCTGGGAACTTTCAAAATCCCCGAGAGGGTTGCCAACCTGAACTGGGGTGACGACGGCCGCACGCTCTATATAACGGCGAGCAGCAGTCTCTACCGGGTTCGCTTAAAGGTGCCGGGCGTCCAGCCGTGAATCATGCCAGCTTGCGTTCGCCTCACTCGCATCGCAGCGCCACCATGGGATCGACGTTCATGGCGCGGCGGGCTGGCAGGTAGCAGGCGGCGAGCGCCACCAGCAGCAGAAGAATGGCCACGGCGGCAAAGGTCAGCGGATCGGTGGCGCTGACGCCGAAAAGCAGCGAGTACCGGGAGAGCAGCCGCGTAAGGCC
>DATJAQ010000114.1:0-5696 GCA_035516075.1 Terriglobia bacterium | reverse complement strand
CCCAGCAGGTCCATGATCTTCATGGCTTGGCAGTTTTTCAGATCGGCTTCCCCCGAACAGGGAATTCCGCGCGCGGTCAGGAGGGAGCAGCCCAGGATCATCCCGGCGCCAAGCCGCTCGTACACGCTGCCGCCCAGTCCGCGGTAGTAGTAGGCCAAGCCGTCAAGGTCAAAATCCTGCACCAGGCGATCGAGCCCCACGGCAACCCGGCAGGCCCAATCCATTTGTTCCGGGGCGGGTTTCTTCGCCAGCGGGTCTGACGGGCTGTCCTCACTGATATCGAAGATGCCCCGGGTTTCGTCCGCCTTGCCCGCAATCTCGGCCTCCGTGGCGGCGCTCACCCGCGCCTCCAGGTCGCACATTTCAAGCACCTCGATGTGCGTCCCCAATTGCGCCTGGTGCTGGGCGAAGTCGCTATACATATCGAGCATTCCGGGGTAGGGGTGCCCGAGGAATCCGATGCGAGCCTGCCGCAGATGATGAACCACCGTGGCGGCGGCGCACCACTCGGCGATTTCCGCCCAGGCGGAGTCGCTCGGTTCGCGCACGTCGGCTTCGGCATCGAGCATACCGGTGACCTGCTGGAACGGAATGGCCGAGCGGGCAAAGGCGCCGGCGAGCTCCGGAACGCAGCAGGCACAACAGTTTGCGAGCCATTCGCCCGTGTCGGTGTGGGCATAATCGAGTGCCGCCCGCGGCTGCAAATTCAGCACCACCACGGGAGCCTTTGCCTCCTGAACAACCGGCAGCACCTGCGATGAAGTGGCGTAGGTTCCCACATAGCAGAACACCAAATCGACGCCGCCTCGGCGAAAGGCGGCGCCGGCCGCGTGGGCTTGGCGCGCATCGTCAACCAGGCCGCCGCTGACCACGGATGCCCATTCGCCCACCCTTTTTTCCACCTTGCGCTGGTAGCCCTCGAGCCGTTCTTTGAGCCCGTGGAACTGCGGCCAGTAAGCCGCCAGGCCAACCCCAAATACTCCTACCTTAGCCCTATCTGCTTGTCGCACAACCACCTCCGCCGTCACGTTTCGCCGAACGTTCGTTCAGCGGAACCGCTTGCACAACGGCCCAGCCCTGCTTTTGTGAATGCCAGTGTGAGCCTACCAGCGGGACGGGGCCGAGATCAATCGATTCAAGGCGGATGAGGTTTTTGGCAACCAGCGGGTCCGGTGGAATGGGTTGGTCTAAACTGAGTCGCGGTGGTGATACGGCTAACCGGGCGCTGGCAGACTGAAGGTGGCTCCTCGGACCGCACGGCGCCAGCCGGCGCCCCGGCGCTGCCGCCTTCCACGACTCAAAACAGCCACCCTCCAACCGTCAGGTTCGCCTGAAGAACCCCCAGAATCAGCCGCCATCCCCAGCCCGACAAAGTGTAGTGTTTCTGGACAGAAGCGTTCATACCACGGCATTTTGGCCCTCTCGCCGAATGTTTCTCGCGTTCATACAACGACATTCTCAGGCACCCTTCGGGCGGCTGGATTCGGGCCGCGCTTGGCCTCCCGAGCCCCCCGCCGCCTGTGAGAAGCCGCCGAAGCGGCCCCAAGCGGCAGTCGAATCTAAAGGACTTACCTCCCCGAGGAAGCCGCCTTCACCATACCAACTTTCAACAACTTACGAGCGACAAATCGCCAGCAGCCTCGAACCTACTTTCAATAACTTACGGAATGCTCAGGAAAGGGCCTTCCCAAGGAAAAAGTGTAGTGTTTCTGGACAGAAGCGTTCATACCACGACATTTTGGCCCTCTCGCCGAATGTTTTTCGCGTTCATACAACGACATCTTCAGGCGCCCTCCGGACGGTCGGATTCGGGCCGCGCTTGGCCTCCCGAGCCCCCCGCCGCGTGTGAGAAGCCCCCGAAGCGGCCCCAGGCGCGACTCCAATCTAAAGGACTTAGCGCCGCAGAAAAGAGCCTTCCGGGGAACGAACTTTCAACAACTTACGGCCACCCGCGGAGGCGCAGCGGCGCGACGCCCCCGCCGCCGCACGTCATTCCCGCGCACGCGGGAATTCACGCGCCGGCCAAAATGAAAAGTGTACAAAATCTGGAATTTTTTGAAAAAAAAGGCCCTTTTTCGGGCAGCTAACGAGCAAGTTTTTAAGGAAAGATCCTCATTATCAAACGGACGCCGGCTTGCTTCGGCCGGCCTGCGCGCCCGCGCACGGTCCTTCACCGGCCTACCGAGCCGGGGGGCGGCAGTCCGCGGTTCGCTGTCGGGCGCTCCCGACTTCTGACTCCTGACTCCTGACTCCCGACTCCTGATCCCCGGCTCCTTACCCCTCCGCCCAGCGGCTAGCCATCTAGCCTCTGGAAGGCGGCAGCCCGGGCTCGGGAGCCGGCTGGTCTTTCCCGGCTGGCAGGAAGGGCAGGGTGGCGCCGGCCTCCCTTTCAAAACTGCGCCAGCCCGCCCAGCGACTCCAGGCCCGCGTTCCACAGCTACAAGCGCGTCAGCCGCTTGGTTCCGATGTCGTCCGAAAGAGAAGTTCGGAGCCTGCTTCCCGCCGCCACAATCGAATCGAGCCGCGGTTGAGGAATTGGATCGTCGGGTTTGCCGGCGAGGTTGGAATCATCGAGCAACGGTTGCAGGAGCCCTTTCCACTTAAAGTAGGGCTTGCGGCTGCGTTCGGTCAAGTAGATCCCGCCCGACTGAAAGTACCAGGTGCGCGTCTTATCGGAGATCTGGCGGATCACCGCGAGCGTAACCGGCGTGTTCTGTCCGAACCTGGCCAGTGGCTCGAGCATTGCCCACAACTCCTTGTAGGCCTCCAAGCGGGCCTCTTGCAACTTCTTATCGTAGTCCGCTGCAAGGTCGAGCCTGATCTTGGCCCGAGTCGAAAAGTAGGTGATGATGGCGGACACCGCTCCGGCCGCGCCGCCTATCAGAACGGACTGGAAGGTGTCTGTCATGGGCTCTCCGAACCGAGGCGGAAACCAGGTGTTGGAGCGAGCGCTCGCCCCCTGACGATTCAACCGGAATTGCCCCGTTCAATTCACCGCCGGCGGGCGCCCCGCCACCGTCATTTCCGCGAAGCTTGTCCCCGCGCAAGCGGGGAGCAGGAATTCGCCCCAAACGCCAATATGCCAAAAATGGGACGTGTAGCGATATTGTACGTTTTCGCCCTAGAATGGCCTGTTTTTGAAATTCATCCGGTTAGCTTCCTGAAACCACCCTGTAGATTTCCGGAGACGCGCACCGCCCCTTTAGACGGATCCGGGGAGCTATGCGGTGCCCGCCCCAGTGTGGCGCTGCAAGAACCCTAATGTCTTCTGATTGAACTCCTCGACCTTCTCGTAGATCGGCGCGTGCGCACACCCTTCAAAGATCAGCAGCTCCGAATCGCGAATGCTACCGTTCATCCGTTCCGCAAAACGAGTGGAGGTCGCCATGTCGTAACGTCCGAATGTTATCTGCGTCGGCGCCGTGATCCTCCCAAGCTGCGCCTCCACGTCATGGGCTATCACGGCATTCGACTGCTGGATGAAAGCCGCGAGAGGCTGCGCCGGCCGGCTCAGAACAAAGTCTGCCAGCGACTGGATGTACTCCGGCTTGGCCGCATAGAGCTCGGGCGTAAAGCACCAGGGAAAAATTGCGCGAATCACCATCTGGGGAACGTTCTCCAACGCGTTAGCCACTACCTGCCAACCTTCGACTACGGTCTTGATGAAAAGGTCCGTCTTCGGCCAACCACTATGCAGCGACAACGACTGAACTTTGTCGGGATGCTTCGCCGCCAGCCACATGCCGATGGCCGCGCCAAGGGATAGGCCGGAGATATGCGCCTTCTGGATCCCCACGGCTTGCATGAGAGCGGCAACATCGTCCGCGAAAAGCTCGGTGGAATACGCGCCTGCGGGTTTATCCGTTTCACCTGTTCCTCGGAGGTCGATCGAGATGCAGGTAAAGTGCTTGGCGTACTCTGCCACCTGGAAGGCGTAGCAGGCGTGATCGGCGGCCAAGTAAGGAAGGAGAATGAGAGGTTCTCCGGTTCCTTGCCGGTCATAGTTCATCGTGATGTTGTTGGCCTTGACTTTAGGCATGGGAGCCTCTCCTTTCGCCTGTGCTCCGTACCACTATACGCCTCCTTAGCCCTGGCTTCGCGCTGGAAAATGGCCGACGCATCCGGATTCGAATGACTGGCTCAAGCGGTGCGGAAGCGCAGGGCGAAGCGCGGCCACGTGCCGGCAGCGGCCACGTCGCGATTGCAGATTGAAGATTTAAGATTCACAATAGAAGAGCACGTCGCTGCGAAACGTTATGACTGCCGTTCTCCACAAGCCGCCCACCGAGCAGGAATTCATGGCCGCGTGGCCCGCGTACGAAAGCACTCGCCCGTTGGACGTCCTGCGCCAGACGGACTACGCGCGCCTCGACCGCCTGGGGCACATCTACCTCGACTATACGGGCGCCGGTCTGTATGCCAGCAGCCAGGTGCTCCAACACGCCGGCCTGCTTGAGTCGCACGTCTTCGGCAACCCTCACTCGCGAAACCCCACCTCGGCAACGATCACGGATCGGATTGAGCAGGGCAGGCGCAAGGTCCTGGCTTATTTCAGCGCCTCCGAAGACGAGTATGTGGCGATCTTCACGGCCAACGCTTCGCAGGCGCTGAAGCTGGTGGGCGAAGCCTATCCCTTCAGTTCCGGCGGCCACTACCTGCTGACCTTTGACAACCACAATTCGGTGAACGGGATCCGCGAGTTCGCGCGCGCCCGGGGCACATCCATTACGTACGTGCCTTTGAGCCTGCCCGAGATGCGCGTGGATGAAGATACGCTGGATCGGCACCTCACGCTGGCGCAGCCGGGCGGCCCCAACCTCTTCGCGTACCCCGCGCAATCGAACTTCTCGGGCGTGCAACATCCCCTGGAGTGGATCGCCCGGGCGAAGGCGATGGGTTGGGACGTGCTGCTCGACGCGGCGGCGTTTGTGCCCATCCATCGGCTCGACTTGAGCGAATGGCATCCGGACTTTGTCACCATCTCGTTTTACAAGATGTTCGGCTACCCGACGGGCGTCGGATGCCTGCTGGCCCGCCGCGAGGCGCTCGGGAAGCTGCGGCGGCCGTGGTTCGCCGGCGGCACCATCACGGTGGCGTCCGTGCAAGGCGATCGGTATTTCCTGGCGGAAGGCGCCTCGGCATTCGAAGACGGCACACCGGATTACCTGGGCATTCCGGGCGTCGAGACCGGCTTGCGCCATCTCGAAGACGTTGGTCTGGAAATGATTCACACGCGTTGCCGGTGCCTGACCGCGTGGCTGCTCCAGGAGCTCCTGTCACTGCATCACGCTAACGGAAAGCCGCTGGTGCGCGTCTACGGACCGCTCGATACCGGGAGACGCGGGGCCACGGTGGCAATGAATCTCTACAACCCTGAAGGCAGGATGATCGATCACCTGCGGGTGGAGGAAGCGGCCACGGAGCGGCGCATCTCGCTGCGCACGGGCTGCTTCTGCAATCCCGGAGGCGGAGAGATCGCGCTCCGCATATCGAAGCCCGAGTTGATCGGGTGTTTCAGCCAGCACCCGCAGGAAGACTCGCGCTTCACGGTGGATGACTTTCGCCATTGCGTTCACAGCGAGGGTACGGGCGCCGTCCGGGTCTCGCTTGGAATCGTCAGTAACTTCGCCGACGTGTCCCGTTTCGTCGAATTCATTCGCGAATTCCTCCGCTGAAATCGCGGCGAATGCGACGAG
>DATJAQ010000113.1:0-2015 GCA_035516075.1 Terriglobia bacterium | reverse complement strand
GCCGAACTGTGGTAGCTTGGCGTGGGGATTGCTCGCGCACAGGCTGAAATCGCCAGGCGCTCCGCGGGTGGGCGTTTCCGCTAGCGCATCATAGCCCGGTGCACGACATGTCTAGTTCGGTGACCAGCTTCAAGCCCCGCGGGGCAGGGGACCCCTCGACGGGCGGAGGCCATTTCGATTCGCGCCGCCGCGCTGAGTTTGAGGGCTTCCTCTTGTCCGTGGCGGGTCTGCTTGTCCTGCTGAGCCTGATCTCCTACCGCTCCCTCGACCCTTCGCTCGACACGGCTTCGGCTGCGGCGGCCCACAACTGGATCGGGCGCGCCGGCGCTTACCTGGCCGACGTGCTTCTGCAGGGTTTCGGCTGGACGGCATATCTTTTCCCGCTCGCCCTGCTGGTGATCGGCCTGCGCCGAATGTTGCTGCGCCCCTTCCACGCCCCGCGCACCAAAGCGGTGGGCGCCGTGCTGCTACTGGCCTCCCTGGCGGCCCTGTTCGATCTCGCGCCCGTGGCGCCTTCGGTTTCCGGGTTGATTCGGGGAGGAGGGCTGGCCGGTTATCTGCTCGGTATGGCGCTGGTGGCCGGGCTGAATCCGGTGGGAGCCGGAATCGTGGCTGGCGCTGTCTTTCTTGCCTCGCTGTTTCTGGTGACCAAATTCTCGTTCGCGGTCGTCGGTCAATTCTTTCAGGCGCAGTTCGCGCCCCTAGCCGGCATCGGAGCGAGCTGGCGTGCCTGGCGCGCGGAGCGCGAACACGCGCGGCTGAAAAAGAAGCTCGAGACCGAGCGCAAGACGGGTAAACCTCCCATTCAGGTGGAGAAGGCCGCAAAGCCGAACGCCAAATCAGCCGCGGCGAGCGCGGTGCCCGAGCCGGCAGCGCCGCGCGAGCGTGCGGAGCCGCAGATCTATCGCCGCAAGCCCGCATCCACCGGCGAAGTCGACAGCGATCAACAGGACGAGGAGTTGTTCGGCGAAGGCCTTCCCCAACAGGAGCCTCGCGTCGTCGAGGGCCAGGGCTTCGGCGTCGCCGGGGTAGCCGCCACGTTGTCCGCTGCCGCGTCCGGTAAGCGAGCGCCCCGCGTTGCCTCGAAGTCGCGCAAGTACAAGCTGCCCAGTCCGGCTCTGCTGCGTCCGCCTGAGGAAGAGCAGGGCGTCGACGAGGACGAGTTGAAGGACCGCGCCGGGCGACTGGTGGAGAAATTGGCCGAGTTCGGCGTGACCGGCGCAGTAACGCAGATCCATCCCGGTCCGGTCGTCACCACTTTCGAATTCCTGCAGGACAAGGGCATCAAGTACAGCCGCATCACCAATCTGGTGGACGACCTTTGCCTGGCGATGAAGGCGGAATCAATCCTGATCGAGCGCGTGCCCGGCAAATCCACGGTCGGGATCGAAGTGCCGAACCTGCACCGCGAGGTCATCTACCTTCGCGAGCTTATCGAGGCGCCGGACTTCACCGGGTCGTCTTCGAAGCTGACTCTCTGCCTCGGCAAGGACATCACGGGCAAAATGCGCATGGGCGAGCTCACGCAGATGCCGCACCTGCTGATTGCGGGCTCCACCGGATCCGGCAAAAGCGTGGCCATCAACTCCATGATTGTCTCCATGCTCTACAAAGCCACACCGGACGAAGTGCGCATGATCATGATCGATCCCAAGCGCCTGGAGCTGAATCTCTACGAGGACATCCCCCACCTCTACACGCCCATCGTGACGGAGCCGAAAGTGGCGGCCAACGTCCTGCGGCGCGCCACCTTCGAAATGGAAGAGCGGCTGAAGAAGCTGGCCGAGCACGGCGTGCGCAACATCGAGCAATACAACCGGCTGTTCGAGGCGGAGTCCACGCTGAACTTGTTCGATAACAATGGTCAGGCCGAGGGCCCGCTGCCGTACCTGGTGATTGTGATCGACGAGTTGGCGGACCTGATGATGGTGGAGCCGCAGACGGTGGAAGAATCGATCACGCGTCTGGCCCAGATGGCGCGTGCGGTGGGCATCCACCTGATCCTGGCGACGCAG
>DATJAQ010000112.1:0-2993 GCA_035516075.1 Terriglobia bacterium | reverse complement strand
CCTACCAATTTCTTGAATACATGATCGATCCGAAGACCCAGAAAATGGTGACGGATGTGACCGGCTATACTCCCGCCAACCCCGGTGCGGCCCGTTTCATGAATGGCGAGGAGATCAAGAACCTCCACCTCGATAACGTCGACGAATACCAGAAACGGATCTATTTTTGGGAGAGCGTTTCGAGGCGTGACAAGTACAACGAGATTTGGAACGAAGTGAAGGCGGCCCCCTAAACAGAGAGTTGTGAATTCGGACTGATGGGACGCTGGTAACGGTGCCGGCTCAGTCTCGTTTCGTCATTCGCCGCCCAGGGTTCGCGATGATGATCGTTCCCGCTCAGGCTGGCGGCAAAACCGGCGTGTCCGGTGCGGCAGCCCCCCTGCTGAACGTCCGGGCCGTCTCCAAGACCTTCGGCGCGGTGACGGTGTTGCGGCAGATCTCGCTCGAGGTGGCCCCGGCCGAGTTTCTGACTATTCTGGGCGCCAGCGGCTCGGGCAAGACCACGCTGCTGCGGTTGATTGCCGGCTTCGAACGGCCGGACGAAGGGGAGATCTGGATGGGAGGAGTTCACCTCGATCCCCTTCCGCCTTACCGCCGCCGGGTCAACACGGTCTTTCAGCATTACGCTCTGTTCCCGCACCTGACGGTCTTCGAGAATGCGGCTTACGGCCTGCGCGTGCGCAAAGTGGCCCGTGCGGAAATTCCGGAGCGCGTGCGCGACGCACTCGCCATGGTAAAGATGAGTGATTTCGCCGCGCGCCGTCCGGCGCAACTGAGCGGCGGACAGCAGCAGCGGGTGGCGCTGGCGCGCGCCCTGGTGAATCGCCCGGCGCTGTTGCTGCTGGATGAGCCGCTGTCAGCCTTGGACGCCGGCTTGCGGCGCGAGATGCAGCTCGAGCTCAAATCCTTGCAGCGCGAAGTCGGCATCTCCTTTGTCTTCGTCACGCACGACCAGGAGGAGGCCATGGCGCTCTCCGATCGCATCGCGCTTCTGCGGGCAGGGACGCTCGAGCAGGTGGCGGCGCCGCGTGAGATCTACCATCGTCCGGCAACGGCCTACGCGGCGGGCTTCATCGGCCAGACGAACCTGCTTCGCGGGCGCGTGGAGAGCGGCTTGGCACAATGCGGGGCGCTCACCTGGCGCGTGAGTGGCGCGCCGGTTGATTCGGCAACGTTTTCGCTGCGGCCGGAAAATATCCGCCTTCTTCATCCGGTGGCAAGCGCGCTTTCGGCCACGGCTAAAGACGAAAGAGCTGGCAATGGAGAGGCCGTTCTCTTTGCCGGCGCCGTGCGGCGTCAGGTTTTCGGCGGCGCCACAGACTTGCTGGAGATCGAATGCCCGGATGGCCGGGTGCTGCTGGCTCGGATTCCGAGTCGCGGCGAAATCGAGGGCTCGTGGGCGTTCGAGTTCAATGCGGCCGATGCCGCCCGGCTGAACGATGAAGCCTGAATGACGTTTGCGAAAGTCCGTCGCTGACTATTTGTCGTTCATCGTTCGTAAACCGCGCGTCTTATGTATTCGCGTACCTACAAGGCCGCCGTCGGCATCCCGCCCCTCGTTTGGGTGGCGGTATTCCTCCTCCTGCCTTACGGCCTGCTGTTCGCCTACAGCTTCTGGCACGTGTCGGCCGGAAGCATCGTGCGCGCCTGGGGCCTCGAGAATTACCGCGAACTCTGGCGGAATCCGATGTATTTTGGGGTGCTCCTGCGCTCCGTGAAGATCGCCGGCTCGGTAACACTGTTTGCGTTGCTGCTGGCCTACCCTCTCGCCTACTTTCTCTCGTACCACGCTGCGGTCCGGAAGCACCTGCTCTATCAGCTCGTCATCATCCCGCTCTGGGTGAGTTACTTGGTGCGCGCCTACGCCTGGAAGACCATCCTGGGCAGCGATGGCGTGCTCAACACATTGCTGCAGTATTTCCACCTGACGCGCCATCCCGTGGAGGCGCTCCTTTACAGCCCGCTGGCCGTGGTGCTGACACTGACGCACATCTACACGCCTTTCGCTTTTCTGCCGATTTACGCATCGCTGGAGCACATCCCGCGGCCATTACTCGAAGCGTCGGAAGACTTGGGCGCGACACCGGGCCGAACCTTTCTCAAGGTCATCCTGCCGCTCTCGCTCCCCGGAGTTCTGGCGGGCGCCACCTTCGCCTTCGTGCTCAGCCTGGGGGACTTTCTGGCGCCGCTGCTGCTCGGCGGGCCGAGCGGTATCATGATCTCGAACGTCGTCGTAAGCTTGTTCGGCGCCGCCTACAACTGGCCGCTCGGCGCCGCCATTTCGCTCAGCATGCTTCTGCTGGTTGTGACCCTGATATCGGTGGTGCAGTGGGCGGAAAAGAGGCTCAGCTTCGGATGAGCGGCAAGGTACCGTTTGGAGCGCCGAGCCCCAAGTCCCGGCTGCTCGGGATTTATGCCTTCGGTGTTTTTGCGTTCCTCTACTTCCCGATCGCGGTGCTGGTGGTGTATTCGTTCAACGGCGAAGGCGTGGGCGGATTTCCGCCGCACAACCTGACGCTCGCCTGGTATCGGGTGCTCGCCGCCGACGGTCCGCTGTGGGACACGGTTGGAAACAGTCTCGTCGTGGCCGGGTGCGCTGTCGCCATCGCGCTCGCCCTGGGGTTGCCGGCGGCGCTCATGCTCGACCGCGCGTCATTTCCTGGTAAAGAGCTGTTTCGCCGCCTCGTTTTGCTGCCGCTGATCTTGCCCGGGATCATCACGGGGCTGTCGTTGCTGATGCTGTTTGTCGCCCTCGGCATGAAGTTGAGCCTGGTCACCATCACCCTCGGTCACGGCACGGCGCTGATTTCCGTGGCCACCACTGAAATCTTTGCCGGGCTCCAGGTGCTCGAGCGGGCGCAGGAAGAGGCGTCGCTCGATCTCGGGGCGAATTACTGGCAGACGTTCTGGCGCATCACCCTTCCGAACCTGCGACTCTCGCTCATCGGGGCGGCGCTGCTGATGTTCACCCTTTCGCTCGACGAAATCGCGGT
>DATJAQ010000111.1:0-14731 GCA_035516075.1 Terriglobia bacterium | reverse complement strand
AATACTCCCAGCGCGAGGCGTGGCTCATGATGACCCTCCTCAGAGTCCTTCTGGAGGGTTACATCCCCGGCGACGCGACGGGTAACATTTTCAAATGTCTCGACAGCCCCTCAGCGGTAACATTTAACACGTCTCGAATCGCGCTCTTGACATTCTCCCCGGGCCAGCGTAATGAATGTACCGCCTTTGGTTCGGGCGCCGCGATAGCAGCTTCATCGGGAAGCCTGTGAGAGTCCGGGGCCGCCCGTCGCTTGAGGCAAGAGTCGCAGGACGTGCCGGAACGGGATGCGTGAGCCCTGCGCGCGAAGGTGAGCAATGAGAGCCCGGCCTCAGAATCGTTTCGCCGGTTCCGGTTTCCATTCCGAGTTCGTCATGTCGCCGGCAACCAGCACCCTTCCGATGGCCCACCGCTCGCTTGTCCAAGGGACAAAATGACCAAGAAGCGCATTCTTCTTTCGTGGAGCAGCGGCAAGGACAGTGCGTGGAGCCTTCACTTGCTGCGGCAACAAGGCGATTGCGAGGTTGTGGGTCTGCTCACCACGTTTAACGAGGCAGCAGACCGCGTTGCGATGCATGCGGTGCGCCACGCCCTGGTTGAGCTGCAGGCTGCCGCCGCCGGCATCCCCCTTTGGGCGGTGCCCCTGCCGTGGCCGTGTTCCAATGAGCAGTACGAATCGCTGATGGCGAAAGCCTGCGCGAAGGCCGTTGAGGAAGGCGTTGAGGGGATCGCGTTTGGCGATCTGTTCCTCGAGGATGTGCGTGCCTATAGGGAGCGCCAACTAAAAGGCACGGGCCTGGAGCCGATATTTCCCGTCTGGGGCCTGCCTACCCGTGACCTGGCACGGCAAATGATCGCGGAGGGTCTGCAGGCAAAGTTGACTTGCGTTGACACCACGAAACTGGCGTCATCGTTTGCCGGCCACGATTTTGATGAAGCTCTCCTGAGCTCGCTGCCCGACGGTATCGATCCTTGCGGAGAGCGCGGCGAGTTCCATTCGTTTGTGTACCAGGGGCCCATGTTCAAGTTTCCCCTGTCCGTGTCGGTGGGTGAGACGGTGCTTCGCGATCAGTTTGCCTTCGTGGATCTGATCCCGTGCTAGACGTGGCTCGGAGCCCGGTCGGGTCCGCGTAACGTCCATAATGGACCCCTTGCAACCTGCGGGCTATGGCGTGATTCGATGGCTACGTGATTGCCGTCGCAGCTGGCGCCTTTTTTCGTCCTCCCTTGCGATATACTCACCGCTCCGGCCGGGGCCGGTTTGATCCGAGCCCCGCGTACCGATCTTCACTTTAGAAGGGACATTGCGCCATGAAACGTCTTCATCTCCTGGTACTCGCCACCTTCGCTGCTGTCGCCATGAGTTGGGCGCAAGCGCACGCAGTGGCACAAACTCCGGCGGCCCCGGCGCAGCCGGCTCGACCCGCCGCCCAGGCGCAGGCCGCGCGCCCGGCCATGCCAGCGCCCATCGTTTCGCCCGAGGTCCACGCGGACGGTACCGTCACCTTTCGCTTTCGCGACCCGAACGCCAAACAGGTTAGCGTGGCGCTCGAAGGCAAGGCCGCGCCCACGGCGATGCAGAAAGACGACCAGGGCGTGTGGAGCGTCACTACGGAGGCGCTCCAGCCGGACTATTACGGCTACACTTTCCTTGCCGACGGCGTGGGCCTGGTGGATCCCTCCAACCCGCTTTTGAAGCCCAACCTGCTGTTCCTCTCGAACATGGTGCACGTGCCCGGCCCCGGGTCGCTGCCTTGGGAGCTGAACGACGTACCGCACGGCGTGATTCACCACCACTTCTACCACTCCGGAGTGGTGGGCGACGACCGCGACTACTATGTGTACACGCCGCCCGGCTACGATGCCGCCGCCAACCTCGGCCAGCACTACCCCGTGCTGTACCTGCTGCACGGCTATAGCGACGATGCCAGCGGCTGGACGGCGGTGGGCCGCGCCAACGTGATCCTCGACAACCTGATCGGCGAGGGCAAGGCCAGGCCCATGGTGGTGGTAATGACCCTCGGTTACGGCGCGCCCGAGGTGCTGAAGCGGGGATTCCGTGCCTTTGGGGATGCTGCGCTTATCCGGCGGAACATGGACAACTATAGCGAGGCGCTGCTGAGGGAGGTGATCCCTCAGGTGGAGAAGGCGTATCGCGTTTCGGGCGACCGCAGCGACCGCGCCATCGCCGGCCTTTCCATGGGCGGGGCCGAGTCGCTTTACACCGGTCTGAACACCCTCGACCACTTCGCCTGGGTGGGCTCCTTCAGCGCGGGCGGGCTCAGCGACGATTACAACGCCGAGTTCGCGGGGCTCGACGCCAAGGCCAACGGCCGACTGCGCCTGCTGTGGATCGCCTGCGGCACCGAAGACCACCTCATCGAGCCCAATCGCAAGTTCCGGGACTGGCTCACTTCCAAAGGCGTCCATCACACTGACATCGAAACCCCGGGCATGCACACCTGGATGGTGTGGCGGCGCAACCTGGCCGCCTTCGCGCCGCTATTGTTTCAAGACCAGTCTCGCTGAGGAGTGCAGTGCTGCTGAGGTGAGCCCCGTTCCGCGGCGCGTCAGGGCACGGGTACGGCCGCGCGGTCGTGCAGCACCATCTTCATGCCGTACTCCGGCCGCAGGGTGAGCGAGGGCAGGGGCCAGGTGCGGTGACCGTGAACGGTGCGGAAGCTGAAGCGCCGCATGATGGTGGCCAGCACCAGGGCGGTTTCGAACAGGGCAAAATCCTTCCCAATGCAAATTCGCGGCGCGCCTCCGAAGGGGAAGTAGGCGAATTTGGGGAGCCGTTCGGCGAGTCCGTCGGCCCAGCGCTCGGGGCGGAAGCTTTCGGGATCGTCGAAGTAGCGCGGGTCGCGGTGCATCACCCATTGAAAGGTGGCCACGGTGGAGCCCTTGGGGATCAGGTAGCCGCCGATTTCGCAGTCGTTCAGCGCCTCACGCACCACGCCGTAAGCGGGAGGGTAGAGGCGGAGCGATTCCTTGATGACGCAGTCGAGGTAGCGCAGCCGGGGGATGTCCGCCAGGGTGACGCGCCGGGCGCCCAGAACCTCGTCGAGCTCATGCTGCAGCTTGGCCTCGGCCTCGGGATGCTCGCCGAGCAGGAAGAGCGTCCAGGTGAGGGCGAGGCCGGTGGTCTCGTGGCCGGTGAAGAACAGGGTGGCCATCTCGTCGCGAAGCTGCTTGTCCGAGAGCTCAAAGCCGTAGAACTGCTGCGCGCGCAGAAAGGCGGCGAGCAGGCTCTGCTCATCGCCGGCGGACTGCCGGCCCTCGCGAATGGCGTCGTAGATGATGCCGTCCAGGCGTCGCATGGCGCGCCGGTAGCGGACGTTGCCGGGGGTGGGAATCCACTCCGGGACAGCGTACATTCCGAACCGGTCTGCGAACTGTTCCAGGTAGACGTTAATGGCGGCGGTGGCGTCCTCGAGCTCGTCGGCCAGCTCGCGGCCGAAGAGCACCCGGGCGATGATCTCGAGGGTGAGACGCATCATTTCCTGGTGCACGTCGCGCGTGTCGCCGGCCTGCCAGGCCTCGAGCTTGCGCTCGGTGTGGTTCACGATGGTCTCGGCGTAGGTGTCGATATGCTCGTGGCGGAAGGCGCGCTGGCCCATGCGGCGCTCGCGCACCCAGGTGTCGCCGTCGCTGGTGAGCAGGCCCTCGCCGAACAGCGCCCGGCTCTCTCGCAGGTAGATCGCCTTGATGAAGTTCCGGTAGTTGGTGACCAGCACTTCCTCGATGTAGCGCGGATGGCTGATGAGGTAGGTGGGGATGTTGACCACGCGGAAGAATACGATGTCGCCGTACTCGCGCGCGATGCGGGTGGCGAACTTCACGTCTTCCCTGCGCACTTCGGGAAGCACGCCCAGCAGAAAGTGCCCTTTCGGTCCGGGCGGGCGGGTTATGGAACGCATAGAATGGGTCTCGGTCCCGCGGCTAACCAGTTATCGTAGCACGCGAGTCCGCTCGGCGGCGACCGCAGCGCAAGGCTCGCCGCGTGAACGCCGCCCGGGCAAAGGAGTCAGATGCAGCCTGCCGCCCGCGCGGTTTCCCCGGTTGAATTTGGCCGGCGCGCCCGCTATAGTGTGCCCCGCGGGGCGAATTGGGCCCGCGCCGTGAAATGACGAGAGGAGCCTGACCATGCTGACTGATCGATTCTCCCGCCGTGACTCTCTGCGCTTGCTCGGCACGAGCGCCGCAGCCGCCGCTTCGGCCGCAAGCGGAATTGCGAAACCCGCCCTATGGCTGAACGCGCAAGAAGCGGCCCCCGCGGAGAGCACTGAAGTGGTGGCCGATCGCGCCCGCCGCATGCAGTGGTGGCACCAGGCCACCTTCGGCATGTTCATCCACTGGGGCCTTTACAGCGTGCTCGGCCATCACGAGTGGGCGATGGAAAAGGAAGGCATCCCGGTGGCCGATTACGAGAACCTGGCCAAGGTGTTCAAGCCTCAGCCTCACGCCGCCCGCGCCTGGGCCCGGCTCGCCAAGCAGGCCGGGCAGAAGTACATGGTGATGACCAGCAAGCATCACGAGGGCTTTTGCCACTGGGACACCAAGCTCACCGACTATTGCGCGCCCAAGCAGGGACCGGGCCGCGACCTGGCGGCCGAGTACCTCGACGCCGCCCGCGCCGAAGGGCTGCGCGTCGGCTTCTACTATTCGCTCATGGACTGGCATCACCCCGACGGCGCGCGTTGCGCCACTGACGACGCGGCCCGCGAGCGCTTCGTGGAGTACACGCACGGCCTCGTCCGCGAGCTGATGACGAACTACGGCAAGATCGACGTGCTTTGGTACGACGTCGATTGGCCTCTCAACGCCGAGCAATGGCGTTCCAAGGAAATGAACGAAATGGTGTTCAAGCTGCAACCCGACATCATTGTGAATGATCGCAACGGCCTGCCCGGCGACTTCTCCACGCCCGAGCAGGAGATTGTGGCGGCCAAGGCGGGGCGCGGCTGGGAAACCTGCATGACCATGAACGACAGTTGGGGCTACCAGAAAGCGGACGACGCCTGGAAGAGCACCAAGACCATCGTGCGTAACCTTGCGGAATGCGCTCGCGGCGCGGGCAACTATCTGCTCAACATCGGGCCCAAGCCGGACGGCTCCATCCCCGAGGAGTCGGTGCGGACCCTGAGCGAAGTTGGCAAGTGGATGTCGCGCAACGGCGCCAGCATTTACGGGACGGACCGCTGCCATGGCGACTGGCATCCCTACGCCGGCTACACCCGCAAGGGCAACAAGTTATACATTCACGTCCATTTCTGGCCCGGCCAGACCCTCGGCACCGAGACCCTGGCCTTCGAGCATCCGCCCGTAGTGGTGGCCATCGGGGGACTGCGCTCCAAAGTGACCTCGGCCCGCCTGCTGGCTTCGGGCCGGCCGGTGACAGTGATGCAGGACGACATCGCAGCGCGCTTCGACGGCTTGCCCGTTACGGCGCCGGACGAACCCGTTACTGTGATCGAGGCTCAGTGCGACTCCGAGCCGATTGTGGACAGCGGTTACGTGCGCCGCAACCGGCCACGTCACGAAGTGTGAGGGCACGGGGCGGCGCGCACGCCTCAGAATCGCGCGGGCGCACTTCTCCCGGCAATCGCTATGGAACGCATCACGCGACGAAAGCTGCTGGCGGCCGCAGGCCCGGCCGCCGGCGCCCTGCTGGGCCTGCCACTGGCAGGCGCCGTTCAGGGCCCGGCGGAGACCGAGCACAAGCTGAGCGTAGTGGTGGTGGGCGCGCATCCGGACGACCCTGAGTCGAGCTGCGGCGGCACGATGGCGCTCTACGCGAGCCTCGGCCACCCCGTGACTGCAGTTTACCTGACGCGTGGGGAGGCGGGCATAAACGGCAAGACGCCTGCGGAAGCGGCGGCGATTCGCACGTCCGAGGCGGAGCGGGCGTGCGCCATCCTGGGTGTTCACCCGGTGTTTGCAGGCCAGATCGACGGCGCTACCGAGGTGAGCACCGCACGCTACGACGACTTCCGGCGCGTTCTCGAAGCCGCCAAACCGGACGTGGTGCTCGCGCCCTGGCCCGTTGACAGCCACCGCGATCATCGCGCGGCGTCGCTCCTCGTCTACGACGCTTGGCTGCGGGGCGGCAGGAGCTTTCAGCTCTACTACTCCGAAGTGGATCTGGGCGACCAGACTCAGGACTTTCACCCGACACACTACGTGGACATCACCAGCATGGTGGAGAAGAAGCGCCAGGCCTGCTTCGCCCACATCAGCCAGGATCCGCCGTCGTTTTACAACGACTATCACGAGCCGATGCAGAAGTTCCGCGGCATGGAAAGCGGATGCGCGTCCGCCGAGGCGTTCATCCGCCACCCGCAGAACCTGCCGCATCGTTTGGAGGCATGAGCGCCACCGGCGATGAAATGCTGGGTTTTCAAAATCGATACGCGCCGCAGATGGGAGTTCGACCGGTATTTCCGCTCTCGGGCGCGCAGTCCCTGAGCCTGTAAGTCGCACCACTGCACGCGGAGAGCGGTTTTCGGTGTACTCTACCGAACTGCGGCGGTCAACATGCGAAACCTGGAACGTATCACCCGTAATCCCGAAATCATGGGCGGCAAGCCCTGCCTTCGTGGCATGCGCGTCACCGTGGGGATGATTGTAGGCCTCGTCGCCACCGGCCATTCCAACGCACAGATCCTCGCCGCGTATCCTTACCTCGAGGAAGAGGACATCGGCCAGGCGTTGGCCTACGCCGCCTGGCGGGTGGAGGAGATTGAACTACCCATCCCGGCAGCATGAAAATCCTAATCGATATGAACCTGAGCCCCTCATGGGCTCGGTTTTTCATGGATCACGGCGTCGAGGCTGTCCACTGGTCCAGCGTCGGCGAGGTGTCCGCCCCGGATTCGCATATCCTCGAGTACGCCGTTGCAAACGGATTCGCGGTTTTCACCCATGACCTTGATTTTGGCGTACTTCTCGCCCGCCGCGGATCCTCCGGGCCAAGCGTCATCCAAGTTCGAACCCAGGACGTCCTCCCTCCAGCGATCGGATCTACCGACCTTCGAGCCATAGAGGCCTGCCGCGACCAACTCGAAGCCGGCGCCATCGTCACCGTGGAAATCGCAGAGAACCGAATCCGGCTGTTGCCTTTGAGACCATGAGCGTCCGCAAGCGGCGCGCCAGCGTCATGTTGTTACCGAGTCCTTGGGGTGTCGCAGGCGCACAACGATGAAATGCTGGGTCTTCAAAATCAATACGCGCCGCGGATGGGAGTTCGACCAGTATTTCCGCTCTCGGGCGCGAGGGCCGTATCCGCTGGGTAATGACGGCTGGATTCGCAGCGCCTCCAGCCTTCGCTTTCTGCGCGAAGAAGTGAAGCGCGGCGACCTGTTCTTCTGCTACGAGGTGGACCGGAAGCAGTTGCTGGGAGTGGCGCGGGCGGCGTCTGACGGGCGGGACCAGGGCCAGGGGTCGCTAGTGGATTTCTGCCCGCCGCGCGAAGCGGTGCGCCTCAAAAATCCGCTCAGGCGCCGTTCCGATCTCGACCACATCCAGGCCTTTACGCCGTCGCGGGGCCGCGGCACCGTGCAGCCCATCGACGCCGACGAGTGCGCGCGCCTCCGCCGCATCATGCTGCGGAAGAATCCCGACCGGGCTGCGGCTCTCTCGCGGCTCTTTGCCGCCCGTTCGTCGCGCCCGAAGGGGGCACCCACTTAGTCGAGGTCAATGTCGCGCAGATCGGGTTTCACGGGCTGGCCGCGGCTCTTCTTGAGGGCCTCTTCGAACTTCCGCGCCAGAAGATCGGGCTTAATCTTCTCCTCCTCGGCGCTTTCGCGGAAGCGCGCTTCGCGCGCGGCCGCCTGTTTCTCGAGAACGTCGCTGATGCGCTCCAGGCGGTCGCGATCCGCCGCGCGCTTGGGTTTGGGTGCGGCTTCGTGCGCGAGTATGCGGCCAAGCTGCGCGTCAATCGTGAGCCGGGCGCCGCAGCAGGGGCACGCTACTTCGAATTTTGTGTCTTCTGCGGAATTCATCATCGTCTTCCTCTTCCTCGCGCCAACGCCCGCGAAGCCATGGCATGCCGAATTCGATTATAAGTCGGCCGGCCTCGCTGCCGGGTGGCGCATGATACTCCGTGACGGCGAGCCGGCGCCGGCGGCCTCAGGCCGGGCTTTTGCGCCGGGGGTACGCCCGGATCCGCGCGCCCGGTCCAGGTCCGCCCTCTGGAGGAACCACCGCAAACTCCAGGCGATTGTCCACGCGGTCGATCCGGTCCAGGCGCACCTGGACGCGGTCGCCCAAGTGAAAGGCGTGTCCGGATTCTGACCCCACAATCGCCCTCAGATTCTCACGAAAGACGTAGCGGTCGTCTTCGAGGCTGTCGAGCGGCACAAACCCCTCGATGAAGAGGTCGGTGAGCTCCACAAAGAAACCGTGCCGGGTGAGACCGATCACCAGCGCGTCAAATTGATCGCCCAGGCGCTCGGACATGAAGGTGACCTTCTTCCAGTCCATCAGCTCCCGCTCGGCGTCCGCGGCGCGGCGCTCCGATTCTGAAGTCTCTAGGCCGAGCGCGTGCAGTTCTCCGGGTGAGATTCGCGTAGCGTCGGCCTGCTCCGCGAGGATGGCTTTGAGCGTGCGATGCACGATGAGATCCGGATAACGTCGGATGGGCGAGGTGAAGTGGGTATAAGTTGGCGAGGCCAGCGCGAAGTGGCCCACATTCGCCTCGGAGTAGCGCGCTTGCTTGAGCGAGCGCAACATGAGGAAGGAGAGAATGCGTTCTTCGGCCTTTCCCGCGATGCGCTCCGCCAGCCGCTGGTAGTGGCGTGAGGTGATTTTGAACTCCCCGGCCTCGAGCTGCTGCTCGAAGCGCGGATGGCGGTCGCGCTGCTCGCGGGCGTGCACGCGCTGGCGCCGGGCGGGGGGCAACTCGACGCCCAGCGAGTGGCCGAAGGCCGCCGCGATCTCCTCAAACTCGAGCACCTTCTTGGGGTCGGGCTGCTCATGGATGCGGTACAGCGTCGGCACGTCGCAGCGCTCCAGGTGAGTGGCCACGGTCTCGTTGGCGGCCAGCATGAACTCTTCAATGAGGCGGTGGGCGATGTTGCGCTCCGAGCGCGTCACGCCCACCATTCGGCCCTGCTCGTCAAACTCGATCTCGGGCGCGGGCAGGTCAAAGTCGATGGATCCCCGCACCTGGCGGCGCCGGCTCAATATGAGCGCCAGTTCCTCCATCAGGTGGAAGTGATGAGCCAGGTGCGAGTACTTCGCGAGCGCGTCCACCTCGCCGCGCAGCACCGCGAATACGTCGGTGTACGTCATGCGCTGGGCGCTGCGGATCACCCCAGGCGTCAGTTCGTAGGACAGCACGCGGCCGTCCGGGCCAATCTCCATCAGCGCCGACATGGTCAAGCGGTCTACCTGCGGGTTTAAGCTGCAAATGCCGTTCGAAAGCTCGAGCGGCAGCATGGGCACGGCGCGGTCCGGGAAATAAACGCTGGTGCCGCGCAGGCGCGCCTCGCGGTCGAGGGCGGTGCCGGGGCGGACGTAGTGCGCCACGTCTGCGATGTGCACGGCGAGGCGGTAATGGCCGTGAGGCAGGCGCTCCACCGACACGGCGTCGTCGAAATCCTTGGCTGTTTCGCCGTCGATAGTGACGATGGGGAGGCCGCGGAAGTCGCGGCGGCCCGCCAGGTCGCCCTCCGCCACGCGCTCCGGCGCGCCCCCCGCCTCTTGGAGAACGTCGTCCGCGAAGCGATGGGGCAGGTGGTACTTGCGGATGATGATTTCCACGTCCACGCCGAAGTCTTCGCGGCGCCCCAGCACTTCAATCACCCGGCCCCGCGGCGGAATGCCGCGCACCGGATCGGGGAAGTCTGTGATCTCGACGTCCACAATCAGGTGATCGAGCTCTCGAACGCTTCGGCGTCCCGCAGCGTGTCCCGCCGCGCCGATTTTCAGCGCAGATTCGGACCCCCCGCCGAACTGCCGGTCCCGATGCAGGGACTCCTCCGGCCATTCCTCACCACGGGGGATGACAATGTCGAAGGGAAGATGACGGTCGATAGGCGCGACGGTGTTGAAGCGGGGCCCGCAGCGGAACTGGCCCACCACCGTTTTCTGGGCGCGGTCGGTGACGCTCACGATGCGCCCTTCCAAGCGCAGGCCCTCGGCGCGGTCGCGGCCCGCCGCGCCCCTGCCGCGATGCTGGCCAGGCCGCGGAGGCGGGGACCGCTTCTGGATGACGTGCACTTCCACGCGGTCGCCGTGCAGCGCCGAGCTCATACCGAGCGGCGGTATGAAGATGTCGGCGCCGATTTTGGGATCGTCGGGCACCACAAATCCGTAGCCGTCGCGATGAGCGATCAGCCGGCCGCTCACCAGGCCGCGGCGCGACTCGCGGCCTGCGGCGTGAGGATAGACGGCAGCCTGCGGCGCGGCCCCGCCGTGCCGTGCCTCGGGCCCGCCGGCGCGGCTGGTGGCCGGTAGCGAAAACCGTCCTTTTTTGTGGTACAAGATCTTTCTCTTTTTAGACATCTCCTTAAGCGCGTGCTTCAGGTCGCGAGCTTCGCTCGAGCGCAGGCCGAGTTCCACCACCAACTCCCGCAAGCGGAAAGTCTTCTGGGGCTGGCGCTCGAACACTTTTAGAATGTCGGATTGGGAGGGGAATTCGCGCATCCGCGTTTCAGTTTAGCATCGGAGCGGAGGGCTCAGAGGGTGGGCGAACGTTGCAGGCAGCGCGGAGGGCTACAGCGGCGGAACGAGCGTTTGGTTCTCTCCGTTCCAGCGCCACACCTTGCCGCCGTGAAGACGGACGCCGCCGAGCCACCTGTCGATCCCGTTCAAGTTGACGGCGTCGGCCGCGCCGTGCAGCACCGCCGTGCCTGCGGGTGTAATCGCCAACGCACTCGTGCCGACGGCGCTCAACGCCCCGGTGATCTCGAGCAACGGCCGGCGGCCTGCGGCCAGGCGCCGCACATGGGAAAAGAATGCGAGATCGCCCATGAAAACCCGCTCTTCGCAGGCCTGGTCGGCGCGGAAGAGATCACCCGCGCGCGAGGCGCCACCCTCGACGATTTCCAGAATCTGGCGCTCGGTACGGGAAAGCCCGTTCCGGACCGATGGGAATTGTTCGAGATGGCGCAGAAGCGCCCCGTGAAGGTAGGGCAGCGCGGATGTGTCTTCGCGGATGAGTTCAACCAGCGCCTTCGGGTCCGCCGAGCTGAATGCCTCCCAGGCGCGCGACGCTAGCGCGAACTGCTCGACGGCCACCGCCCGCCGCGTGGGATAGAGCGCGCGCAACTCGGCCGGCCGCGACATGCCCAGGTACGTGCCAGTGCAGATCAGGCTGAGGTTCACGCCGCCCCGTTCCTGCCGTGCCAGCCAATCCACAATCTGAATGAGCTGCAGTTGATCGTAGAGGTCGTGTTCGAACCAGAGGACTACCTCTTCGAACTCCGCGAAGCGGGCGAGCGTCCGGTCGCGCCGTTCGAGGTCGGCCAGCACTTCCAGCTCGGCGGTGCCGCTGAGGTCCGCCAGAAAACGTGCGCGCACGGGGCGCAGCTCGTCGAGCGTGAGTCCGGCCGGCACCGGGCCCTCGTGCAGCATGTCGCGCCAGGTAAGGACTTCGCCACCCAGACCGGTCTCGCGGAGCTCGACGGAGTCGCCGTTCGTGATGTGCAGCGCGCCATGCATGAGCGTCTCGGGAGCGCAACGAAACCGCGCCAAGCCAGTAGTTAGTCCAGGGGCTTCACGTCTTCCATCAGTCCGAAGAAGCCTTCAGCCAGGGTCGGGTGAATGTAGACCGCCCCCTTGAGAAGGGTGTAGGGAAGTCCGGCGAGCATTAGGGTGCCGAGAATCTGCACCAGCTCGCCGCCCTCCGAGGCCAGGATCGATGCTCCCAGGATGCAATCGTTCGAGGCATCCACCACGATCTTCATCAAACCGGCGGTTTCCGCGCGTTCGATAGCGCGCGCCACGGAAGTCATCGGCATCCTGCCGATCTTGAGCCGGTATCCTTGCTTGCGCGCCTCTTTCTCCGTCATGCCGACGCCGCCCAATTGCGGGTCGGTGAAAACCGAGTACGGCACGATCCGGTCGTCGATGGTCAGACTCCTGCCTTCCACCAGGTTGCCGTAAATGATCTGGAAGTCGTTGTACGAAATATGCGTGAATTCGGGGCCGCCCTTCACGTCGCCGATGGCCCAGATGCCGGGCGCGCTCGTTTCCAGGCGGCCGTTCACTTTGATGAAACCGCCCTCGCCGGTTTCCACGCCGGCCTTTGCCAGGTCCAGTGCATCGGTGTTGGGCCTTCTTCCGGTGGCCACGAGAAGGTGCGAGCCGGTCACCGTGCTCGAACCCGCAGCGCTCTCGATGCTGAGGCTAACCTGGCCTTCCTTCTTCTCCACGCGGGTCGGATGCGCGTTCAATAGAAAGGTCATACCCTCCGCTTCGAGCGCCTTTTGCAGTTCAGCCACCACGTCCGCGTCCTCGCGCGGAAGGATCTGGCTGCTGCGCTGCAGCACCGTCACCCGGCTGCCAAAGCGACGAAACATCTGGCCAAACTCGAGGCCGATGTAGCCGCCGCCCAGCACGATGAGGTGCTCCGGCACGTCGTTCAATTCCATGATGCTGACGTTGGTCAGATAATCTACCGATTCCAAGCCGGGAAGGTCGGGAACGTCCGGCCGCCCCCCGGTGTCGATGAAGATGCGCGGGCTCCCCAGTGGCTCGTCGCCAACTTCGATCTCGTGGGGGCCCGTGAAGCGCGCCTCCCCGCGATAAAGGCGCAGAGGCTTTCGGGCGTCGACATTGCGCTGCTGCCCCGCGCGGAAGCGTTCCACCACCGCCTGTTTGCGTGCAACAACCGCCGCGAGGTCTACGCGCACACCGCCGGCCTCCACGCCCCAGCGAGCGGCGTTGCGGACATAGTGCGCCACCTGGGCGCTCGCCACCATGGTCTTGGTGGGGCTGCATCCGGTGTTGACGCAGGTGCCGCCCAGCTCTGCTTTCTCCACCAGCGCCACCGTCCAGCCGAGGTCGGCGAGCCTGTACGCGAGAGGGTTGCCGCCCTGCCCTGATCCGATAATGATGGCGTCGTATCTCACGACAGTTGATGCCAGGACTGCGACGCGCCGATGCGGTGCGTTCCAGACGGCAACCCGGACGCTGGCAGTTTCTCAGGGCACTCAGGTTGGCGTCAAGTCGTTGGGATTCGCAGACTCAGAGAAGGGGAGGGGCGGGCGCCGTTTCGAAGGTGCCGCCCGGCGTACTGAGATCTTAAGCGGAGCGCACGTTAACTCTGCATCTGGGCTTGCAGCACCTCTCCCGGAAGGCGGACGATTCGCGAGCCCGTGGGTGGCTGATCCCGGTCCACTTCAATTCGCCGCCGAGCGCGGTCGTCCGCGTGGCCTGGGTTGGCCTGCATTCTCTCCATCCGGATGCCCAGCGTCTGCTCCAGTTCGTGCAACTCCGAGCGCTGGTCCCTCGCGAAGAGCGTGGACGCCACCCCGCGCCCGCCCGCGCGTCCGGTGCGCCCCACCCGATGGATGAAATTCTCCGCCGCCTCGGGCAGGTCGTAGTTGATGACGTGGGCGATGTCCTCCACGTGAATGCCGCGCGAGGCGAGGTCGGTGGCCACCAGCACGCGGTAGCGTCCCTGCTGAAACCCCGCCAAGGCGGCGCTGCGCTGGGATTGCGAGCGGTCGCCGTGAATCATGGCGGCCGGGAATCCTTCGCGATTTAGGTTGCGCGCGAGGCGCTCTGTTCCCCGCTTGGTCCTGGCAAAGATGAGGCAACGACCCGTCTCCTGGGCAAGCAGATGGTGCAGCACTCGCTGCTTGCCGTCGGCCGCAACCTCGAAGGCCTGCACGCGCACGTTGTCCGAGTGCTTCAGGGTTGACCCGAAGGCCAGCCGCACGGGGTTCCTCATGGCGCCGGTGACGAGGTGCGCCACCGAGGCTTCCAGGGTGGCGGAGAAGCACATCGTCTGGCGGCCCCGGGGCAGCACCGCCGAAATCCGGCGCATGGCGGGAAGAAATCCCATATCCAACATTCGATCCGCCTCATCGAGGATGAGGATGCGCAGTTGATCGAAGCTGACGAGCTTGCGGCCGAGGAAGTCTTCCAGCCGGCCGGGCGTAGCCACCGCCACGGGGGCTCCCTGGCGGATGGCGCGCAGTTGCTCCGCTTCCGACAGGCCCCCCACCACCAGGGCCGCAGGTGCGAGCTGCCTGCCCCGCAACGCGTTGTACTGGTCCGCCACCTGCATGGCGAGCTCGCGGGTCGGCACCAGCACCAGGGAAGCGATGCCCGGCGCGGTCCGTTGCAGAAGGTGTTCTATGATCGGAATCACGAACGCCAGCGTCTTGCCGGTTCCCGTCTGGGCCGTTGCCAGGACGTCCTTGCCCTCGAGCGCCTGCGGGATCACCGCAGCCTGCACCGGAGTGGGTACGGTAAAGCGAGCTGCCGCCAGCCGTTCCTTCGTATACGGTGAAAGTGGTAGCTCTGTAAAACTATGCATTGTTATTGCCTTTCTCTCTGGCCAAGCGCCGGCGCGGCACACGCGCGAGTTTTCGGGCGGGCGCGCCAACCGGCCTGGCCAGTCTTGTTTTCAATTTACGCCGAAGACAGACGGAGGAAGCTACAGGCGGGAATTCTCTCAGATCAGGTATTCAACCGGAGCGACCGCACTACACCGTGGAATCAAGCGCAAATCAAGTATACCACGTCTTCGGGCCGGGTGAGTTCCTGAAAGTTCCA